>JASJEH010000005.1 GCA_030064755.1 Methyloceanibacter sp. | reverse complement strand
GCGCAACAGAATTGATCCAATCTAGCCCTGAAAGGCTCTCGCCCGATGGGGCCTAAATCTCTCGCCTTCCGACTCTTCGTCTCCGCCGCCGCATGGGTGCTCGTGGTGATCCCCATCGCCGCAATACTGCTGACCTCCCTTTACCGCCAGAGTATCGAACGCAATTTCGATGCGCGGCTCGACGTCTATATGACGAGTCTTATTGCTGCGAGCACTGCCGAAGGCGGTGACGAGCCGGAATCGCCTGAGAGTCTTGGTGCACCGCTCTTCGATATCCCGTTCTCGGGCTGGTACTGGCAAATCAAGGCATTGGACGATGGCGATGAGCGCCCGCTTTTCGTGTCGGATTCGCTGCTCGACCAGCAGCTGAACCTCCCAAGCAGCGAAGACATTCCCCCCGACGACACACTCACACGGCGCAGCTACGCGACCGGGCCCGACGACGAGAACCTGCGCATCGAAGAACGCGAGATCCGGCCGGGCGGCCAGGAGCAGCCGGCCTATTCCTACGCGGTTGCTGGCAACTCCGCGGAGATCGACGAGGATCTTGCCCAGTTCACCACGATGCTAGTCCTGGCGCTGGTCGTTCTCGGCGTTGGACTTACGGCCGCTACGTTCTTCCAGGTGCGGTTTGGGCTGTTGCCGCTTCGCGCGATCCGCCACGACCTTGCCGCGATCCGTTCAGGCGATGCGGAAAAGCTGGAGGGGGAACTTCCCGACGAGATCAAGCCGCTTCAGACCGAGCTCAACGCGCTGATCCAATCCAACCGCGACGTTGTCGAGCGGGCGAGGACCCATGTGGGCAACCTCGCGCATGCGCTGAAAACGCCACTCAGCGTTATCAGCAACGAAGCCCGCGCGCATGACGGACCGCTCTCGGACAAGGTTGTGGAGCAGGCCGACCTCATGCGGACGCAGATCACGCACCATCTGGATCGGGCACGGGTCGCGGCGCGCTCGGGGGTGATTGGCGGTGTGACCGAAGTCGAACCGACGCTAAATGCGTTGAAGCGTGCCCTGGACCGGATCTACGGTGAAAAGGGAATCCAGCTGACGGTGTCAATCGATCCTGGCCTCAAGTTCCAGGGCGAGAAGCACGACTTCGAGGAGATGACCGGCAACCTCATGGACAATGCCTGTAAGTGGGCAGAAGGCACAGTGGCAGTCACAGCCCGGCGCCTGGGCGACGACACGATATCCGTGATGGTCAACGACGACGGGCCGGGTCTAACCCGCGCCGAACGCGAGCAGGCTGTCAAGCGGGGGCAGCGCCTCGATGAAAGCAAGCCGGGGTCCGGGCTTGGCCTCTCGATCGTCGCCGACCTGGCCCATCTCTACAAAGGGCACTTTACACTAGAGGATGCTCCGGCCGGGGGGCTCAGTGCGCGGCTAACTCTCCCATCTGCCTAAATCTTTTGCGCGATCCGGCCACAACCTAATTTGGCCCGATTTTGTATTCTTAACACTCCGCTGAGGGGTTACACTTATATTGCAGCCTCTCGCAGAGGGCCGGTTCGGTCCTTCTGAGCTGGGGAAGACCAATGAGATCCATTCTTGCAATTGCCTTGCTGACGCTTGGGCTTGCCGCCTGTGGAACCGGAGGAAATCTTGGCACCGACGCTCTCTTTGGGTCGATGACACGCAATTCGGGCACTGCGGGCATGGATGCCCAGGATCAGAAGCTCGCTGCCGAGGCGCAGCAGAAGGCGCTGGAATTTGGTCAGGCGGGTCAGGCGACCTCGTGGAACAACCCGGCAAACCAGCATAACGGGCAAATTGTACCCGGCACGCCCTACAAAAAGGGCAATTCCTTCTGCCGACCGTTCACCCATACCATGTTCATCAACGGCGCGCCGCAGACCACAAATGGGACGGCCTGCCGGCAGCCCGACGGGCGCTGGAGCCAAGTCGGATAGGCCCTGCCGACCAAACATTGCCGCGATTTCATCTTTCGGGCGCCGCCTTCGCCTTGCTCTGGCAAGCACCGTTGTCCTATGCCTAGTCACCGTTTGAATTCTGAAGGTTAGGACCTGTTCGTGCTGCTTTGGGTCATCCTGGCGGCTCTCACTGCCGTCGTTCTGTCCTTCCTGCTGTATCCGCTCGTTGTCGGCCGCGAGGTCGTGAACGAGCGAGACGCCTTTGACGCCGCGGTCTACCGGGATCAACTCGACGAGATCGAGGCGGATCGTGCGCGCGGGCTGATCGGCGATGCGGAGGCAGAGGCCGCCCGGCTTGAGGTCGCCCGTCGGCTGCTGGCCGTGGACGAGAAGAACAGCGATGCCTCCGGCGAGGGATCACGCGGGCTGTTGCCGCGGGCGGCGCTTGTGCTTGTAGTGGCGTGTCTGCCAGCGACCGTTCTTGGCGCTTACCTCTATTATGGTTCTCCCCAACTTCCAGATCAGCCTTTGGCGGCGCGGCTGACAGATCCGGGTCAGGAGACGGACATCGGCGTTCTCGTCGCACGCGTCGAAGCGCGGCTTCGCGCCTTTCCGGATGAAGGCGCCGGTTGGGACGCCATCGCGCCGATCTATCTGAGCGGCCGGCGCTACGCAGATGCTGCGGAAGCCTATCGCCAAGCGATCCGACTGCTCGGGCCATCCGCAAAGCGGCTTTCGGGTCTCGGACAGGCGCTTGTCCTGGAGCAACAAGGGTTGGTGACAGAGCCGGCGCGGATAGCCCTCGAAGAGGCGCTGAAGCAAGACGAGACGCTGATCGAGCCGCGCATTCTTCTCGCTATAGCCAAAGAGCAAGAGGGCAACTTCGACGACGCGCTGGCAGACTGGCGTGGGCTGCGCGATGCCCGGCAAGATGATGAGCGCTGGACCTCTATGGTCGACGCGCGGATCGCGAACGCGCAGGCCAGGAAGTCCGGAGAGGCGCCCGCAGCTGTTTCGCCACTCACACCGCAGGCGGGGCCATCCGCGGCCGACGTTGCGGCCGCCCAGAACATGACTCCGGCAGAGCGGGAGGCCATGGTCGATCAGATGGTCAAACGACTCGCCGCGCGGCTAGAGACAAATGGTGACGATTTGCCCGGCTGGCTCCGTCTCGTTCGTGCGTATACCGTACTTGGACGCAGCGAAGACGCGAAGAAGGCTCTGGCCCAGGCCAAGGACCTGTTCGCGGGCAACGCACAGGCGATAAAGCAATTGGACACGCTCGCAGCAGACTTAGGATTGACGTCATGACGAGGAAGCAGCGCCGAGGGGTATTGATCGGGACGTGCCTTGTGGTTCTCGGTGTGGCCGTGGGTCTGGTGCTGTATGCCATGCGGGACTCGATCGTGTTCTTCTACAGCCCAAGCGACATCGCCAAGATGGAGGTTGCTCCGGGGCAGCGAATCCGGCTCGGCGGTCTCGTCGAGACCGGCAGCGTCAAACGCGACGAGGGTACGACGGTCTATTTTTCCGTAACCGACGGCGCCAAGGTCTTGCCCGTGACCTATACCGGCGTATTGCCCGATCTCTTTCGGGAAGGACAGGGTGTCGTAACGGAGGGCGCGTTGATGCCGGATGGAACCTTCAAGGCCGACAATGTGCTCGCAAAGCATGATGAGAACTACATGCCGCCAGAAGTTGCCGCGAAGCTGAAAGAGACGGGCGTTTGGCGCGATGGCAAACTGACAGGAGAGGTGACGACGCAATGATCGCCGAGACGGGTCACTATGCTCTGATACTTGCCCTGGGCGTCGCCATTGTTCAGATGGTGCTGCCGATCATCGGGACGCGCTTCAATGATCCGCGCCTGGCGGCGGTCTCCGTTCCGGCGGCGCAGTTACAGTTCATTCTGATCGGCATTGCCTTCGCGGCCCTGACCGTCGCGTATGTCACGTCCGACTTTTCAGTGCTGAATGTGTGGCAGAACTCGCACTCGGCTAAGCCGATGATCTACAAGATTTCCGGTGTGTGGGGGAACCATGAAGGATCCATGGTTCTATGGGTCTTGATCCTTGCGCTGTTCGGTGCCGCCGTTGCGACATTTGGCTCGAACCTTCCGCGGCGCTTGCGGGCGAATGTGCTCGCCGTGCAGGGCTCGATTGCCGTGGCCTTCCTGCTCTTTATCGTCATGACGTCGAACCCGTTCTTGCGGGTCGATCCCGCACCGTTCGACGGTAATGGACTAAACCCTGTCCTTCAGGACCCCGCGCTCGCCATTCACCCGCCATTTCTCTACGTAGGCTATGTCGGCTTCTCCATGGCCTTCTCCTTCGCGGTTGCTGCACTCATCGACGGCCGTATCGATGCGGCCTGGGCACGCTGGGTACGGCCGTGGACGCTGGCGGCTTGGATGTTCTTAACGCTAGGCATCGCGCTGGGCTCATGGTGGGCCTATTACGAGCTCGGCTGGGGCGGTTTCTGGTTCTGGGATCCGGTTGAGAACGCCTCGTTTATGCCTTGGCTCGCGGGAACCGCGTTGCTCCATTCGGCGCTCGTCATGGAAAAGCGAGACGCGCTCAAAGTTTGGACCATCCTGCTCGCCATCATCACCTTTTCCTTAAGCCTCATGGGTGCGTTTCTCGTGCGCTCGGGCGTGCTTACATCAGTCCACGCCTTTGCGGTCGATCCTGCGCGCGGTGTCTTCATTCTCGGCATTATGGCGGTCTTTATCGGCGGGTCGTTCGCACTATTCGCCTGGCGCGCGCCACTTCTGTCCCAAGGAGGACTGTTCGCCCCGATTAGCCGGGAGGGCGCCCTGGTTTTCAACAACCTGCTGCTGACGGTCTCTTGCGCGGCCGTGTTCGTCGGCACGCTCTATCCGCTCGCCCTCGAAGCGGTTACCGGCGAGAAGATCTCCGTCGGCGCGCCGTTCTTCAATCTGACGTTCGTACCGCTGGTCATTCCACTCTTGCTCGCCGTGCCCTTCGGGCCACTGCTCGCATGGAAACGCGGCGACCTGCTGGCGGTTGCGCAGCGGCTCACAGTTGCCGCTGTCGTGAGCCTTTTTGCCATCATCGTCGCGCTTGCCATGTATCAAAGCGGTCCCTGGCTTGCACCTCTTGGGATCGGTCTTGGGTTCTGGCTCATCGTGGGAGCGGCGACCGAAATCGCCACACGATCGAAGTTGTTCCAGGCAAGTTGGCAAGAAAGCTGGCGGCGTATGCAAAACTTGCCCCGAGCCTCTTACGGTACGGCGCTGGCTCACGCGGGAGTTGGCGTGATGGTGCTCGGGCTCGTCGCGACGACGGCCTGGCGGAGCGAACGGATTGAGGCGTTGGCTCCCGGCGGCACTGTTGATATCGCCGGCTACACACTCACCTTCAAGGGCGTGAAGGAGGGGCAGGGCCCCAACTACAAGGAACTTGTCGGCGTGTTCGACGTGACGCGGGGCGGGCAGCCCGTGACAACCCTCATCCCATCGAAGCGATCCTACGCGGTTGAGAATAGCGCGACGACGGAAGCTGGCATTTACAATGCCTGGGGTGGCGACCTTTACGTGGTGCTCGGTGATCCGCTGAAGGACGGCGCTCACACCGTCCGGGTGTACTTCAACCCGTTGGTTAGGCTGATCTGGCTTGGCCCTCTCTTGATGTTCATCGGCGGAGGCGTGTCTCTGACCGATCGCCGCTTGCGGGTGGGAGCGCCTAAACGGGCCAAGCAGAAGTCGGAGCCAGTTATGGCGCCGGGCAAATGATGCTGGCTGCTTTTAGATCTCTGTTCTTCGCGTGCCTCGCATTGTTCGCGCTTGGTGTCCCGAGCGTGCCCGCCGTTCATCCGGACGAAGTATTGGATGATCCGGCGCTTGAAGCCCGGGCGCGGGCGCTGTCCGCAGAATTGCGCTGTCTTGTCTGCCAGAACCAGTCCATTGACGATTCGGACGCGCCTTTAGCCAAGGACTTGCGCGTGCTCGTACGTGAACGGCTCGAGGCCGGTGATAGCGACGACGAGATCATCGCCTTTGTGGTTTCGCGCTACGGCGAGTTCGTCCTGTTGAAGCCGCGCTTCACGCCGCAGACATGGGTTCTATGGCTGGCCGCGCCGCTACTGCTGATCCTCGCCATCTGCGGAATACTATATGGCTACGTCCGTCGCGCGACGGCGTCCACCGCGCCGGAGGCACTGACCGAAAGCGAGAAAGCCCATCTGACGCGCCTTCTGGAGGAGGATGCGGCCAAAGACGGTGACAAGCCGTAGAGGCCTTGGTTTTCAAGGCCGCCCGGGTTTCTTGAACCTTACGGATAATTAATGCCGCCGAAACCGCAGCGTAATTGGCGGCTCTCTATATTCCTCTCTCACAGGATCGCTCCGCTCTGTCGGAGCATCGCCGGAACACGTTGACGTCCCAAGAGAGGGGAATCGAATGACACCTGATACGAACCCAGCAGCGAACGAGAGCAAGCGACCGCGGAACTCGGCTCGGAGGCCTGTAATCCTCGCCGCAGCCGCGCTGGTCGCCGCGGGGGCGATCGGCCTTTCATTCAACCCGAGTGTGCCGTTCGCTGTCGCGGAAACGGCCCAGACGCAGCAGACCATCGAGACACCCTATGGCCGGGCGCCGCTGTCATTCGCCGATCTGGTTGAGAAAGTGAAGCCTGCGGTGGTGAGTATCAACGTTAAGGGTGAGGTGAAGACCGCAAGCAACGACGACTCGCCTATTCCTGGACTGCCCAACCTACCCGAGGATAATCCGCTTCACGACTTCTTTAACCAGTTCCGGAAGGGCATGCCAAAGCCGCCGGCGAATCGTACACCAAGCCTCGCCCAGGGATCCGGCTTCTTCATTTCTGAAGACGGCTTTGTTGTAACCAACAATCACGTTGTCGAAGATGCTGAAGACATTACCGTCACAATGGAAGACGGCGAGAAATACAGTGCCAAGCTGATTGGAAGCGATCCGCGCACGGACCTTGCGCTGGTCAAGGTGACGGATAAGACAAAGACGAAGTTCCCCTTCGTAAACATGTCGGATAAGAGGCCGCGTGTCGGTGATTGGGTGCTTGCAGTGGGTAATCCGTTTGGCCTGGGTGGCACGGTGACCGCCGGTATCATCTCCGCTCATAACCGTGATATCGGCTCAGGTCCGTACGACTATCTTCAGATCGATGCTGCGGTGAATCGCGGCAACTCCGGCGGTCCGAGTTTCGACCTCGATGGAAACGTGGTCGGCGTGAACACGGCGATCTTCTCGCCGTCCGGCGGCAATGTTGGTATTGCGTTTGCCGTGCCGGCCGCGCTTGTGAAGCAGGTCGTCGAGGATCTGAAGGACGACGGCAGCGTTGATCGCGGATGGCTCGGTGTCGTTATTCAGAATGTGAACGACGACATCGCCGACTCCGTCGGCTTGGCTGAGCCGAAGGGCGCCATGATCACGAAGGTGACCGAGGATGGTCCTGCGTCCAAAGAGGACATCAAGGCTGGTGACGTCATTGTTGAGGTCAATGGTAACGAGGTGAAGGACTCGCGTGATCTCGCTCGCAAGATCGCTGATCTCGAGCCCGACTCCGAGGTTAAGCTCGCGATCGTTCGCTACGGTGACAAGCGCGAGGTTGATATGACGCTTGGTTCATTCCCGAGTGCCAAGAAGCTCGCGTCTCTTCGCAACGAGGAGCCTGAGGATCAGAGCGAGCCGATGGACAAGCTCGGTCTGTCGCTGGCACCGGCGTCCAAGATCCCCGGTGCGGGCGAGGAAGGCGTCGTTATCACAGAGGTCGACTCCGATAGCGACGCCGCTGACAAAGGCTTGAAGCCGGGCGACATCATTTTGCAGGTCGCAGGCGTCGATGTCTCCACGCCGAGTGACGTTGCAAAGGGTCTCGCGCGCGCTTCCGAGGCCGCCAAAGGCGATAAGGAGAAGGTCAAGGTCTTGATGCAGGTCAAGACCGGCGATCAGACCCGCTTCGTCGCGCTTTCCCAGAAGAAGGGATAAATCTTCCCTCTTCTGCTGGAGGGCGGTGCGGTTTCCCCCCCAATCGCGCCGCCCGCCCCTTTTTGTGTTTCCACTTGTGTGTTCTATGACTCTCTCCGGAAACAACAGCGAGCAGAGGCAATATGCGGGTCCTGGTAATCGAGGACGACCAAGAGACGGCAGCGTTTCTGAAGAGAGCGCTCAAAGAGTCCGGGCATATCGCTGAGCATGCTGCCGATGGCGATGCTGGACTTGAGCTAGCAAAGGCCAACGCATACGACGTTCTCATCGTCGATCGCATGCTGCCGAAGCTGGACGGGCTCGGCGTCATACGGGCGCTGCGTACGGACGAAATCCATACTCCCGCCTTGATCTTGTCGGCATTGGGAGAGGTCGACGACCGTGTGAAGGGATTGCGGGCAGGGGGCGACGACTACCTCACCAAGCCCTACGCCTTCAGCGAACTCTTGGCACGCATCGAGGTTCTGGCGCGGCGCACCTCACCGGAGGAAGGCTCCACGCGGCTCTCCGTGGGTGACCTTGTGCTGGATCGCTTGTCCCACAAGGTGACCCGCGCCGGGGAAGCCATCTTGCTGCAGCCGCGCGAGTTCCGTCTGCTTGAGTATTTGATGAAGCACGCGGGCCAAGTGGTCACGCGCACCATGTTGCTTGAGAATGTGTGGGACTATCACTTCGACCCGCAGACGAATGTTATTGACGTCCACATTTCGAGACTCCGGTCGAAGATCGACAAGAACTTCGAACAGCCGCTCCTTCATACGGTCCGCGGCGCCGGTTACACGATCCGTGACAGCGCTCACTAAACTCTTTCGCACGACGACATTTCGTCTGTCGCTCACTTACTTCGCGCTATTCAGTGCCGCCGCAATTGTCGCCATCGTGTATCTTTACTGGAACACGACGGTTCTACTGTCACGGCAGCTCAATCAGACCATCGAAGCGGAACTCACGGGTCTTGCCGAACAGTACCGGGCCGGAGGGCGCGATCAGCTCGTCAGGATCGTCGCCCAGCGCAGCCGCACACCCGGCAACAGCCTTTACCTTGTTGCGGACCGCAACGAGAAGCAGCTTGCAGGCAATCTAAGTGCAGTATCGCCCCAGCTTTGGGATAGCGTCGGACCCGTCGAATTCTTCTATAGCCGTCCTGCACCCGGCGGCATGGAGCAGCGGCTGGCCTTTGCGAACGTCTTCCGGCTTCCTGGCGGCGACCGCTTGATCGTCGGCCGCGATATCGAAGACCGGCGAGAACTATCGCGGCTCATTCGCTCGACCATGCTGTGGGGACTTGGAGTCATGGCATTGGTGGGAATTGGCGGCGGCTATTGGGTCAGCCGCAGATTGCTGGCGCGCGTCGACAACCTTTCCGCCACCACACAGACAATCATGGCAGGCGATCTTTCGAGACGTCTACCCGTCAGCGGATCGGGCGACGAACTGGATCGGTTGGCCGAGAGCCTTAATTCGATGCTGGGGCGTATCGAGCAGCTTATGGCGGGGATGCGCGAAGTCTCGGACAATATCGCGCACGACCTCAAGACGCCTCTCAACAGGTTGCGCAATCGCGTCGAGGAGGCTCTGCGCGAGCCACCGGACGAGAGCGCCTATCGCGGCGCGTTGGAGCGGACGATCGAAGAAGCCGATGGCTTGATGAAGACCTTCAATGCTCTGCTCTCGATCGCGCGGCTCGAAGCAGGCACCGGCGGTGATGATCGCGATAACCTCGATCTGTCCGCGCTGGTGCGCGATGCGGCGGAACTCTATGAGCCGGTCGCTGAGGAGCGCGGCATTGCTCTCAAGTTGGAGCTTGCGAAGTCCGTCCCGGTTCGGGGTAACCGGCAACTCCTGGGGCAAGCGATCGCCAATCTCATCGACAACGCTCTGAAGTACGGTCTGGTGCCCGCGGCCCAGGCCAATGGACATGATTCCGAACTTCTGATTCGGACGTCAACTCGTGACGGGTTAGCGGAGATTTCTGTGTCTGATCGTGGGCCCGGCGTTCCAGAGTCCGAGAGAGAGCGTGTGCTGAGCCGTTTCGTTCGACTCGAGGCCAGCCGTTCAGAGCCGGGCAGCGGTCTTGGATTGAGCCTTGTCGCGGCCGTGGCGAGGCTGCATGGTGGGACCGTGAGGCTGGAGGACAATAATCCCGGCCTTCGGGTCGTCTTTAGCCTACCGCTAGAGAACGATGCGCGGGGAACCGCGACGGTCGAGAGTCCGTCGCCAGGAGGAGAGCTGAGGCCGACGTGACGGCTTTCGCCGAGCGTATTTGCGAAGCCCCGGAGGTCTTCGACGCCGATCGCGGCGCCGATGTTCTTGCGACCGTACGGCAAGCTTGGCAGCAGGACCCGACGGCAGCTCGGGCCGCTCCTTTGCTCGACTCACCCGAGGTTGCTTCGTTCCTGACCGCCGTCTTTTCCGGCTCGCCTTTTCTGGCCGCACTCTCGGAACGGAACCCGGACATTCTTGCTGCGTGCCTGACCGAAGACCCCGACACACATCTGAGCCGCGCCGCTGCCGAGCTTGACGACGCTATGTCCGAGGTGACCTCGGAAACTGCGGCCATGGCGCTGCTGCGCGGCTTCAAGAAGCGAACCGCTTTGTTGACGGCGCTCGCCGATCTTGGCGGGGTCTGGACCACGGCTGAGACATTGGCCGGCTTGAGTGAAGCCGCCGATATGTCGATCCGGATTGCCGTGAGATTCCTGTTCCGAGGGGCTCATGAGGCGGGAAAGCTGACGTCGGCCGAGACTGATGGGTACTTCATCATCGCCATGGGAAAGCTTGGCGCCATGGAGCTGAATTACTCGTCCGATGTGGATTTCATCGTCTTTTATGATCCCGAACGGGCGCGGCTCGCCAAGGATACCGAGCCGTCGGCCTTCTTCGTGAAGCTGACACGGGACTTGGTGCGCCTGCTGCAGGAGCAGACAAAGGACGGCTATGTCTACCGGACGGATTTGCGGCTGAGGCCCGACCCCGGCGCCACGCAGATTGCGCTCTCCACCGAGGCCGGTCTGATCTACTACGAAGGCTTCGGCCAGAACTGGGAGAGGGCGGCCCTCATCAAGGCCCGCGTCGCCGCTGGGGATGAGAAGCTCGGGTATTCTTTTCTCGAGCAGCTATCGCCGTTCATTTGGCGGAAATACTTGGACTTCGCCGCGGTGGCTGACATCCACGCCATGAAGCGGCGCGTGCATGACTTCAAGGGTCATGGGGCGATTGCCGTCCGCGGTCACGACATCAAGCTTGGCCGAGGCGGCATCCGCGACATCGAGTTCTTCGCACAGACCCAGCAATTGATCGCGGGTGGCCGTCATCCCGAGTTGCGTACCCGCGGTACACTGAAGACACTCGCCCGGCTCGCCGAAGGCGATTGGATTGAAGCCGCCGCGGCTCGCGAGCTCTCGGAGGCATATCTGTTTCTGAGGCGGGTGGAAAACTGCATCCAGATGATGGGCGATCAACAAACTCACATCATTCCCGCAGATCCGCAGGAGCTCGACAGGCTCGCAAGGCTTTGCGGTTTCGCCGATACCGATGAGTTCGGCGATGCGTTGATCGCGAGATTCGAATGCGTGGAGCGGCACTATGGAGCCTTATTCGAAAAGCTTCCTCAGCCGCCGTCATTCGTCCCCGGACTCATTATCGGGGACGAGGCCGATCCGGAGTCGCGTTCGGCCCTTGAGGGACTCGGTTTCGAAAATCCCAGTGCGGCAATTGAGGCGATCAAGGCATGGCAGGCTGGACGTTATCCAGCGACGCGCAGTGCCAAGGCGCGCGAGCGTCTGACGGAGTTTCTTCCGAACCTGTTGGAGGCCTTTAGCCGTACGGCTCAGCCCGACCTCGCGTTGTCGACCTTCGACAGGGTGATGGCCAACATGCCGCCCGGTTTGCAGCTCTTCTCAATGCTCTCGGCCAATCCCAGCCTGTTGCGGCTCGTGGCGGACATCATGGGCACGGCGCCGCGACTTGCGAAAATTCTCGGACGGCGCCCACTGCTCCTGAATGCAGTGCTCGATCCAGGGTTCTTCGGAGACATACCCACCTGCGACCAGCTCAAGGATGTGGTTGGGGGCGCTCTGGCTCTTGCTACCGACTATCAGGATGCCCTTGATCGCGCCCGCATCGTAGGCCGTGAACAGAGCTTTCTCATCGGCGTTCGCGTGATTTCGGGTACGATCTCCGCGGAACAGGCGGGCGAGGCCTACGCGGTCCTCGCCGATACGCTGATTCAGGCATTGTCTGACCGTGTGGGCGAGGAACTCGTTGCACAGCATGGCCGTCTACCCGAGGGGATGGCCGCCGTTTTGGCGATGGGCAAGCTCGGTGGCAAAGAGATGACGGCGGCGTCGGATCTCGATCTCATTACCGTCTACAATTATGCCGGGGGTGATGTGAAGTCGGACGGCGCACGGTGTCTTCCTGGTCCGCAATACTACACGCGCTTCACGCAGCGATTGATTGCAGCACTGTCGGCACAAACAGCAGAGGGCGCCCTCTACGAGGTTGATATGCGGTTGAGGCCGTCGGGTAGCCAGGGTCCGGTCGCCACAAAGCTATCCGGCTTCATCGACTATCAGGAGAAATCCGCATGGGTTTGGGAGCATCTAGCGCTCACACGTGCGCGTGTGGTGTCGGGGCCCGACGCGTTACGTGACTCGATCAACTCAACGATCCAAGCCGTCCTCACGCAGCCGCGCGACCGCGCTATCGTGGCTGCTGAGGTCCATGAGATGCGCCGGAAGATTGAGGTGGAGAAGGGGACGAGGGATATCTGGAATCTGAAGCAAGTCCGCGGCGGGATCGTGGACCTTGAGTTCACGACCCAGTTCCTCCAGCTCGTGAACGCGTCCGAACGGCCGGAAGTGCTGGACCAGAATACCGAACTTGCTCTGATCAAACTTGCCGAAGCCGGAACGCTTGACGCGGGGGACGCCGAAGTGCTTATCCCCGCGGCGAAGCTCTATCAGTCGCTCACGCAGGTCCTGCGCCTTTGTCTCGAAGGGAGTTTCGATGCCAACGATGCGCCGCAAGCCTTGCGGGATCTGTTGGCGCGATCTGCGGACATGCCTGACTTTTCGACATTGGAAGCGGCGTTGAAAGACACGCTTGTGCGCGTACATAGCGCCTTCAATCGGCTCGTTGTTTGAGGTCAGCTCAGGCGCTCTTCGCCAGCGGTTCCTCAACATCGGCCGGACGCGGTGTGCGAATAGGTAAGGAACATGTCACCGTCGTGCCATAGCCTTCACGGCTCTTGATCTCAAGCGTGCCCCCATGGAGCTCCACCAATGCGCGCGAGATGGCTAGGCCAAGACCACTGCCCTGATGACTCTTGGAGAACTGGTTCTCGACCTGCTCGAAAGGCCGGCCAAGTTTCGCGATATGTGCTGGGGCGATACCTATTCCCGTGTCCTTGATCGCAATTCTCAGCTGACCGTTGCTCCGCGTAAGCTTCACGTCCACGCGCCCGCCCTCGCGCGAGAACTTTACGGCGTTGGACAAAAGATTCAGAAAGACTTGTTTAAGGTAGCGGCGGTCCGCCTGAATCGGGAAGTGCGCCGGTCCATGACGTTCGAGTGCGATGCCGCGCTCGGCCGCAGCTTGGCCAACGACTTTCATGCTGTCTTCGACGATCTCGGCGACATCGACATCTTCTAGGTCGAGTGTCATCCGGCCTGCCTCGATCTTCGACATGTCGAGAATGTCGTTGATGACCTCAAGGAGATACTCGCCGCTGGAATAGATGTCGCGCGCGTATTCCTGGTACTTCTCATGACCGAGCGGTCCGAAAAGCGATTGCTGCATCACCTCGGAGAATCCAATGATTGCGTTCAGCGGCGTCCGCAGTTCGTGACTGATATTGGCTAGGAATTCAGACTTGGCGCGGTTCGCTGCTTCGGCCCGGTTCTTTTCCAAAGCGTATTTCTCAGCCAAGTCCACGAGCTGTTGCTTCTGGTGTTCAAGCTCGCGGCGCGAAAGCCGCAATTCCGCGACGGATGCGCGGAGCTGCTGTTCGCTCTCGGCGTTCTTCGTCTGGCTTTGTTTGAGATCGGTAATGTCGGTGCCCACGCTCACATAGCCGCCATCGCGCGTGCGGCGCTCGTTGATGTGTAGCCAGCGGCCGTCTTCAAGCTGGGCCTCGTAGGTTCGTGACTGACGGCTGTTCTGGCTCGCCACCGCGTAGCGTTTGGAGACTATCGGCTCCGACGCGGCGGCGATCACCTCGTCGTAGGAGCTGCCGGGTTGCACCATGTCGTCGGCTAGGCCGTGAAACTGCTGGTACTTGCTGTTGCACATCACCAGCTTGTTATGATTGTCCCAAAGGACAAAGGCCTCGGAGATTGTTTCGACAGCGTCGCGCAGACGCGCATTGGCATCGGCGGCGCCCGGAACCGCGTTGGGATCGGCGAGAACGGCCATGCCGGTTAGGTAGGGCTCCCCCGTAGCGGGGTCCCGTGTGATGTGGCCGCGCAGGCGGATCGTGGCCCAGTGACCGTCCGCATGGCGCAGGCGGAAGCATTGGTCGAACAGGTCGAGCCCCTCGCGCAAATGGCGGTCCAGTTCGGCCCGTAGATCGTCGTCGCGATGCAGCCTCTCGGCGAGCATTCCATAAGAGACGATTGACGAGCTGGGCTCGAGACCAAGCAGCGCATACATGGGCGGAGACCATTCCACGTGTCCGCGCGCGAGGTTCCAGCGCCAAACCCCGCATCCGGGAAGGGCCTCTGTCAGTTCCCTGGTGAGCGTGTCGGACTCCCGTGACTGTCCGAAGGGGGTTAGGTACCAGAATGCACCCGCAAACAGCACTAGGATCAGCCCACCGCAGAATAGAAGGACCATTTCAAGCGCTGTGTTGCTGCTCCATTTGGCAAGGGCGCTGGCCACCGGTTGAATGAGCGTCAGCTGAGCGTCGGTTCGCGGAACGTTGCGTACGGTTACTAAGGCATCGGTGCCGTCGTTCAGGGTTACCCGCATGACGCCCGCATCGGCGCCCATAATGGTTAGAGGCTGGCTAGGACCGAGAACCGTCAGCAGATTGCCTTCGTAGTCGCTGCCGATGGGCACACGGGCCTGGATGCCCCCTTCGGCGTCGGAGAGCAGCACCACACGGCCCTCTCGGGCGGCGCTAAGGGGCAGCCGTCGTGCGAGTTCCCCTTGCCAATCCGAGCTCGAGGCTAGGATTTCGGCGCTCAGCTTAAGCGAAGCCACATCCGCGTTCAGGGCGAGTTGCCGCTGGGCGGAAGTCAACGCCGCATCTTTTCCGCTGCTGATCTGGAAGTAAAAGCCAAGGCTGGAAACAACGAGGAAGCCGGCGAGGAGAGCCGGGACGAGTTGGCGCAACGCCTCCAATGATGGGAGGTGTTTGTCGACGAGCGCGCGGATGTCCTGCCATCGTGGCCCTGCGATGGAATAGATTCCCGCACCTCGCGCAGGACGAGCCCGCGCCATTCGGTCCCCCTTCTTCTCCTGTCATCGTCCCGGAGAAGTTGCCGCATCTCCGAATCGCTTCTGTCCATGGAATCGAGGACTGAAGCATCTGTCTAGTAAAAACCTGTGGAAATTACGTTAACAAGTCGTTGACAGGGGGAGGTTGATTCTAGGCGCCGCCAAGCGTCTTGGTGACGATTTCGTAAGCGTCCGTCGAAAGTTTCTCGCCGGCGAGGCCCTGAAGGGCTTGTTTTGCATGGCGTTGCCGTCCCGGCTCGAGAGTTTTCCAGCTTTCGAAGGCGCCGAGCAGACGCGCCGCGACATGTGGGTTGAAGCCATCAATTTTTAAGGCTTGCTCAGCGAGGAAGACGTAGCCGGCGCCATCCGCGCGATTGAACCCGGAAGGGTTGGCCATGGCGAAGGAGCCGATGAGAGCCCGGACACGGTTTGGGTTCTTCAACGAGAATTTCGGATGCTCCAAAAGCCGGTACGCGGTCTCTACCGAATCTGGACGAGCAGCACGAGCCTGCACGGCAAACCATTTGTCCAGCACAAGCGCATCGTCCTGCCAGCGCTCATAGAAATCTGCGAGCGCTTCGTCGCAGGCTTCCGATGGCATGTGCGACAGCGTGGATAGCGCCATAATCGAGTCCGTCATATTGGTCGCGTTGCGATAGTGCCGCAGCGCACGGTCTGTAACCTCTGCCGTGCCGGTGGCCGCCATGAGATCGAGAGCGGCGGTACGCAGGGCGCGAAGGCCCGCGCTGTCGGGGTCGGGCGAGAAAGCCCCGTCCGCTGCGCTCGCCTCATAGATGTCCAACAGCGTATGCGCCAAGGCGGCGCTGACGTTCGTACGCAGTGTGTTGCGTGCCGTCAAAATGGCGTCCGTGTCTACATTGCGCCCGAGCTCGCGTGCGATGTCCGACTCGCTCGGGAGCTTCAACGTCTCGGCGCGATAGGTCGGCGCCAAACTCTCATCGCGCAGAGTCGGTTCCAGCGCTTGCGCCAAGCGTCCGGCCTGGGCGCCGCTAACCGGCCCAAGATCGAGTCCGTCCCGTGCGGCGGACGCGATCAAATCAGTGGCGTAGGTCTGCGCCGCCTGCCAACGGTTGAACGGATCGCTGTCGTGGATCATCAGGAATTCGATCTGATCAGGCTTAAGGCTTGTGGTCACGCGCACGGGTGCCGAGAAGTCGCGCAAGATCGAGGGTGTCGGTGGGGCTGGAATGTCTTCGAACTCGAAGACCTGCTCCCATTCTGTGACTTCGAGTAGACCGTCCGGAACGATTTCGCCATTGAGCTTCAGGGGCAGCTCGTCGCCGTTGGAGCCGATCAGACCTACCTTTAGTGGGATGTGCATCGGCTCCTTGTTACCCTGACCCGGGGTTGCCGGGATAACCTGGTTCACCTTCAACTGTGCCGTCTGACTGTGTGGATCGTAATCGAGCGTGCAGGCAATCTCTGGCGTGCCGCTTTGCGTATACCAGCGCATGAACTGAGTGAGGTCGCGTCCCGAGGCATCCGCCATAGCAGAGACGAAGTCTTCAACCGTCGCTGCTGTCCCGTCGTTGCGCTCGAAGTAAAGAGCGATTCCCTGGCGGAAAGCATCCTTCCCAAGAAGCGTCTGAAGCATCCGGCAGAGCTCGGCGCCCTTCTCATAAACAGTCGCCGTGTAGAAATTGTTGATCTCGATATAGGAGGCGGGGCGCACAGGGTGGGCGAGCGGGCCTGCGTCCTCCGGGAACTGACGGGCCTTAAGAAGGCGCGCGGTCAGAATGCGCATGACGGGCCCCATGCGGACGTCGTCGGTGAACTCTTGATCGCGGAAGACCGTCAATCCCTCCTTCAAGCAGAGCTGAAACCAGTCGCGGCACGTCACGCGATTACCTGTCCAGTTGTGAAAGTACTCATGAGCGATGACGCTCTCGATCGAGGTATAGTCCGCATCGCTCGCCGTGTCGGGCCGCGCCAAGACGAGCTTGTCGTTAAAGATGTTGAGGCCCTTATTCTCCATCGCGCCCATGTTGAAGTCGGACACGGCGACGATGTTGAAGACATCGAGATCGTATTCCAGGCCGAACCGTTCCTCGTCCCAGCGCATAGAGCGCTTCAAGGATTCCATCGCCCAGTCGCAGCGATCCTCTTTGCCCGGCTCCACATAGATGCCTAGCGCGACCTCTCGTCCCGAGGCGGTGGTGAACTTGTCGTGGATGGAAGCCAGGTTGCCGCCAATCAAGGCGAAAAGATAAGAGGGCTTCGGATGCGGGTCGTGCCAGATTGCGTAGTGGCGCCGCGTCCCTTCGATCTCACCGGCATCTACAGGGTTGCCATTGGATAGCAGAACGGGGGCCGTGCCGCGGTCTGCCTCGATGCGCACGGTGTATGTCGATAGGACATCCGGGCGGTCGACAAAGTAGGTGATACGGCGAAACCCTTGAGGTTCGCACTGTGTGCAATAGGTGCCGTTGGTTAGGTAAAGGCCAGAGAGCTCCAGGTTGGCTTCCGGATCGCACCGCGTAACGATATCAAGTGTGAAGGCGCCCACAGGTGGGTTGGCAATCGTCAACTTTCCAGGCGCGAGCGTATACCGGCCAGCCTCAAGCTCCTCTCCATTGAGTGAGATGCTTTCGAGCGTCAACGCCTCGCCATCGAGAATGAGCGGCGTGCCCGCGATCGTTCCCGAGTTAGGTTCTATGGAGAGTCTCGATGAGACCGTTGCCCCCTTTGGCGCCAGATGCACATCAAGCGCGACATCCTTGATCAAGTAATCCGGCGGCGCGTAGTCCTTCAGGTATTTTGTAGTGCGGCTCTCGTCGCTCATTCTGGTGGCCTCCGGTTATAGTTCAACACGGCGCAAGCGTAGTGCGTTCCCGACGACGGAAACGGACGACAGGCTCATGGCCGCAGCCGCGATCATGGGCGACAACACAATGCCGGCGATAGGGTAGAGAACGCCGGCGGCAATGGGGACGCCAATCGCGTTATAGAAGAAAGCGAAGAACAGGTTCTGCTTGATGTTGCTCATGGTTGCGCGCGCGAGTTTCACGCCGCGCGCTACACCACGTAAATCGCTCTTGAGTAGCGTCATGTCGGCGCTTTCAATAGCGACATCCGCGCCTGTGCCCATCGCGATGCCTACATCGGCCTTGGCGAGCGCCGGTGCATCGTTAATGCCGTCACCCGCCATGGCCACTGCCGCGCCCTGGCTCTGAAGCTTGCCGACGAGTTCCAGTTTGTCGCCCGGTGTTTGCCCGGCGTGGACTTCGTCGAGCCCTAGCTGGTCTGCGACCGACTTTGCCGTCGTGATGTTGTCTCCGGTCGCCATGACGATGCGCAAGCCCAGGCTATGCAGAGTGGCGATGGACTGTTTCGCGCTTTCTCGGATCGGATCGGCGACCGCGACAATGCCCGCGAGCCGGTTGTCGACCGCGAGATACATTACGGTCTTTCCCTCTTTGCGAAGCCGAGTCACCGTTTCCTTTACGGACAGAACGTTGATGCGGTGGTCGTCCATCAGCAGGCTATTGCCGAGACGGGCTGCGTGGCCCCCGATGCTCCCACCAACCCGGCCGACGACGCCTTTGCCGGTGACGGACTCGAAATCTCGCGCCTTTTCGACTTTTATGTCTTTGTCGGCAGCGCCCTTTAGAATGGCGACCGCAAGCGGGTGCTCGCTACCACTCTCAAGCGCGGCTGCAAAGCTGAGCACCTTCGCCTGGGTGTAGCCGTTCACGGCTTCGACGTCGGTCAAGGTTGGCTTGCCTTCGGTAAGAGTCCCTGTCTTGTCAACGACGAGTGTATCGACCTTGGCGAGGCGCTCTAGCGCAGCGGCGTTACGAATGAGCACGCCGGCCTGTGCACCTCGGCCCGTTGCCACCATGATCGAGATTGGGGTCGCAAGCCCAAGCGCACATGGGCAAGCAATAATCAGTACACTGACGGAGGCGACTAGCGCATGGGCGAGTTGCGGTGCCGGGCCGACGAGAAGCCATACGACGAAGGCGATGACGGCAATCGCGATGACGGCCGGTACGAAATATCCAGCAACGCTGTCGGCAAGCCGTTGGATGGGTGCCCGGGAGCGCTGCGCTTCCGCGACCATGTGCACGACCTGGGAGAGTGTCGTCTCGGCACCGGTCCGGTCCACGCGCATATCAAACGATCCCGTGCCGTTTAGCGTCCCTCCCGTCACGCTGTCGTTCGGCGCCTTGGCCACCGGCACAGGTTCGCCGGTCAGCATCGACTCGTCGACTTGACTGCGGCCCTCAATCACTGTGCCGTCAATGGGAACCTGGTCTCCGGGACGAACCCGCAAGACATCGCCGACCTGAACGTCGGCGAGGGGGATGGTTTCGGTCTCGCCGTCTTTGTCCACGCGCAACGCCGCCTTGGGCGCCAGATCGAGTAGGGCACGGATCGCGCCACCCGTCTTCTCACGAGCGCGCAACTCAAGGACCTGTCCGAGCAAAACCAGCGTAATGATGACCGCGGCGGCCTCAAAATAGACGGGCACCACGCCATCGGCATCTCGCATGGTCTCCGGGAAGAGGCCTGGCGTGATCGTGCCGACGACGCTGTAGAGATAGGCAGCTCCGGTGCCGAGACCAATCAGCGTGAACATGTTCAGGTGGCCCGTGCGCAAGGACTGCGCGCCGCGCACGAAGAATGGCCAGCCGCACCAGAGAACGACGGGCGTCGCGAGCACGAAGAGCAGCCACTGCTTGGCCTGCGGTGCGAGGAACGGCAGCAAATCCAGCCCAAGCAGGTGTCCGCTCATCTCGATTGCAGCCACGATGAGCGCAAGCGGGGCCGCAACCCAGAATCGGCGGGTGAAGTCGATCAGCTCTTCATTGGGCGCGTTTTCCGCGGGGACACCCATCGGATCCAAGGCCATGCCGCAGATTGGGCAGGTGCCGGGACCCTCTTGAACAATCTCCGGGTGCATCGGGCACGTATAGAGCACGCCGGGGGCGGCCAGCTGGGTACTCCGTTCCGGGTTGGCTGTGGACCTCCCTTGGTCCCCATTCGTGGAGCAGTGATGCTCATTGCCGATGTGCTCTGCAGACGGCTTGCTGGCGTGCACGTCGGCGGTTGCGCCGCTGTTTGAATCCTGAGCGGTCTTGGTGGAGTGCGGTGCTTTGTCTGTCATGCTGTCAAGATCGTGATCGCGATAGGCTGATATACTCGTTCACGCGTCATCGCGCATCTGCTACGCGGGTGGGTGTGTCACGGCGACCCCAATTGGGTAATAGGGGATCAATCGGCTTGAAAACAGTTGCATGGGAGTTGTGCATCGCCTTGGCGGCGGTCGTGGGGGTCGGCGCAGGGTACATGCTGTCGGAGGGCGGCTCTACGGCCCGCTACCCCACCGACGTGCCAGAGAAGATCTCGGCGCTCCCCGCCGGCCCAAAGACGGACCTGATCCGGTACGGGCAATCACTTGTGGAGGACACGCCGCGCTACATTGGCAAAAATGCGCAAAACCCTGCAATGGCCTATGGTGGCAACAACCTCTCCTGCCAGAATTGCCATTTGAACGGCGGCCTGAAGCCTTTCGCCGCCCCCTTTGTGTCGACGGCGGCGACTTTCCCGATGTTCGCCGACAATCGGGTTGTGACGCTTCCCGACCGCATCAACTCATGCGTGAGGCTAGGACTCAACGGCAAGCCCCTGCCGGAAGACAGCCGCGAGATGATGGCCTTGATTGCTTATATCGAGTTTGTGGGCAAGGACACCCCGGAGGGCGAGCGATTGCCCGGTTCGGGGCTGAAGCCCATCGCACTACCGGGCGATATCCCCAGTGCGCGCCGCGGTGCGGCCGTTTACGCCCAGCACTGTCTCAGTTGTCACGGGCAGAACGGGGAGGGTGCACCGAGATTGCCGCCAGATATCGGCTACTACGTCCCGCCGCTTTGGGGGCAAGGGAGCTTCAATGGCGGGGCCGGCATGGGCCAGATTGCGTACGCCGCTTCCTATATCCGGGCGAACATGCCCGTGGGCGTCGACCATCAGAACCCGGTCTTGAGCGTTCAGGATGCGTGGGATGTCGCGGCGTACATGATCGTCCATCCGAGGCCGATCGCCCCAGCGCGACAGCCGGTGGCGCCCATGGTCATTGAAGAGCTACCCATTCCCCCGCCGCCGGATGCGGAGGCCGTGAAGCCCGGGCAGGAACTCGTTCCCGACCTCACGATCCCGCCACCCACCCGAGCGCCCTAACCGCACACGCCCGAGTCCCAAGTGGGCGGCTCCATGTCGCGGTTTACGCACCAGGTCACGGCCTTGCTTTGCTCCATAGTTCCACTATTCTCGATATATGGATTTCAATCAGAGCCTCGTGGCGCTCTCTGCACTTGGCCAGGAGACGCGGCTGGAAGTGTTTCGTCTCCTGATACGGGCTGGGCCTCGCGGCATACTGGCTGGTGAGATCAGCGAAGCGCTGGATGTTCGGCAGAACACGATGTCGGCCAATCTAAGTGTGCTGACGCGGGCCGGACTCATCCGGAATGAGCGCGAGGGGCGGACCATTCGCTACTTCGCGAACATCGATGGTATACGCGGCCTTCTGAGTTTCCTGATGGAAGACTGCTGTGGAGGGAATGCGGAGCTCTGCAAGTCTGTCCTGCAGGAGATTGTTTGTGATTGTTGAGGGAGAAGTAACGTGGCTGCCGTGATCTACCACAACCCGAATTGCGGCACGTCCCGCAACACACTGAAGATGATTGAAGCGTCTGGCGAGGACGTTCACGTTGTTGAGTATCTTGAGACGGGATGGACGCGGCCGCAGTTGCTTGCCCTCTTTGCTGGCGCTTCGCTGACACCGCGCAAGGCATTGCGCATCAGCAAGTCGCCAGCTGAAGAGTTGGGGCTGACTGACCCATCCGTACCCGACGATGCGCTCCTGGAGGCGATGCTGGAGCATCCGATCCTGGTCAATCGGCCGATTGTTGTGACGCCGAAGGGCATTCGCCTATGCCGTCCCAGCGAGGTCGTTCTCGAGCTCTTGGAGAAACCGCACTTCGGTGTCTTCACCAAGGAAGACGGCGAGCAGATCGATACGGAGAGGACATAGAGTTTGTCGGAACAGTACAACGGGTCTGATCTTCCGAACATCGATTTCGAGCACATGGAGCCGGTCGATGCGACCTACTATGCGGGCGTTGACGATCCGGGCCATGCCCCGCGCATCCTCATCCTCTATGGGTCGCTGCGGGCGCGGTCATTCTCGAAGCTCTTGGCTTTGGAAGCGGAGCACCTACTGAAGTGGCACGGTTGCGAAACCCGGGTGTTCGATCCGAGCGGTCTGCCTTTGCCGGACTCCGAAGAAATCGATCATCCCAAGGTTCAGGAACTGCGCGAACTCGCGGCATGGTCCGAAGGCATGGTTTGGGTGTCGCCCGAACGGCACGGCGCCATGACAGGCATCATGAAGGCGCAGATCGATTGGATTCCGCTGGCGCTTGGCGCCGTGCGGCCGACACAAGGCAAGACGCTCGCCGTTATGCAGGTTTGCGGCGGTTCGCAGAGTTTCAACACGGTCAATCAGATGCGCGTGCTGGGACGATGGATGCGGATGGTAACGATCCCGAACCAGTCTTCCGTGGCGAAAGCTTTTCTAGAGTTCGGCGATGATGATCGCATGAAGCCTTCATCCTACTACAACCGGGTGGTGGATGTGATCGAGGAACTCGTGAAGTTCACTTACATGGTGCGCGCGCGCGCCGAGCCACTCGTCGACCGATATTCCGAGCGGGTCGAAACTGCCGCAGAGCTTTCGAAGCGGGTCAATCAGCGCAGCATTTAGTGTCTTCTTTGAACGGTCTTGTGCATATGCCCTTTGGACGGCCTATTGCCGCCTTGCGATTGCCGCACTGTATCACCACTTATGGGTGTCACATCCCTTGAGCGAGAACACGTCCTTGAAACCAGATTCGCATCGTTTCTGCGTAGCGCCGATGATGGAGTGGACTGACCGCCACTGCCGGACTTTCTTGCGGCTGATCTCGTCGCGCGCGTTTCTGTATACGGAGATGGTGACGGCCGACGCCGTTCTCCATGGTGATCGTGTCCGCGTCCTTGGTTTCAATGCAGCCGAGCACCCCGTCGGTCTGCAGCTCGGCGGCAGTGATCCGGCGCGTCTCGCGGAGGCCGCACGAATTGGGACTGAATGGGGTTATGACGAAATCAATCTCAACATCGGTTGTCCCTCGGACCGCGTGCAGTCGGGGCGGTTTGGCGCTTGTCTTATGGCGGAGCCAAAGCTCGTGGCAGAGTGCGTACGCGCGATGGCCGATGCTGTCAGCGTTCCTGTGACGGTCAAATGCCGCATCGGGATTGACGATCAAGATGCGGAAGAGAGTCTTGACCGTTTTGTTGATACGGTCGCCGATGCCGGCTGCATGATGTTTATCGTTCATGCGCGCAAGGCGTGGCTCCAGGGCCTTAGTCCCAAGGAGAACCGTGACGTTCCACCCTTGGACTACGATCGGGTGCACCGCCTGAAGGCGCGGCGTAGCGATCTGGCAATCGTCATCAACGGTGGTCTCGGGTCGCTTTCGCATGCGGCACCGCATCTCGTTCATGTAGACGGTGTGATGCTTGGCCGGGCGGCGTATGCAGATCCTTATCTTCTGGCTGACGTGGACCAGACACTCTACGGGGAGGCAGAGCCTCCGCTGACGCGGCTTGAAGTATTGGACCGGTTCATCGATTACGTTGAGGTCGAACTCGATCGCGGCGTTCGTTTACCGGCGATGACGCGCCATATCCTCGGTCTTTTCCACGGTCAGCCGCGGGCACGGGCATTCCGCCGGCACATCGCCGAGAACGCGCACCTGCCTAATGCCGGCATTGGCCTAATGCACCAAGCTCGCGACATCATCAGCGGTGACGTGGCAGGCGCTGGGCTCACCGAAAACAGGTCGGCCGCTTAGGGCCCGATGACGCACTCAGACATCGCTTGCTTTGGCGCTCTACGCCTTGTCGTCCTGTGCGGCCGGTGCCGGATCGCGCTGCGTACGCCAGAGCGAATAGAGAATGCCGCCAGCGATCAGCGAGATGGTGACGCTGAGCGAAACGGTAGCCGGAAACTTCTCCCATCCCGCCAGGTCCGCCACGAAGATCTTCGAACCAATGAACACGAGTATCATGGCGAGGGCGGGTTTCAGGTACTGGAACCGATCGATGACCGCCGCGAGAGCAAAGTAGAGCGCGCGCAAACCTAGAATCGCGAAGATGTTGGACGTGTAAACTACAAAGGTGTCTGTGGTGATGGCGAAGATGGCGGGGATGCTGTCGAGTGCGAAGATCACGTCGACAATTTCAATGAGGATCATGGCGACGAATAGCGGCGTGACCCACGTGACGATCTTTCCAGTCTTGTCGTCGGGCTTGCGGATAAAGAAGCGTTGTCCGTACAGCTTTGGCGTGATCCGCAAGAACCGCCGCATGACTCTGAGTGCTGGGTTGTCTTCGATGTCCGGCTCTTCGTCGCCGGGGAGCAGCATCTTGATGCCAGTAAAGATGAGCAGTAGCGCAAAGATGTACAGGACCCAGTGGAAAGTCGCGACGAGCCATGCACCCAGAGCAATCACGATGCCGCGCAGCACGATCACACCGAGAATGCCCCAGAACAGGACGCGGTGCTGATAGATCCGAGGGACTCCGAAATACGTGAAGACCAGTGAAATGACGAAGATGTTGTCCATCGACAACGTCTTCTCCACGAGGAAGCCCGTGAGGTATTCTTTTCCGCTTGTGGGCCCCACATTGACCCAGACCCAAGCACCGAAGCCGAGTCCGATTGTGATGTAGAAGGCGCTGAGAACCAGGCTTTCCCTGACGCCGATTTCGCGGGACTTGCGATGGAACAGCCCTAGATCCAGCGCGAGCAAAATGACCACGATGGTCATGAAGATAGCCCACATCCATAGGGGCTTGCCCATGACCAGGGTGTCGATGAACTCCATCAAGTAAGACTCCGGAAAATCGTCGTGATAGCGCCGCTAAGCGACAGGCTCGGCCTGTGTCTTAGCACGGTTGGCGCTAAATTCATCTCTTACGATGTCCCGGATCAATACGGCGAGATTGTCGAAATTATGTTGTGGGTTTTTCGTTTTTCGCCAGAGCATGCCGATCGTTCGGCTGAGCCCGCGGCTACCAATGTCGAAGGTTTTGAAGCGAGGGTCCTGACTGACGACGCTACGGACATAGAGGCCCGGCATTAGGCTCACGCCGAGGCCAGTCGCCATCATCTCGCGCAGCGTATCGAGGCTGGTGCCTTCGTAATCGTACCGAAGATTCGCACCGCACTCCGCCGCAAGGTTGACGACCAGGTCGCGAAGCTGGTGTCCCGGCCCCAGCGCTAACAGGTCCACACCCTCCAGATCGGACGCCTTGATAGTCTGACGATTCGCCAACTCATGGTCCGTCGGCACAGCGAGGTAGAGGGGCTCCTCGAAGAGTACGACATCCTTCAGCCCGTTCTGGTTGATGGGTAGTGGGGCGATGATTACGTCGTGAATGCCCTCGGCGAGCTCTCGCGGCAGGGCATGCGGTAGCTCTTCCCGGACGTATAGCTTGAGCTTGGGGTGCGTGGCGTGAAGGCTAGGGGCCACGCGCGGTAGAAGGTAGGGCCCGATCGTTGGGGGCAGGCCAAGGCGAACAACACCGGCAATCCCCGAGCCAATGTGTCCCGTCACGTCCACGATCCGCTGGGCGTCGCGCAACATACGGCGCGCGATCTCTACAACTTCAAATCCGAGGGGGGTTACGACGACGTTGGAGCGAGACCGCTCTACGAGTTCGACACCCAATCGCTGCTCCAAAGTGCGCAGCTGCTCACTTAGTGTCGGTTGTGTGACATTGACCCGTTCTGCGGCGCGTCCGAAGTGACGGCTATCGGCCACGGCGACCAAATACTCCAATTGTCTCAGTGTCGGCATGGCGATTCCCCTTACATACTGCGATGTAGGTTAGCGTGTTTCCTATGCAATATTCATAGTAAATTCCGATTATGAAGGTGGATCATTCCTATCAAAAACTCCGTAATCAATTGAAATTTCTTCATCTTGTGGATTGGGTTGTGCGAAGTTTTGTCCATCGTGTTTTTCGATGAAGAAACGGCAGTTTTTCAATCAGCCGCCCCGAGAACGCCTTCCCGAATCCACGATCGCCGGGAGCTCTGGCTTATGGGGAAAATCAATCCGGTTAGATAGGAGAAGCGGCAATGTGGAAGTCGGTTGCTAGCGCCGCTGCATTAAGTCCGATGCCCGCGTCGAACGGCGCAAGCTAGTCAGTCGCCCAGCCCGTGAGAGAGAAGGGTCGCTTTCTTGGATCGCGACGCGCTAGCTGGTGCGCCGGGAGGGCTGGGTCTTCTCGATCAGGTAGTGCACGAAACCCGGCAAGTCGAAGAAGCGCGCTGTGCGGCTCTTGTATTCAAGGTAAGTGGCGCCATACCGGTCCTCGAGCCACTGTTCCTCGGTCAGCGCCATGAGCACATAGACGCAGCTCGCCGAGAATGCCAAGGGAATCGTGAGCCAGGAGTCGGCCATAATGACCGTACCGATCAGACCCAAGATAGATGAGGCATATTGCGGGTTGCGGCTGAACCGGTAGAGGCCATGGCTAATCAGTCCGTCTTCGCCGCAATAGGTGTTGCCGAGACCGAGATTGAAATAGCCAAATACCGTGATGCCGAAGCCAACAAGGAACAGCGGAAGGCCAATGATGAGGCGACTGAGATCGACCAGACCAGCGCTATTCCAATCCAAAATTCCCACGACGAAGGTCAGCACCATGCCGGCGCGAAACAACGTCCAGAACGTCACACTCTGCCAAGTCCCTGGCCCAGGTGTTGGCCAAATCCGGAACGGTGGGAAGAAAAGGGTCCTCAACATCAAGAAGTTCAACGTGATGCCGACGATGAGTCCCACAGCGAAGACGGCGTGTGTGAAACTAAGATCAATCATGACAAGCGCGGAACAGACCAGACTCGGATTGCAAATTTGCGACAGTAGTCTAACGGTTTTGTTGCGTCGTTGCGCGGCGGTTTTCTAGATCTTCTGGTTATATTCGCCTACTTCGGGGTGATTGGCGAGCTCCTTATCAATTTCGGCGAAAATTGCCCGCATATTGGCCTCCGAGGTCGGACTTTCCACCACGACCACAAGTTCAGGTTTGTTCGAAGAGGCGCGTACCAGGCCCCAAGTGCCGTCTTCGAGGACAATGCGGATGCCATTCACGGTGATCAGCTCACGGATTTTTTGCCCGGCGAGAGTTTCGCCGCGTTCTGCGGCGTCCTCGAAGTGCTTCACGACCTTATCCACTACGCCGTACTTTGTTTCGTCGGCGCAGTGTGGCGACATGGTTGGGGATTGCCAAGTCTGCGGGAGCGCATTCTTGAGTTCGGCGAGGCTCTTGCCGGGACTACGCTCAAGCATATCCAGCACGGCGATGGCCGAGACGAGGCCGTCGTCATAACCGCGGCCGATCGGTTTGTTGAAGAAGAAGTGTCCGGACTTCTCAAAGCCCACCAGGGCGTTGTGCTCGTGGCTATAGCGCTTGATATAGGAGTGACCGGTCTTCCAATAGGCGGTGTGCGCGCCGTTCTCGGCAAGAACCGGGTCCGTCTGGAACAAGCCGGTGGATTTTACGTCTACGACAAAGTGGGCGTTCTTGTTCAGAGCCGATATGTCTCGCGCAAGCATCACGCCAACCTTGTCGGCAAAGATGGCTTCTCCCGTATTGTCGACGACGCCACAGCGGTCGCCATCGCCATCAAATACGAGGGCTAGATCCGCCTTGTGCTCAAGGACCGCATCCCGTGTGGCGTTCAGCATTGCCAGATCTTCGGGATTGGGGTTATGCGCCGGGAAGCTGTGATCTAGGTCACAGTTAAGCGGAACCACTTCACAGCCGAGCTCCGCAATCACATGCGGCGCGAACGCCGCCGCGGTGCCATTTCCGCAGGAGACGACAACCTTCATCTTGCGCGCGTACTTGGGATGCTTCAGAAGGTCGGCCATGTAGCGTTCCGGCATGTCGGGTACGTAGATGTAACGGCCGCCCCCTTCGGAGGCGCCGAACTCGGCATTCATCACAATTTGCTTGAGCCTGCTCATCTCGTCGGGAGAAAACGTCAGAGGGCGGTCGATGCCCATCTTGATGCCGGTCCAGCCATTGTCGTTGTGGCTTGCTGTGACCATCGCCACGCCTTCCACATCGAGGTCGAATTGCGCGAAATAGGCCATAGGCGAAAGGGCCAGGCCAATGTCGTGAACCTCCGCGCCGCCTGCCAAAAGGCCAGTCATCAGTGCGGCCTTGATGGCCGAGGAGTACGACCGGAAGTCGTGGCCGACCACGATCCGTAAGGGCACGCCGCGCTCACGCATCAGCGTTGTTAGGCCAAGGCCAACCGCTTCCATGCCAAGGAGGTTGACTTCGTCCGGAAAGAGCCAGCGCGCGTCGTACTCGCGAAAGCCTGTGGCCTTGACGAGGGGCAAGCGCTCGAATGCGGCTGTGTTGGGGACAAGGTCCTGGCGGGGCTTGGGGAACATTCTGTCTCCTCGCAATTGGTCAGCTTGAGGCCAAGGCATGAAGGGAGTCGGATCGGACGGAGGAAGGCCATAGCAGAGTTTCCCCCGCCTTCACTAGCCCTGATGGAGAGACAGCTCGAGGACCTGCAACCTATTGGCGGAGGACCAGTTCGTCGCCGCGCATGTTGAAGCTGTCGAGGCGCCCCAAGAAGCTCATGCCGAGGAGGTTGATGTCGAGCGCACCCTTTTCGGCGACCGCGGCCCGGACATTGCGCAGTGTGATGCTGCCCACCCGCACCCGCGACAAAATGACGGGGGCGACTTTGGCGATTCCATTCGCTGTGGAGACGCGTGCGCTGAAATCGAGGCTGTGTGGCGACAGGCCCGCCCGGCGCGCATCCTCGTACGTCAACGCGATCATCGAGGCGCCCGTATCGGCCATGAAGGTTACGGGGCGGCCATCCACTTTTCCTGTGAAGATGAAATGGCCGCGACGGTCGGCCTTGAGCCGGACTACGCCGGAAAAGCCCGGTTTGTCTTTCTCTCCGGTCTTGGACTGGGCCGTGAGCGCGCGCGGTGCTTTGTCGCCGGTAGATAGCACAAACGCTCTGATATCTTCGAAGAAGAACACCCCCGCAAAGAGCGCGGCGCCGACCAGCGTCCACTGCGCTGCCTCTTGTAGCAGGTGTTTGTTCGCCGACCGCACGATACGCCTCGCCGCCTGATAGCTCCAGATCGGGGAAGACCCAATTCGCGAAGCTCGTCAGCCGCGCAGGGTCAGATAGTCCCCAGAGAACTCATAGGAGCGCAGGCGGTTTAAGAAACTCATACCGAGCAGGCTTTGGGAAAGTGCTCCCGGCTGGGCGATGAGGGCCTCAACCCTCGTTCGATCCAGCGGACCAATAGACACATCGTCGAGCCAAACGCGCGCAGCCATGGTGCGGCCGTTGGCGGTCAAGACGGGGACCCGGTATGTCACATCTTCCACATTGATCCCCGCCGCTCGGGCGTCTTCCGGCCGCAGCACGATGGAGGAGGCGCCTGTGTCCACAATCATGGAGACAGACTTGCCGTTTACTTCCACGTTGGCCGTGAAGTGACCGTTCAGCCGCTTTCGTAGCTTCACCTCGGTCAGGCCGCCCGAGCTTGTCTCCACGGTCATGGCGGTGCCGGGCATTAGCTCGCCGACCACGCGCGAGGCGATGGGGGTGAGCTCGTCCTTGTAGGCATAGATTGTCACAAGACCGAGGCCGAGCGCGAGCCAGGTTACGGCGTCTCGGGCGATGGTTGCCGCGCCGCCGCCATAGCGGCTGAGCACGCTGCCGCTCAGATAGATAAGGAGCGCGACTAGGAACACACCGTAGCCGAACGTCGTTTCGTCGATGCCGGCGATCATCCCCGAATCGTTGCCCACGAGCAGCATGCCGCCGAGCGCAAGCACGAACAGGGCGACCCAGGTCGTCATGACGCAGCCTCGCCAGCTGCGGTCTCATCCTCAAGTCGCCGCAGCCGTTCAGGGAGTGTTGCCATGATGGCGCGCCGCTCTGTGGGGCTCATATTGACCCAGTCGGCGATCTCGTTGCCGCTACGACCACAACCGATGCAAAGGCCCGACGTTTGGTCGAGCAAACAGATATTGACGCAAGGCGTTTCCAAGCGACCCTCGCTTTATTGGAGCTCAACTAACTTATGTAATCATTGGTAAGGAGCAGGGCAATCTGTGCGGCTTCGCCGCAGGTCCGGCCCTAGCTGGCCTGTTTTTCCAGGCGTGCGTGCTTGTGCGCAGTCTGCTTCGGCTCTACTTCGCCGGGTTCTGCGAGCCTTGGGAGGGCTTCCACAACTCGGCCGGACGGCAACGTTACCGTGACCTCCGTTCCGTAGCGCAGCTTGCTCTTGAGGTCGAAACTGCCACCGTGCAACTCGATCAAGCCTTTTGTGATCGGAAGGCCGAGACCTGTGCCGCCTTCAGCCGTTTGATGGGCGAGTGAGCCTTGTCCGAAACTCCGTAACACCCGCGGAATCTCTTCGTCGGGAATGCCAGGCCCCGTGTCCTTGATTGTGAGAGCCTGGCCGCCATCTTCGGTTCGTGCCACCTTCAGGGTGACGGTTCCCTGGGGCGGGGTGAATTTGATTGCATTGGACAAGAGGTTTAGGCAGATCTGCCGAATCGCGCGTTCGTCCGCCATGACGTTCGGCAAATGCTGATCGAATGCTTGGTTGATCCTAAGGCCCTTGTTCTCAGCCCGGACGCGCATGAGACGGTGGCATTCCTCGGCGATCTCGGTGAGCGAGATGGGCGCTTCGTGGAGTTCGTAGCGTCCCGCTTCGATCCGGCTGATATCGAGAATCTCGTCGATGAGCGTCAGTAGGTGCTGGCCGCTGTCGTGGATGTCGCTCGCATACTCTTTGTAAGTGGGGTTGGTGTGCGGACCGAATGCCTCGTCGCGCATGATCTCGGAAAAGCCGAGAATGGCGTTGAGGGGCGTTCTCAACTCATGACTCATGGTCGCGAGAAAGCGTGACTTTGCCAAATTGGCTTCCTCGGCGCGCAACCGGGCCTCGTCGGAAATCGCCTTCGATTGTTCGAGTTCGCCGATTAGCGCATCTTTCTCGGCGCGGAACTCAAGCATAGAAACCACAGTGCTATTGAAGCCACTCATCAACCAAATGAAGTAGAGATGGACGGCGACGGCCATCATGGCCATGGCCCAATAGAATGGATCGTTAAGTATCGCGAAGCGGATGACGATCGCCGCCGTCATAGGCAAGGTGCCTGCGTAGACGATCGGCATGACGGTCGAGGCAAACAGCATGCGCATCGAAATCACGACGAGCACGGCTGCGAAAATGAAAGTATAGCCCGCGATGTCTTCTGTCAGTGGACTGATGAAAACCACTGATGCCCATGTTACCCCATAAAGAAACTCGGCGGCCGTGATCTTCGCCTGCCAAGTAGCAACGTTGACTTCTTCGCGGGGCACCTTTGCAAACTGCCGGCAGAGACTGACAAGAATGCCCTTGGTGACAAAGATACAGCACAGCCAAAACAGTAGCTCTCGAGGCGACGACCAAAACATCGCACCCACGGCGACGACAACGGCGAGCAGAGGTGTGGTAACGGCGGCAGATAGTTCGTTCTTCACGAACATCATCAGAAGTTCGTAGTCGAACTCCGGTCTGCCGGCGGATTTGTAAGAGAGCTTTTCCCGCGCTTCCTGCACGCTACGGAAAGCGCGCCGCTTTTGGCCGCTCTGCGATTTCGGAGCTGCCACAGGGGCTTCTGCTGACGCATCACTCAACATCTCTTCAGGAACCCGCACCCTGACCGCAACGGATAACACAGACGGGGCATGGGCAGATGCCCAATTGCGACAAGCCCTACCCCCGAATTTAGGCTTAACAAGAAGTATCCGGCCAAAAGACTAACGAGGCGTTTACTCTCGCCCCGTCGTGGCACCGGTCTTGAAGTGGAAAATTGAGAGACCACATCTCTTCGATACCCGGTGCTCGGGAGGGGGGAAAAATGGAAACACTATGCAACTGACCGTGGTCGGGTGCGGCGACGCGTTTGGCGCCGGAAATCGGCTGCAGACCGCGTATTTCGTCCGCTCGAAGACGTCGACATTCCTGATCGACTGTGGTGCGACAACGCTGATTGGCTTGAGCCGAATAGGTTTGTCGCCAAACGATGTCGACGCGGTCTTTATCTCGCATCTGCACGGAGATCACATTGGTGGACTGCCATGGCTCTTGATCCACGCTAAGTATGTGGGGATGCGATCCCGTCCTTTGGTCATCGTTGGGCCCAAGTCTATTGAGCAGCGGTTCATCGCTCTAACCGAAGCGGTCTATCCAGGCACGTTGGATAGCGGCATCGATTTTGACCTCGTGTTTGTCGAACATCAGGAACAAACTCCTTTTGAGCTGAATGGTGTTTCGGTCACACCGTTCGAGGTCCACCATCCATCTGGCGCGCCGCCTTACGCGATGCGTTTCGAGATTGACGGCAAGGTTGTAGCGTTTACCGGCGATACCGGTTGGGTCGAGGTTTTGCCCGACGTGGCGCGGGACGCCGATCTCTTCATTTCAGAGTGCTTCCAGTACGATCAAGAAATGCCGATGCATCTCGATTACAAGACGATAGATGCCAACTACGAACGACTTTCGGCCAAGCGTGTTCTATTGACTCATATGGGTCAGCAGATGCTCGATGCGCTGGCGCAGGTAGACCGGGCGCGCTACGAGCTTGCCGAAGACGGCATGACGATAGAGCTCTGATTCCCGCGGTTTGGGGCGTTGTGGCGTCGCCCTCGATAACTGTTAATGCCCAATGTCGGAACTCGATGCGATCGTAAGCGCTATTCGTCGATGCCGCATTTGTGTCGAGCAGCCGCGAGGCAAGCCCTTACCGCATGAACCACGGCCCGTGCTTCGGGCAACGACGAACGCGCGTCTCGTCATTTGTGGTCAAGCGCCGGGAACGCGGGTACACCGGTCTGGGATGCCGTTTACCGACCCATCCGGGGACCGGTTGAGGTCCTGGCTCGATATGACGCCGGAAACGTTCTACGACGAGGGACGCGTCGCCATCGTGCCAATGGGCTTCTGCTTTCCGGGTCTGGATGCGAAAGGCGGCGATCTACCGCCGCGGCACGAATGCGCAGCGCGTTGGCACAGCGATCTTTTTGCCGCGCTGCCGCAGGTCGAGCTCATCCTCGCAGTTGGGGCATACGCCCAAGCGTTTCACCTGGGTTCCGCCCGAGGAAAAACGCTTCGGGAGACGATGCTGAATTGGCGGGCGCACCTCAAGGCCGCCCGAAGGCCACGCATTATTCCGCTCCCGCATCCGTCCTGGCGAAACAACGCGTGGCTTAAGAAGAATCCGTGGTTTGAGGAGGAGTTGCTGCCCGTACTGCGGCGCGAGGTTCGCAAGGTTCTGTAAGTCAGCTTGCAGAATTTGGAATAATTATCTAATCTGTCCACGAATGTGGCTTCAATTTAGAACTTTGTTCTTCTCCAGGGTGATTGTTCACTCAGTTTTCTCGGATGGGTCAGATGCTGGATCGGATGGACCGCAAGATCCTCGAAATCTTGCAGGAGGATTGCACCTTGCCGGTCGCGGAGATTGGCAAGCGTATCGGGTTGTCTACGACTCCGTGCTGGCGGCGCATCCAGAAGCTCGAAGAGAAAGGCGTGATCGAGCGGCGGGTGGCGTTGCTGGATCCCAAGCAAGTCAATGCTGGGGTGACCGTCTTCGTGTTCATTTCCACCAGTAATCACACCAAGGATTGGCTTGAGCGCTTCCACGCGGCGCTCGCGGATTTTCCGGAGGTGGTCGAGTTCTACCGCATGAGCGGTCAGATCGATTATCTGTTGCGCGTCGTGGTACCGGACATCGAACGCTACGATGCCTTCTACAAGCGTCTCATCGCCAAGATCGAACTCACCGATGTGAGCTCGGCGTTCGCGATGGAACAGATCAAATTCACGACCTCTCTTCCGCTCGCTTATGCCGCTGAGGGGAAGCGGGCATAGGCGCCACTAGCGTTACTCGGTCAGGCCGTTGTTCAGCCGCGCGATCAAGCTGGATGTGTCCCAGCGTCGTCCCCCCATTTCCTGTACTTCGGCATAGAACTGGTCGACAAGCGCGGTGACCGGCAGGCTCGCACCGTTGCGGCGGGCCTCGTCGAAACAGATACCAAAATCCTTGCGGACCCAGTCGACGGCAAAGCCGTAGTCGAATTTGCCGGAAATCATGGTCTCCCAGCGGTTCTCCATCTGCCAGGACTGCGCGGCGCCTTTGGAGATGGTCGCGATGACTTTCTCCATATCGAGACCTGCACGCATGCCGAAGTTCAGTGCCTCGGCGAGGCCTTGGATCAAGCCGGCGATGCAGATCTGATTGACCATCTTGGTCAGCTGGCCAGCGCCGGATGGCCCGATGAGATTGACGGCCTGCGCGAAGCAGGCAATGACGGGCTTCGCTTTAGCGAATTCGGCATCCTCGCCGCCGACCATCACGGTGAGCTTGCCGTTTTCCGCCCCGGCCTGTCCTCCGGATACAGGCGCGTCGAGCGCGCCTGCGCCTTCATTCTTAGCGATGCCATAGAGCTCGCGTGCGATCTCGGCCGAGGCGGTGGTGTGATCGATATGAAGCGCGCCAGGCTTCATCCACTGATAAAAACCGTCGGGACCCAAAGTCACCGCGCGCAGGTCATCGTCGTTGCCGACACAGGTGAAAACAAAATCCGCGCCCGCTGCCGCTTTCGCAGGGGTTTCTCCAATACTCCCGCCGTGTTCGGTAACCCATTTGTCCGCCTTCGCGCGGGTGCGATTGTAGACGGTTACGTCATGTCCATTGGCCTTGAGGTGACCGGCCATCGGGTAGCCCATGACGCCAAGTCCGATCCACGCGACTTTGCTCATACCGCTCCTCGTTTTCTTTCGCATCCGTCCGCTTCGCGGCAACCATAAAGGAAATGGCCGGGACGAACCCGGCCATTATCTCGTTCTGCAATTCTTAGAGCCGACGGTCTAATTAGGCGATCGGTGCCTCGGGAAAAGCGAGCTGTTCGCGCGCGCGCCACTCGTCGGTGACATAATTGATGATCAGCGATTTGCGGACACCCGGAATCGGACGCTTCTCAAAGCCATGATAGGTGTTGTCGCCAGGCACGAACACAAAAGCGAGGTTCGGCTCAAACGGCGAACGGGCAACATGGCTCTTACTTGCGTCGTAGACATCGGTACCGAGATTGTCATGCCCGTCCTCGTCGGAGAGATACAGGAGCATGGTGAAAGATTTCACGCCCAGGTCCGTGTGCGGTTCCAGCCAAAATCCATCCGTATCCTGAGCGAATTCGATGCGTAAATAGGTGCCACTGAGATCTGTGCCGAACGTCTGTTCGATCATGTCGGTGATGCGCTTGTCCTGGAATGCCTCGGATACGGCGTCCACGGATGCGAACTTCTCTCGGTTCTCAACGTCGAAATACTTGCGCGTCGCATTGTGCAACTCGCGCTTGCCGGAAACGCCTTCGAGTGATGGGGCCGGGAAGGGGAGGCCGAGAATGTCCTCGATCGTGTCGTCGGGGAAACACTTCTTCAGAACCCAGTGCGGATAGGGGGCTTCACTACGATCACCGCTATTCACGGCTTCGGTGAAGACGTTGACGATATCCTCCGCCGAACTCTTTGTGGCGTCTGCCTGCTTCAAGGCTGCGCTTTCCCTCATAATGTCGGTCAACTCCTAAAGGTTGGGTCGAAACATGCTGGTTTCTCCAGCGCCCAGGCGACCCCATCCAGCTGCTCAATTAGCACCCTAGGACCTCTCCGCGCAAATGAACCGCTTTCCAATGCAGTTGCAATCCGACGCTTGCAGTCGCCGCGGGTGCGCTCGAGAACTTCCAGCGAATACTGCTGGCCGGCGTTGATGCGGCTCAAATCCAAGAGAAGACTGGCGCCGCCAAGCGGTGGAAGCCCTTGGTCTAGTTTATTGAAATACCGGTGATATCCCCGAAATCAGCGAAATCGTCGTCGGTCGCAACCTGCTCATTTCGCAGGCACCTGGCCAACAACTCCAGGAGTGAGGCGTGTAGTTCGCACTCACCTTCGAGCTGCGGAGGATTTTCGGCGAGGAACGCCAGTATTTCGGCATAATTCGGCATTGGAATCCCCTGTGCCCCCAATGATCCGAAACTGGAGGACGCCTGTGTCAAAACTGAGGCTGGGGTTTGGCCCCGAGGGTCTCACAAGCGTCAGCCTCCGAGGGCAAACCTGCCAAGAAGCCGAAGGGGTGATCTAGGGGATCGGCCGGGCGCCTCGTCGCATGCCTTATCGTTTGGACTGCCGATGAACGAGAGGCCATCCACGCAGACGCCCTCGGTACAAAACGGCTCGATTAAGGGGCGCAAGGCATGAGAGACACGCTCGAGTTGATTGTCTTCGAGTGGCCCAGTGAGCCCGAGCGAGAAGCGGTACTCGCTCATCACGTTCGGTTGCCCGAAACTCTTGAGCAAGAGGCGCTGATGGGGGCTTAAGTGCTGATGCTCGTCTTCTGAAATCGCCGTCGCCGCTGCGTACCCATCGAATGCGTTGAAGCACTGAAGCGCGAGCCAATTGAGCTCGGGTTGTGGCTCTGCGGGCTGAAGCACGAGGGAGCGGCGCACCCGCGCCAGCGTTAAGGGTCCCGTCTCGATCGGCTTACGGTGTGCCGCAAAGCTCTCGAGGTGGGTTCTAATCTCCTCCAGCCGCATGCCGGCGCGGAGGGAAGAAGAAGCAAAGAACGGTGCATGCAGCCCAAAGTAGCGGCCGGGCGTCCGCGAAATGCCAGACGGTGCATCGCTTCTAATGCCGGATGAGGAGAAGGCTTGAAAGGCGGTTCCGTCATTGGCTCGGCCGAACCAGGAGCGGCCGAACAGGGCAAGGGGACTTCCGGGACGCGGCGTATAGCAGATCGAAAACAGTGTCGGCGAAGCCGCAATGGGCTCGATCGCTGCTTTGTGATGCTGCTCGTGTTGCGTTGAATTGAGCATTCCCGTCTCCCTCAAGCCGGCCGCCCCGCCATTGCTTCATGGCTACACTCTAGCTGTGACCTTGACGCGACCCGTTTCGGGCGATAGGGCGGCGAAGCCGTGAAGACTTAATGTACCGCGCTGCGGATTTCCGATCCGCTGCCGTGACTTGAAGGGACTGGACCGCGTGATCGACCTGTATACTTGGATGACGCCAAACGGACAGAAAGCCTCGATCATGCTCGAGGAGACAGGGCTGCCTTACAAGGTCCACCGCATCGACATCGAGAGCGGCGCGCAGTTCGATCCCGAGTTTCTCAAGATCTCGCCCAACAACAAGATCCCAGCCATCGTCGATCACGACACCGGGCTGCAGCTGATGGAATCGGGCGCGATCCTTCTCTATCTGGCGGAGAAGTCAGGTCTGCTTCTGCCACAGGACTTCGAGGGAAAGTGGCGGACCCACGAATGGCTTATGTGGCAGATGGGGGGCGCCGGACCGTTCCTCGGACAGGTGCATCACTTCGTCTCTTACCATCCTGGCAAGAGCGCCTATGCCGAGGAGCGCTATACGAGGGAGGCGCGCCGCCTTTGGAAGGTTTTGGAGACCCGCCTTGGTGAGGTCGAGTACATGGCTGGGGACTATTCCATCGCCGACATTTCCATCTGGCCCTGGATTGCCCGCTACCCCATCCAGCCTGTGGACGTCGATGAGCATCCCAATATCAAGCGGTGGTACCATGCCATCGCGGCGCGTCCGGCGGTTCAGCGCGGATGGGACGTTGTCGGCGCCGGACGCGAGTTGCCGTTGCCCTAGCGCCGCTGGGCCATTTCCGGAGAGTACGGAAGACGATGCGGACAGTCCTTCTTCTTGTGCTCGCGCTTATCGCGGTTGGGGCCTTGGCCTTCTATCTCCTCACGATCCCGGTCACGTTCTCGGCGGCGGACCTGCCGGACCATACGCCGGATGTTGCGAACGGGAAGATGATGTTCATCGCCGGAGGGTGCGCCGAGTGTCACGCCGTGCCCGTCAAGACCTGCGACGGTCTTGAGATCGAGGATGAGACGCAACTCGCGGGCAGCCGTTGTCTCAAGACGGATGTGGGGACCTTTCATGTACCCAACATTTCGCCCGACCCCGAGACCGGGATTGGCGGCTGGTCTACGCTGGACTTCGTCAACGCGATGAAGCGGGGCGTTGCGCCCGGCGGCGTCCACCTCTATCCCTCGTTTCCCTACACATCGTATCAGCGCATGCGCTTTGAAGATCTCATCGATCTCAAGGCCTATCTCGATACGCTGCCGCCCGTGCGCAGCACGGTGCCCGCTAACGCGTTGCACTTCCCTTACAACATTCGCCGGGGCGTGGGTCTGTTCCAACGTCTTTACGTCGATGGGAAGACCTTTGAGCCCGACCCGCAAGCGAGCCAGTCCGTCAACCGCGGCGGCTATCTCGTGATGGGCCCTGGTCACTGCGTCCAGTGCCACAGCCCTCGCAATGCGCTCGGCGGTATCATCGCCAGCGCGGCCTTTGCGGGGGCCAAGAGCCCGTCGGGGAAGGGCGATGCGCCGAATATCGGTTCGAGCAGCGAGGGCATTGGCGATTGGAGCCAAGCTGACATCGCGTACTTTCTAGAGACAGGATCAACGCCGGACTTCGACGTCGTCGGCGACGTTATGGTACCGGTTCAGGAAAACATGGCGCGCTTGCCGGCTAAAGATCGCGAAGCCATCGCGGCCTTTCTCAAGACCCTGCCGCCAGGGCGAGAATCTGCGGAGACTCCTTGAAGACTTCCGGTCCGCGCACTAGCGTGGTCGGCAAACATCCGCTTCGAGGAGTTCAATGGCGGGGAAGTATCGAAGCCAGTCTCGGCTGATCGCGCAGATTGCCTTGGCTCTTGGTCTATTGGTCGCAAGTGGTCTCGCCGCGACCGATGCCGCAGTAGCCGCGCCCGTCGCCGAGGCCTCCATGGAAACTGTCGTAGCGGATCTGGCGCCAGAGACGGTTCCGGTCTCGGCATCAGAATCCGAACCAGCAACTGATGGGATGCCTGCGCCCGCCGCAGCACCTGAGACCGCTTCGGATAGGCCTCCTGCGCGGCGTCGTCTCGACATCGACTGCCTGCCTGAAGACCTACTGGCCAAACTTCGCGATGCTCATGGTCCCGGCGTGACGGCCAAGGCGTGTGCGCCCGGTTGCTTGCCTGCGCCGGCCGCGCTTAGCCCAAAGCAACTCGATGACCTTTACGGCCGGTACGGTGTCGTGTGGTGCCGGTCCTGCGTTCAGATCACCGGCCACCTGTCGCTGAAAGATGTCCGCCGAGTCGAGGAAGCGGGCAACCTGGAGCTATGCAGCATCCCCCCGCGCCAGATGCCCCGTCCCGGCAGTGCCAGTGGGAACGTCGTTAAGTCGTTCAGCCGGGTCCGCGAGCTGTACCGCGCGATGCCGACAATGCAGGAAGACGACAACGCCATCGCGGTGATCATTGGCAACTCGACTTACGACAACCTGCCGCCCGCCCGCACAGCCAGGAACGATGCAGGCGCGATGTACTTCTTTCTCACCGAGCACATGGGCTTCCGGCAAGATCAAGTTATTGACCTGCGCAATGCGGCGCGAGCGGACTTGGAACGCGTCTTCGGGCCTGTCCCAGGTTCCGATGGAGAGTTGAAACGCCTGATCCGGGCCCGGCCCGAGGCGAAGGTCTTTGTCTACTACTCCGGCCACGGTGCCGTGAATGCCGCTCAGGATGAGGCCTACCTCCTTCCCGTCGACGCCGAGCCCTATCGGGAAGAGCGCCGTGGCTATCCGCTCTCAACAATGTACGCCAACCTCGAAAGTTCTGGCGCGGAGCAGGTTGTGGTGCTGCTTGAGAGCTCCTTTGGCCGGGATCACGGCAACCACATTCTGCCGCCGAACATTCCTGAGACGAAACGTAGTGCGTTGCCCGAGAAGCCCAAGGCCCCCCTGACGGTCCTCGTGTCCGCCGACCGTGGCCAGCGCGCGCTGATGGACCTTGAATACGATGTGGGATTGTTCACGCGCTATCTAATTGAAGGCCTTGCGGGGAACGCCGACCTTGCGCCGGTCGGGAACGGCGACGGCAAGATCGATAGTGCGGAACTCTACGCCTACACGGCCGCAATGGTCCGTCTCGGCGCGCGCAAAACATTTGGATTGCTTCAGAGCCCGAAGCTCTCCGCTGCTGGAACCACCGATTTGAAGGCGCCTGAGCGCGAGCCAGCAAGTCCTGAACAAGGCTAGGACTTGGGCGCCGAAACAGCTCTTTACAAGGCAGGCCCAAGCCCCTACGCAGAGCTGCTTCGCGCGGCGGCGCACATCGCCAATACGCGCTCTTGTCGGAAGATTTTGTCACCTCTGATCGGCTGCCCCGTGCCGGGGCCCTCGTGGGATGAGAGTTTTCGGATGAACATTTTTCCGACCGCAACCGAGTTTCTCCAGCATCGCTGCCCGGATCGGCCCGTGCTGGCTATGCGGCCTCATGCGGCGGCGCGTGCGGCCAAATGGTTCTTGGAGAAATTTCCAGGGCGCGTTCTCTATGCGACCAAGGCGAATGATTCGCAGCTGATACTGGAAGCGTTGGCTCAGGCTGGCGTTCGCAGATTCGACGTTGCGTCACGTGCGGAGATGGAGCGCGTTTGCTCGATCGACGGTGCCGAGCTCTATTACATGAATCCCATCAAGTCGCGGGGCGACATTCGCCACGCCTACCGCGACTTCCGCGTCCGGAGTTTCGCGTTCGACTCTCATGACGAGCTCGGCAAGGTCCTCGCGGAAACGGACGGCGCCGACGACCTCACGCTTTTTCTGCGCATTGCCTGTCCCAATACCCACAGCCTCATCCCTCTAGAGGGCAAGTACGGGGCTACCGTCGAAGAAGCGCCGGCCCTCCTGCTGCGGGCGCGGCAGCACGCAAGGCGTCTTGGCATCACCTTTCACGTGGGCTCGCAGGCGGTGGTTCCAGCCGCGTTCGGAGAGACGCTGACCCAGGTCGGACAACTCATCGTCTCGTCGGGTGTTCTCGTGGACGCGATCGACATCGGTGGCGGCTTTCCGGCGCGCTATCCGCACTCGGATCCACCGGGGCTCGAAAGCTATCTGAAGGAAATCGTGCAGGCGAAGGATGCGCTGGCGATTAAGCACTCGTGCGAACTTCTGTGCGAGCCCGGGCGTGCGCTAGTCGCCGAGGCCGAGGCCGTGATCGTGCGGGTTGATGCGCGGCGCGGCAATGCGCTCTACATTAATGACGGTGCTTTCGGCTCTTTGTTCGACGCAGCCTTTGCGGGGTTCCGCTTCCCCGCACGCTGCGTGACTCCCGGCCGCGCGACTCTCGGGTCCGCCGAGACCGCATTCGTACTCTACGGCCCTACGTGCGATAGCGCGGACTACATGCCGGGTCCCTTCGTCTTACCCGATGCCATCGGGGAGGGAGATTATATAGAGATCGGCCAAGTCGGTGCATATGGCCGCGTCATGGCAAACCGCTTTAACGGCTTCGGCGATTTCGAGGAAGTCATGTTGGCCGACGAGCCCATGATGTCGATGTTTGAAGACAATGCACCGCGCGTATCAGACAGTATACGGTCCGTCAGCCTTTAGCCCTTTGGACGGCATGGCGGCGCGACGCCCAAGATAGAGCGCCACGCGTCCTGTCTAGGCCGACCACAAAGCATCGTCGACGGTCACTAGTGCGTCAATGCTCATGCGAATGCTGCGCATCACGAATGGCCGCTTCGTGATACGAGCCGCTCCCATACTCCACGAACGTTACACGCATTGACGCCAGAAGATCATCAGCCGCGTGTGTGCCGTGCTGGCCGCCGCTCTGTCGCGAGCGGCCGCCTTTCGGGAACGGAATGATTTTTGCCGTTCCCTGATGCGCGTTTGCCGTCATGGTTTCCTCCATCGTCGAGCATGCGTCAGAGCAGAATCGCCACAACACACGTCCATTCATCTATATGAGACGTCCGTGTCTGCTTGCACAAAATAATCGCGAAGTGGCGAACATTTGAGCAGCAGAACTTCTGCTTGATTGCTCATCAGAGTGCGACTGCCTTCGAATTGAACATCTTGATCTCGATCGATCGCCGGAAGAGCGTGAGGTCATGCGCCCCTAAGCCACTAACATTGTTCCGAAAAATTCAAGAAGCGTGTCACGATCCTAGGAGCGGGGGTCGAGCGCTGCGCTAATCATAGGCGCCGTGTTCGCACTGGCACAAAAAGTGCTTTGGGGAAGTGTTGGCCGCTAGCCTCTCACGGCCACGGTGGGATTAATCCGTACAGTTACTTAAACCCAGAAGGACTCATAATGACCAAGTATAAGCTCGAGTACATTTGGCTCGACGGTTACACGCCCGTACCGAACCTGCGCGGCAAAACCCAGATCAAAGAGTACGATAGCTTTCCTACAATGGAGCAGCTCCCGGAATGGGGCTTCGACGGCAGCTCCACCCTGCAGGCCGATGGCAGTAACTCCGACTGCGTCCTAAAACCAGTCCGTATCTTCGAAGACCCATCCCGCACCAACGGTGCACTTGTTCTGTGCGAGGTGATGAACCCGGACGGCACCCCGCACGAGTCAAATCAACGTGCGACCATCCTCGACGATGAGGACGCGTGGTTCGGTTTCGAGCAAGAGTACTTCTTCTACAAGGAAGGGCGCCCGCTTGGTTTCCCGGACCAGGGTTTTCCTGAACCTCAGGGCAAATACTACACAGGTGTTGGCCACAGCCAGGTCGGCTCCATCGCCCGCCAGATCGTTGAGGAACATCTCGATCTATGCCTTGAGTGCGGCATTAATCACGAAGGCATCAATGCCGAGGTTGCCAAGGGCCAGTGGGAGTTCCAGATCTTCGGCAAGGGCTCTAAGAGAGCAGCCGACGAAATGTGGATGGCGCGTTATCTGCTTGAGCGACTGACCGAGAAATACGGTGTCGATATCGAGTATCATTGCAAGCCGCTTGGCGACACTGACTGGAATGGCTCAGGGATGCACGCCAACTTCTCTACAAAGCATCTTCGTGAAGTTGGTGGCGAGGCCTACTTCAACGCGCTTATGGACCAGTTCGAGAAGAACCTAGAGGACCACATCGCCGTTTATGGCCCAGACAATCACATGCGCCTCACTGGCAACCACGAAACCGCGCCATGGAATAAGTTTTCCTTCGGCGTCGCTGATCGTGGCGCCTCGATCCGCGTGCCGCATAGTTTCGTTCGGAACGGCTACAAGGGCTATCTGGAAGACCGCCGTCCAAACTCGCAAGGCGATCCCTACGCGATTGCTTCTCAGATCCTGAAGACCATTTCCGAAGTGCCGACCAGCGTGACGGCGGCCGCGTAAGGCCCAAGCCTGCGCGGTTGGCGCGCCACATTCTAAGAGAGTTGCAAAGGGGGAGTCCTGCCGGGCTCCCCTTTTTCGTGCCCGAATTGCCAAATCCTCTCTGGCTCGTGACATGACGGGCCCATCTTGTCAGGTTAAGCTTCGGGCGGAACGGCGACCAACAAGGGAGGGACTGCCGCTATGGCCGACAAGCTTCAAACCGAATGGGCACCGCGCATTTTAAGTATCACGCGAATCGTGTCTGCGCTGATCTTCATGGCGCACGGGACGGCTAAGATCTTCAATTTTCCGGCGACGGAGCGCGGGGCGCCCGAGTTCATGTCGCAGATGTGGATCGGCGGATGGCTGGAAATCGTCGGCGGCATTTTGCTCGTCCTTGGCCTCTTCACGCGGCCAGTGGCCTTCATCCTTTCTGGCATGATGGCAGTGGCCTACTGGCAATTCCACGCACCCCAGAGCATCTATCCGCTGCAGAACGGCGGCGATGCGGCCATCCTCTACTGCTTCATCTTCCTCTATATCGCCTTTGCGGGCGGCGGGCCATGGAGTGTTGACGAGTTGCGGAAGAGCGGCGACTAGCGCCGTGGCCTTTGCGTAAACGACTTATTAAGTAATTCTCTAAACTCACCGTTCATCGTCGCCGAATCACACTCGGCGGCGATGAACGCACGTAGGCCTGTCATTATAGCTGTCTTAGCGGTTGCGCTGACCGGTTTGCTCGGCGCCAACGCGGCCAAGGACGTGTCGCCGGAGAAAGGCGGCGAGCAGCGCGAAAACGCGTTCTGGATCAAGACGAAGCTACCGGAAGATCTGCTGGCAGGGCGTCTGAACGTCACATCGGTCGCCAAAACGCCGCGGATGCCTTTGCCGAAACGGTCTCCGCGCAAACGGAACCGGACCGCGCTGCTCGTGCGCTAGATGCGCCGCAGATAGGTTTTTCCTTCGTCCGATCTATATGCGGCACGACTCAAATCTTCTTCCTGATGTCGCAGCGATACCCTAGCCTCGGAGGTACCAACAGCGATCGACCAAGCTTTGATGGTAACGGCAAGGCGGATATCGACATGACCATGGTGGCGATCAATTGCCTGCTGGTCTCGCAGGAGACAAAAGAACGCCGCAAGGCACAGGGTACGGCCGTCCTGGCTGGAGAGGTTATGCAAGCATTGAAAACGGTGGGCTGTGCCGTGGCGATGCTGATCGCGCTGGCTGGCACGACGTCCGCGGAGGAGCAGACGCTTAAGTTCCGCGTGATCATGACGAAAATGGACGGCTCCGCGTTCCCGGTTGCAGGGCTGGAGAAACGCGTTTTGGGCGCCGAGAAATACGCCGGGTTCGCCGTGTTCGATGATGGACGCATCGCATACAAGACAGTCGTGCTCACATCCGATGCGACGGGAGACACCGGCAAATACACCGGCTTTAGCACCTATGAGTTCCACAATGGCGATGTGCTCGTCGTCGGTTTCGACGGCGCGGCGACGCCAAAGGGGAGCGGAGGCGACTACAAAGTGGTCTCCGGCAAAGGCGCCTATACGGGCGCCACAGGAACCGGCGACTTCCGCGCGGTCGCGAACCCGTGGAAGGACGCCGACATGTATGAAGGCACGATCTCTGTGACGCTCTCGGGCAAACCATAGAGGTACGAGGCTGGAGGCATAGATTAGGGAGGGGAAAATGAAGAAACTTGCACTGGGGCTTGTGGGCGTTGGGCTTTTGCTAGGCGCTGGCCTTGCGCCGACCGCGGCGAAGGCTGTGCCGCCCGTGCCCGCGGCAAAACAGTCATCTATTGTCGAGGAAGCGCGCTGGCGCCGTGTGCGTGTGCGGCGCCCTGTGGTTCGGCGCAACGTTCGACGTCCAATCCGCCGGACCTGGCGCCGGGCTACGCGTCCTTGGCGCTGGTAGAAAATGACGGACCCCGGCAAAGTGTCGGGGTCCGCTGCAGTACTACATTCAGATCAGTGATTAGTTCGGCATAATCACATTGTCGATGACGTGGATCACGCCATTCGATGTGTCGATGTCCGCCTTCACGACCTTCGCATTGTCGACCTTAACGCCATCCTTGGCATTGACGTCGAGCATGCTGCCTTGAACGGTCTTAACTTCGGTCTCCTTGCCAGCAATATCGCCGGACATGATCTTTCCAGGCACGACGTGATAGGTCAGGATCGCAACGAGCTTGTCCTTATTCTCCGGCTTCAGCAGGTCCTCAACCGTGCCGTCAGGGAGCTTGGCAAAAGCTTCGTCAGTCGGTGCGAAAACGGTGAAGGGTCCATCGCCCTTGAGCGTATCGACGAGCCCGGCGGCCTTCACAGCGGCAACGAGCGTGTTGAACTGTCCGGCTCCAGCAGCGGTGTCGACGATGTCCTTGGACATAGCGTTCGCCGCTGAGACAGTGAAGAGCATTACAACCAGGGTCGAGAGTAGGCGCATTACTTTCATCAAATCCTCCGTTGGGGGGCAGGGGTTACTAACAAATGCGCTTACGCAGGTGCGACACGGTGTAGATCACCACACCGCCATCACGTGTCTGTGAGGATGTCGCGCGATGGCTTCTTCTCGGCATCGCTGTCTTTCTCGAACAACCGCGCGGCAGGTGCTGCCGTCAGTCCATGAAGGACGGAACTGAGCAGAACGGCGATCGCAGCGATGGCAAGTATCTCGTCGCGCATCTTTAGGAGGTCGAAGGCGTCGAGAACCAACAGCGCGAACAGTGCTGTCGCGAGGCCGCGCGGGCCGAACCAGCCGTAGAACAGCTTCTCTTTGGAACTGACCCCGGCCCCGATGAGCGATAGCCAGATCGCCGCCGGCCTCAACAGAAAAAGGCTCGCGAGGACGAGTGCAACCATGGGCCATGTGGCGTGTGGCAAGCCTTCTGGTAGTAAGACGGCACCGATCACAAAGAAGGAAAGCACCGTCAGGATCTGGCCTTCGGTCTCAACGAACTCAAAGACAAACCGGCTGCGGCCGCGCAGCACCTCACCAAAGGCGAGCCCCGCGACAAAGGCCGCGAGAAACCCATTCCCATGACCGGCCTGGGCCGTGAGATAGGCAAGACCTGCCAGTGCCAGAACAGCGATTCCTCCGAAGCGGTCCGACGTCAGGCCGCGGTCTTGAGCGAAGCGCAACAGCCATCCGCCCGCATAGCCTACAGCGCCGCCGATCAGGGCTCCCAAGCCAATCTGCTGGCCGACAAACACCCACCACGGCACTTGCACCTGATCGTGAATGCCGCCTACTGCAAAACACCCGAAGAAGAGGACAAAGGGGAGGGCGAAGCCATCATTGAGGCCGCTCTCCGCTGAGAGAGACCGGCTGATCCGTTCGGGCACGCGCGGATCCGTGACGATCGGTTGGCTGAGCGCCGCATCGGTGGGGGCAAGGATCGCCGCAACCAGCGCGAGTTCCCACAGCGGCCAATTCGGCATTAGTCCGAGCCCGGCGCCAAATCCGAGCAGGATGGCGAGCGGCAATCCAAGGATGAGCATACGGGCCGGGATCGAGGCGCCTTTCAAGAGGCGCCTCGGATCGATCGCGGCTGCGTCTGCAAACAGCAGCACCACGAGGCTAACCTCGGCGAGAATGTAGAGTCCCTCGGCGCCGTGGCCGAGTTCAATCAAGCCCAGGGCGTGAAAGCCCCAACCAGCGAACAGAAACAGCATTGGGCCCGTTAGAACGCTGTCGGATAGGCGTTTGCCGCATAGCGCATAGACGAACACCAGCGCGGCTATCGCCAAAAGCCCCCATTCGGTTGTCATGGATTTGTTGTCCTGAGTGCGCTGAGCGACATCCTGCTACTACCGGTCCGACCGCGGGAGAGTCGATATTAGAGACGCGTTCGGCGAATTCTATGGTTGCGCCGTTCAAAATTCGGCGATGTCTTGTGAGTAGAGCGCCGTCGACAAAGTATTGGTTCGTTCTTCAGCGCGCCATACTGTGCTGAGAAACTTCACTGTTGGTTTGAGCGTTGAGTGGAATCGCTACGCCGTCAATCCGAACAGAGAATACGGAACACTTTATTTGGCCCGGAGGAGCAGAGCCGTGCGTGCACCTGTCATTGCTACATTCGTTGCCGTCACTTGTGTGACCACTATGCCGTCATTGGCTGACGTTCGGATAAGCCGGGGTTTTGTGCCGGTCGAGGAGAACGTTAAGGTCACAGAGGTTGTAGGGCCGCTCGCGTTTCCCTGGGGCATCGCTGCGCTGCCAGATGGGTCGCTGCTCATCACCCAACGTGATGGCTACATCCGAGTCGTCGAAAACGGCAAGCTCTTGGACAAGGTCATCGATTTTCCGGTCGAAGTCTTTACCTCACGGATCAACCCTGCTGGAGGTGAAATGCGTGGGCAGGGTGGGCTTCTCGACATAGTCATTAGTCCAGACTTTGAAAACGACAAGCGTCTCTACTTCAGCTACGCGAGGGGCTCGCTCGACAACAACCGAACGGCAATCGCGCGTGCAACTTGGACAGGTCAGGGGATTGAGGACTTCGAAGAGATTTTCTCCGTGTCCAAGGGCAAGCGCGACGGTCAGCACTTCGGATCGCGGCTGGCTTTTCTCTCTGATGGCACCTTGCTTGCCACGATTGGCGACGGCGGTAACCCGCCTCTCGATTTACTCGACACGCTGGTCCGCGAGCAGGCGCAAAATCTGCAAAGCTATTTTGGGACGGTCATTCGCATAAACCCAGATGGCTCCGTCCCGAACGGCAACCCCTTCGCCGACCTAGAGGGCGCCAAGCCTGAAATCTGGAGCTTTGGCCATCGCAATGCGCAAGGTCTTGTTGTCGATCCCGAGAGTGGCGCCATTTGGTCATCAGAGCACGGCCCACTTGGTGGGGACGAGCTGAATCTTGTCGAGAAGGGCAAGAACTACGGTTGGCCGCGCGTTACCTATGGCCGGGACTACCGAGACGCATCGGTCATTGCAGCCCGCATTGAGGGGCCGACATTCTCGGACCCGTCTATTGCCTGGGTGGACACGCACGCACCAGGCGGTCTTCACCTCTATACAGGTTCCGCTTTCCCGGATTGGAAGGGAGACCTGCTCTCCGCCGGCTTAGCCTCGCGCGACATCCGCCGTATTGACATGGAAGACGGCAAGGTGGTCGGCGAGACACGTATTTCACTGGGGACCACGCGTGTGCGCGGATTTGCCCAGACGCCGGATGGTGCGCTCTACGTCGTGACCGATGGCGCGGAAGGACGAGTCTTGCGGCTCGATCCGTCCGAGGAGTAGTTACCTGATGTTCGACGAGAACAATCCGCTTTATCGATTCTATCACGAGGTCATCAACCAGAAGAAGTTTGAGGTGCTCGACGAGATCTATGCCCCTGGCTACGTCAATCGGATCGCCCCCTTCGGCTTGGATAACGGTGTGGATGGGGTCAAGAAGCTGATCAAGGAGCAGGCTGCGGCGTTTCCCGACTGGCACATCTCGGTCGACTACGTGATCGAGCACGATGACAAGACCATCGCGAGGTGGACGCTAAGGGGAACCCAGACGGGCGCGTATTTCGGCTACAAGCCCACTGGTAAGAGCTTTGAGATTACCGGAGTGGATATCGAGACGATCGTTGACGGGAAGATCACCGAGCACGATGGCGCTGAGGACATGCTCAGCCTGCTGCAGCAAATTGGCGCCGTACCGCTGACTTTCGATTGATTTGGTCGTAGCAACCGGCCCGCGGCTGCTAGCCGAGGTTGCACGAAGAGAACGGGATCGTTGAGCGCAAGGACTAGTCTTGATTGCAGGACTTGCTATCCACGTCGATCGTCACGGCAAGCTGGTCCGCCTGGTCGTAAAACACCTGCCGGACGACGCCGCCCGCATCAAGTAGTTCCTTGCCGCGTTGCGTTCCACGGCATGTGTTTTGGATGGCGGAGCGCTCCATCTCGTCTTTCGCGGCGACAATCTCCTCTTTGGGCAGATTCCGCCGAAACGTCGAAACCAGAACCGGGCCGTCGTTCCGGACGGTCAGCCATGTCGTCTTGTCATCCACGGCCATGGGGAGCTGCTTCCCCATTTCAGGCGCCACGCGTGCCCAAGTTTCCTCGATAGAGAACCCGCTTTCACTGGCCGCTTCGCCTGACGTCTTGCCTTCTGCGTTGAGCGGCGCGGGGCTTGCCGTCAATCCAACAATCACCAGGGCGATAGCGCCCATCCGTGTCCAGTTCATGAAGGCACCTCCAAGTAGATGTTGTCTTTCCTTCGCAACTTGGTCGTCGCGTTCCCACCATCCAGCCCACGAGTTGAAATTTGGCAATGCACTAATCCGTGAGCGCGGCGTCTCTCGTTTCCCTACTGACCATCGCGGTTGAGACAGTTCTCCCGCAGGCTTGGGATGGTCCGGAACCCCGGCCGTCACTCTCCGTGCCAAGGCCGGGGTTCCTTGGCAGGGGTGCTTTGACACGGCCAGCACGGTCGGGGTTCCACCGGGGCGCCTTGGGCTGCCCAATGCAGAAACCTGTTTTCGACCCCGGTGGCATCAGCAAAACAAAAAAAGCCCCGGCGCAGGGGCGCCGGGGCCGTTGGGAGTACCAGGCTAGGGCAGCTATGGGGGGGCACAAGGAAACCCTAGCGAGATACCATGATTACGGTTCCACTCAGTCTTTGGATCACTCGTGTCTGGACAAAACAAAACCCCCGGCCAGGGAGGGGGGACCGGGGGTTCTGTATGCAGCTTGATCGCTTAGCGATCGAAGTTGGTCTGGTAGGGGTTCGGGAAACCGTCTGCCAAAACCGGAGCGCCGGTGGCTGCGAGAAGCGTAAGTGCAAGCATGATCGCCTTCATAGTGTATCTCCTTAATCAGTGCCCCGTTGCGGAATTGCTATCGGGCTTGTCATGATCAAAAGGTAGATACGGACGCCCCGCATTACCAATCACGCTCAGTCAGAACGAAGTGCGCGGAGGCTCTCACTCGTTCACACTGCCGTGTCGGCGAGTTGATGGAGCTGTATGCGCTCGTAGTGCGGCTTTGCCTTAAATCGTCGCGAAAAAGACAGTCACCAGACCTACCGCGCCAGCCCATGCCACGACCAAGGCGATACTGGTTGCAAACATTGCGAAGGTACGCATTCGCCACCTCTATGTGCTGCTCCTTCTCCCGACATTAGGAGGTGGCGTGGGGCGCCCTGACGCCCCCGCCCAGGTGCCAGGGAGAGGTTTGCGATTGCCAGTTCAGGGTCTGACCTCCGCGCAGAGTGAGCGAGGGCGATTGAACCCGGACTGAACCGGCCGTGCAGGTGACGTTCAGGAATGGAAACAGAAGCGGCCCGGGCGCCAGTTGAGGCGCACGCCGGGCCGGAAGACGCACTGACGCGCCTTTGCTTTGGCACTCTGACTGGTTGGTGAGCTTTTCAGCGCGTCGCCGTGCCGGACGACCCTACCAGTAATAGGCGCGGCGCGCCCGGCGGCGCCAGCGGCGCTTGTACGGGCGGGTGCGATAGTAGCGGCCGCGATAAACGGGGCGGCGAGCGTAGCGATATGGACGATAGTAGCGCGGGCCGATGCCGACACCGACGCGGACACCGGGGGCTCTGACGTAAACACCTGCATTCGCTTGAGTCGGCGCAAGTGTGACGAAACCCGTCACCAAAGCGCACGCCACGCCACAAGCCATCATGATTTTCTTCATGGGAGACCCCCTCGACTGACAATTCAATCCGACCAGCAACATCGCAGGCAAATGAGGCATCTGCCAGGCGATTGCGGCACGAAGCTTAATGACGCCGCGGTCGATAACAACGAGCCCGGCTTGCAGTAGGCTGCAAACCGGGCTTCGGAGGTTGGTGTCCCGGGGAGAACGCCGTTCGGGGAGGGGGAGTCGTTCTGCCTACCGGCGCTTGCCACGCCGCATCGGGCCAATCGGCGTGTCGTCGCCATAGCGGTGCTCTAGATAGCGGTCCAGCTTCCGCAGACCCCGGCGCGCTTCGTTCACGAGCACTTGCTCAAGCGTGGGAGGGGCGTATTCGTAGCAAGCGGGATCTTCGCCGCAGTCCCCGGCATTGGCGGTGCTGGTCATCAGAAGCGGGGCGGCGATGGCTGCGAGAGCTGCGGTCTTGGCGAAAACGGTCATTTTGGGTCTCCTCATCGAAAGGGTGCGGTTGGCGGTGATCAGGTGTCGCTGTCATGTGTTCGTCGATGGGGAGAAGGTAGATGGAACCGCCTCTCGTCTCGATAGGGTGGATTCCCTATATATAGGGGGAGTACGTTTTTGCTTCCTACGCGCCGATTTGTGACCCATGTCACCGAGGGAGCAGAGCCGGGCTGCTATAGAGACAGTCAATCTGCTGGCGCTTCGCCGCCAGCCTCACGAGGAGACAGGATATGTCGCACAAAGTTCTTCGACAGATTCTGATTGGCGCCAGCCTTAGCTTCGTGGCGCTCGGCGCACCGACGGCCATGTCCGATCCGGCGTCAATCCGGTCGGACATCGATCCGGCGACAGTCAAGCCGGCCAAGGCGACACCGCTGGGGCTTTATCTCACACCGAAAGAGGCGCACCGGGCCTTGAGCGAAAACCCCGATATCCTTTTCATCGATGTGCGTGATCCGATCGAGGTTACCTTTGTCGGACATGCCGAAGGTGTCGACAAGATTATCCCCGTTGGCCTGACGACGCATGAGGTAGACCCTGAGACCCGGCAGTACAGCATGGTCACCAATGATGGTTTTGTTGCCGACGTTGATGCGTTCGTCGCGGCGCAGGGCAAGACGAAGTCGGATCCAATCTTTGTCAGTTGCCGCTCCGGTTCGCGCTCGGCCGTGGCGGCCCGCAAGCTCGCCGCCGCCGGCTTCACGAATGTATGGAATCTCGTTGAAGGCTTTGAGGGCGACAAGGCCGCCGACGGAACCAGGGCCAAGAATGGCTGGCGTAACGCGGGTCTTCCTTGGAGCTACAAGCTGGCGCCAGGGGTCGCTTGGCAGAGCTGTGGGGGCTCGGAGACGCGGGCGTGCTAAAGGTGCTTGTCCGGGCGTTGTGGCAGAGGCGATCAGCCCGTCGCCTGCTTTGACGAATGTAGTGTTGCCGCGCTAACGTCGACAACGGTCATTTGCAGGAGAAGACTGATGAGTTCGGAACAGCTTTCCTATATCGCGATCGCCATCAGCGTCGTAGCCCTATTGGTCGCTATTCTCGACTAAGACCCATCGACTCGCGGCGGGTACCCGCTGCGGTGGCGGTCTGGGCTCGAACAGTTCGCCTCGGCCGCCGTGTTCGGCCTTTGGCTAGAGGGTTCTCAGATACAGCACGTCTTCAGAAAGGCCCGGGCATGAAGAAGGTCGCCACCGGACTACTCGCGTTTGTCGTCCTGCAGATGGGAGCTGTCTTGGTTTCCGCCTCTGCCGCGGGTTTTCCAAATCTCGTCGGCGAGTGGCATGGGACCTACAAGACGCTCGTCTATCATGAAGACGGCATAAAAACGGGCGAGGCCAGTATGGTGATGGTGGTCAGCCGCCAAGAGGACGAGTTCATCTTTGCAACACACACGTGGAAGCTCCAGCCGGGGCATGCTGGCCAGCCAGATGTAGCCGGCGAAACCGTCCGGGGTGGAGACGAGACGCTTGTCGGTGTCTTCAACTTCAACCGGACCGATGTAACCCTGCTTGAGACCCGCGACAACGGCACGTTCGAGTTGGATGTTGTCGGCGACAACGTGATGGAAGGTATCTATCACGAGCAGGGCCACCACGAAGCGACGATCTTTCGCGTCCGCCTTACGCGGAAGCAGTGACTCTGCGTTGGATCTTCGAGGCGCGGAGCCGAGGCGGTTCGCAGCTCAACGCAGAGCGGCGGCCATAAGGCATACGCAAACGGCGATAGTGAGCGGCCAGCGCAGACGCGGGTACCAATCGGGAGCTTCTCCCTGCTTCACGGCATAGAGATCATAGAGCAAGAGACCAAAGAGACAGGCGGCGAGCCAGAGGAATTGAAGTCCGCCGCCAATGAAAGCCGTGGCTGTCGCAGCGAGGGCCGGGAGGACACTGACGAAGTACCGGCGCCAAGGCTGTTCGCCGGGCGCGGCGGTCATGGCCAGACCCCAGTGTACCGCGCCCAAGAACGACAGGATTGCGATGCTGTAGGCGAGCAAGGCCTGACGCGCGACCGTGGCTATCGTGTCGGCGCCTGTCAGCCAGAGCCCCGTCAGGAAGAGGAACGGTAGCAAGCCTGCCGTACCGAGAACGATGGCTGGGGCGGGGACTTGCGGTTTCGGGTCTTCGGGAATCGTTGTGTTCATATCGGGCAGAAACTCTCAACTATCAGTGTTCTATGAAACCTGTACGTATGAGACTTCGAAATGGTGGACAGTACTGGACTTGCACCAGAGACGCCGCGACGCCGGCCGTCGTAGCGCTGAAGAGCAACATCTGCTTCGCGCCTGCAAGCAGACATTCTCAGTTCAGGTGCCGCGGTCAGCCAGGTATCAGTAAGCGACTGCTGCACTGAAAAATGGAATTTCGTCTTAATCAAGCGGCTTGGCGACAACCCTTGCAAAGGCTCGATATGCATATTCGCACCACCGGTTGCGGACTAGACGCAGCTCGGTCGTTAAGCGATCTGTTTGGGAGCAATGCCTCCGGTTCCAATCCCTGGCCGGAGGCTCAGTTTTTTGGACGGAGCGATGATCCAACCAAGATGCTAGTGCGTTTCATAAGCAGGTTCAAAAAAGGACTGTTGATGATGCATCATCCTCTTGCAGGCCGAAGAAGCCCCGAGACGCGCACGAACTCGCCAGAGTTGACCCGCAGCATCCTGATCCCAGCTGCTCTGATGACGCTTGCATTTGCGGCGTTGACCCTAAAAGTTGAGACTCTGACAGTGCTGTTGGAACGGATCAGCCTCAGCCTCGTAAGCACAATGTAGGCTTAAGACACTCGGAAGCCCACGGATCGAAATCCACCATCGCCTTAATCGGTTTTCTCTGCGACTGTTGCAGGACCCCTGAGACCGACTACCTCCATGTCAGGCACGTGCGGACGTTCGACGGAAATCACGATCATGGCGAGCCAGACAGAACTGCTAGGTGTTGCTGCTCTGGACAACCACATGCTTGAAGGATCACCAAAAATGCGCGTATTCGCGACGGCTTTCGCTCTCACGTTCTTTACCGCGGCATCTGTCTCCGCCGAGGACGGGGCATTGACGGAACAGGAAATAGAAGGCGTACAGACTGCCATCAAGGCAATGGGTTGCACCGTCGCCGACACGGATATAGAGGCGGAAGGCAAGTGGTACGAAGCCGACGACGTCATTTGTGATCGGGTCAAGTACGAGATCTATCTCGATAAGGACTTTAAGGTGCTCAACAAGGTCAAAGAGGACTAGGCGCGGCCAGCCTCCTGTCTTTCGCGACGAAAGCTTAGTGCTATTCGAAGTCCCGGTGTTCGAGCGCCGGGGCTTTTTTTGTTTGTGTGCGTTCGCAGCTCAATCGTCAATCTGATCTGCGTCGACGTCGCCGGTTTCCGATAGCAGGGCGGCCACGGGCCTCGTAGACGGGAAGTTGGACAGCACGATCATAAGGATCACCGTGATAGGCACAGCAAGGAACATTCCTGCTATGCCCCACATCGAACCCCAAACGAACAACGACAGGATGACGACAAATTGGCTGAGGTTGAGTGTCTTCGCAGATAACCGCGGCTGTAGCACATTGCCTACTAAAAACTGGATCGTGCCAATTGCCGCTAGCAGAAGCAGAAACGGGCCAACCTCTCCAAATTGCAACAAACCATAGAGCGCAGGCAGCGCAGTTCCGATAATGGAACCAATCGTTGGTATGAAGTTCAGCATAAAGATTAGAAATGCCCAAAAAGCCGCATTGTTCACGCCAATAAGGATCATAACGAGGTATGACAGCCCAGCGGTCAAGATGCTGACAAACGCCATGATCCAAAGATAACTCTGAACATCATGGCCAATACGCTCCAAAATCCCGCGCACCTGTTCGCGGCGCTTCTCATCGCGCACGATGGCATTTAGCTTCACGTCGAAGAACTTTTGCTCGACGAGCAAGAAAATGACGTAGATGAAGACGACGGCAAAGCTGTTGGCGAAACTTGTCGTCGCAGACACGATGGAGCTGAGCAGCTGTCCCAAGCCGAACTGGCCGAGAACCTCATCCAATAGTTCCTCTCGATCCACCCCAGTAGCTGTAGCAAGTTTGTCGAGAAGTACGGTCAGGCTTCGCTCGAAGTCTGCTGAGCTAGCGCTCATGGTGCTGACATTGCTGATCACCACTTCGAGCGCAAAGAGGCTAGCGGCAATCATCGTCAGAAGAGCCAAGACGATCGACAGGTGGGTCATGGGTCCGAACCATCTCGACCAGAGTCTCCGGTAGGCTTTTGCCAGCGCGTTGATGAAGAACCAAACGAGAAGCGCCACCGCCAGCGGAATAAGTACGTTGGAGCCATAGGCAACCAGTACGACGGCGAAGAGTATGAGACCGGCAACCAAGAATGCTTTGGTTAGGGGCCGCTCGTGCATGTCTCGCGCTTGGCCGTCGGCATCAGCCGAATGGCTCGGCACCTCTCCTAAGTCCGTCATCAGATTGTCCCCCGGTCTTTCGAATCCGACCTAATCTCGAAGTTCAAGATAGACTCGAAAAACTATACGGTCGTCGCAAATTCGTCTCTCCCGTATCATCCTGCCAACCGTCGCATTGTGAAAGCGATTCATGAACTAGAGCGCAACGGCTACTCTGGCCGTATCGCGTCAAGGGAGCACGCAATGACAGATCATTCTCGGCCTTCGGTACACAGAAACAGACTCCCCAAGTATGCGGTATTGCTACTGGTGCTTTGTCTCCTGATCGTCTTTGCGCCCGCCGCAACCGCGACAGGATCTAGGGTGCTGGTTGAGGTGCTCTTCGACGCGGTCATTATCGCGGGTGCATACTCCGTGACCCGGAACGACGCCCGTTGGCGACCATTCCTCGCGCTGACGGTCATGACATTTCTAGCGCGGTGGAGTGCGCTACTCTGGGGCGGGGTTGAGCTGGAGATCATCGCGGCTGCTTTGACTGCCGCTTGGATGGCGCTAGTCGTGACGATCGTTTTGAGTGAACTCTTCGGCACGCGCGGTGCAACTGACGGCGCGATCACCAAATCGATCGTGGCGTATCTCCTGGTCGCCGTTGTGTTCGCGAGCGTCTACGAAGTCATCGAGCTCAGCAGCCCGGGGTCGTTTTCAGGCGTCCCCAGCGCGTCCGCTTCGGACGCACTAGGCGACGCCTTCCTCTACTTCAGTTTGGTGACGCTGACGACCTTGGGCTTTGGCGATATCGTGCCAGTCTCAAGTCTGATCCGGCCGCTTGTCGCATTGGAGGGTGCTGTGGGGACGCTCTACATCGCCGTTATCATCGCCAGGCTTGTGGCACTGCACGTCTCGAGTGGCAATAGTGGCGATAACAGATCCAAATCAGATTTGGCGCCAGCCCATTCGACGGGGGATTGATAGATGATTCAGTTTCTCTTCAGCGCGCTCGTCACGATCCTGCCTGACTATCTTTTCAGGCGTTATGGACAAGGAAAGCGGCCCGGCAAAGAGATCACCTTCTATAACTTCTGGTATGAGCTACGATGGGGACTCTTATCATGTGCCGTTCTTACACTGGTTCTGATTCTGCTGGATGGGGGTAGTGAGCGTGGATCGACAAAGATGGACGTCATGAATCAGAGCGTCTCGATCGACGCGTTACCATTCTTTGTCACCGCTCCAGGACACACTGACGGGCTCCTCGTAGTAGTGGCATTGTCGCTGGTACTGGTCGTTCTGGGACTTGGGCTCTTGTATTTTCGAATTCAGGCGTGGCCTGATCGCCTGGCCAGGGGCGCCACGAAGGTACAGTTGCAGATCGTCGGCATCCTTGGCCTCATCTCGCTTTTCACCTTCAACAATATCTACTGGGTCGCTGGGCTCATTCTGGCATCTATTCGGTTTCCCGATTTTGTGACGCCGCTGAAGGATATGGCCAAAGCGCTGTCGAAAAGCGCTGAGACAAAGACGTGATCCATGATTGAACTTGTTTTCAGCTTTCTCGTTACGATCCTGCCTGACTATCTCTATCGGCGTTACGGCCAGGGCAAGCGGTTTGGCGAAGAGATCACGCTCTATAATTTCTGGTATGAGCTTCGTTGGGGGATAACCGCATGCGCCGTCCTGACCATCACGCTCGTCACCGTCATCTTCTACTTCCACCCGATTGCTTCGAATGTCCTTGTCGGTTTTCGCACGGTCTCAATCATTTCTGACCGTCCGGGCCGGGTCGAAGAGGTCTATGTCAGCAACAATCAGGACGTGAAGGCGGGCGATCCGATTTTTCGGCTCGACACAAGCCGGCAGCGCGCGGCGGCCGAGACAGCGCGGCGGCGCATAGCCGAGGTGGACGCGGCGATGAAGCAAGCTCAATCCGAACTCAGCGTCGCCAAGGGAAACATTATTGTTGCAGAAGGCGCCTTGCGGGAGGCGCAGGATGAATTGAAGCGCCGGGAAGAGCTTTACGAGCGGAACCCGCAGGTCGTTTCAGCGCAGGAGTTGGTTAGTCTTGGCGCAACGGCGGAGAGCCGGCGGGGCGCGCTGGACGCAGCCCTTGCAAAACGCCAAGTGGTCGAAGCGCAGATCTCGGCCAGCTTGCCCGCACAGCGCGCAAGCGCCGAAGCGGCCCTCGCAGAGGCGGAGACGGAAATCCAAAAGGCGACCGTCTTCGCGGGGGTCGACGGCACGGTGAAGCAATTCGTTCTGCGGCGCGGCGACATCGTCAACCCGATCCTCCGCCCCGCGGGCATTTTGGTTCCGAGGGCGTCCGACGGTCCCGTGGTTCTCGCCACCTTCGGGCAGATATCTGCCCAAGTCCTGCACGTAGGCATGATCACAGAGATCACCTGCTCGTCCAAACCTCTTACCGTTATTCCGATGGTCATCACCGACGTTCAGAACGTCATCGCCAGCGGGCAGGTCCGGCCGACCGATCAGCTTCTGGACGTCGACGAGAGAGCACGGCCGGGAACGATTCTGACGTTTCTTGAGCCGGTCTTCAAAGACAGTCAGGCCAACGCGCTTCCGCGCGGAAGCATCTGCAGTGGAGTCGCCTACACCAGTCGCGCCAAAGAGATTGGGGTGGGCAAGATCACGGGACTCCGCGCGTTCGTGGCGCGGATCGTTGACGGTATGGGCATTGCGAACGCCATCGTCATTCGCGCGCAAGCCCTTATGCTGCCTATCCGCGCAGTTGTGTTCGGGGGCTAACAACGAACAACGGCGCAGGGAAGAGCCGCCGAGGCCACAGCAACGCTTCCCGTTTCGCAAATCGGAAAGCCGCCTGCTCTCTCGGTCTGCCATCGACTCGGCCGAGGCATTACCTGCTCTTGCCATGGCGACCGAGGTTGGGAACACTCTCGCGCATGAGTACAGGCAAAGAAACCAACAAAGATTCTGATGCGACCCCTTGGTGGCTACCGTCGCTAACCGGGGTCTTCCTCGGTCTGTTGTTCTTCATACTGACGTTCACCCCATCGCTTGTGCCGCGTCCGCCTCTCTTTCAGGGGCTGCTCGGCGGCATAGCGTTCTTTATTGGGTATGTGATCGGATACGGCAGCCTGACGTTATGGCGCTACCTTGAGCTCCCGGAAGTTCCACGGGCGTGGTGGCGGGTTGTGAATGTTAGCTTGGCTGTGGCCTGTGCGATCGCCGCCATCATCTACATCCCGCAAGCTGCTGCGTGGCAGGACGAGGTCCGATCTCGTTTAAACATGCCGCCGACCGAGGCCACAAATCTGCTGCAGGTGGTCCTGATCGCGGTCGTTGTCGCCGCTATATTGATGCTTCTCTCTCGCTTGGTGATTGCCGGAACCCGGGCAGCGTCTGCCCTTGTGTATGGCTGGGTACCGAGAAGGATCGCGGCACTGCTGGGCGCGTTGGCTTTCGCGGTGCTTCTTGTCACGCTTGTCAACGGCACGCTGGTCAGCGCCGTGATCGGAGCGATCGACCGCGCGCAAGCGTTGGTGGACATTGCGGATCCGTCCGGCGCCTCTATCCCAACCGAGGTTACGCGATCGTGAGGTCCCGGTTCTCTGATTGAATGGCAGGGTCTCGGTCGAGCCGGGAAGCGGTTCGTTACCGAGGGTCCGAGAAAGGCCGACATCGAGGCCTTCACCGGACGGACGGCTCTTGAACCGATCCGCGTTTACGCAGGACTTCGTTCTGCAGACTCGCCCGAGCAGCAGGCTCAGAAAGCACTCGCTGATCTTATCGAGATGGACGCTTTTTCGCGCTCCTCAATGGTCATTGCAACACCGACAGGCACGGGATGGGTCGACAACAACAGCATCGCACCGCTGGAATACATGCATGACGGCGATATCGCGACGGTTGCCGTCCAATACTCTTACCTTCAAAGCCCGCTATCGCTGATCCTGGAACCCGGACGTTCCCAAGCGTCCGCCGCCGCCGTGTTCAGGACCATTTACAATTA
>JASJEH010000106.1 GCA_030064755.1 Methyloceanibacter sp. | reverse complement strand
GTATTGCGGCGATGGGGATCACCACGAGCACCCATGCGGCGGCGGAGACGAAGAGTCGGAAGGCGAGAGATTTAGGCCCCATCGGGCGAGAGCCTTTCAGGGCTAGATTGGATCAATTCTGTTGCGCGTCTGATGGATGGGCTGTGGTGGACCAGACCGAAGAGCGATGCCCATGCATCGGTCGAGGGCTGTTTCGCCACGGACCGCCATCAGGGCGCAATCCCTTCGGGACCGGGCGTTTTGGGCCCATGTTCGTCGAAAGAATTCTCGACCGTATCGCAGGATATGCGCATCAATTTTTCCTCGATCCTGAACCCAAAACGCCTCGGCAGAATGGTTCAATCCAACCATGAAAGGCTCTAAGCCCCGTCGGGATTGTCCGTGAGACGATAGCCAAGGCCGCGGACGGTCTTGATCAAATCGACCGGCAGCTTCTTGCGCAAGCGGCCTATGAAGACTTCGACGGTATTGGAGTCCCGGTCAAAATCCTGCTCGTACAGATGCTCTACCAATTCGGTACGCGACACGACACGATCCCGCTGCATCATCAGATAATGCAGCACACGGTATTCGTGCGACGTGAGTTTGATCGCTTGTCCTTCGACCGTAACCCGTGCCGCCTTCGTATCGAGAACCAGGGGTCCACAGGTGAGGTCATTGCTCGCGTGTCCGGCCGAGCGTCGTAAGAGCGCCCGAAGTCTCGCGAGTACCTCTTCCATGTGAAAGGGCTTGGCGACGTAGTCGTCCGCGCCCGCATCCATCCCAGCCACCTTATCGCTCCAGCGCTCGCGAGCGGTCAGGATAAGCACAGGCATTTTGCGGTCGTCGCGCCGCCATTGTTCGAGAACCGAAAGTCCGTCTTTCTTTGGCAGGCCAATGTCCAGCACGACCGCATCATACGGTTCTGTATCACCGAGAAAGTGGCCTTCCTCGCCATCAAATGCAGTATCGACGGCGTAGCCCGCTTCGCCGAGCGCGGTGGCAAGCTGACGGTTGAGATCTGGATCGTCCTCGACGACGAGAAGCCTCAAAGAACTGCCCTCCCTTGGCGTCTTCGTTACAGCAGAGTTCCTTGGATGTGCATTAGGCTCATGGCGATTCTTGGAACAGGTGCGGTGCTTCTCGCCAAGATAACTGCCCTACTGCCCGGTCTTGGCGTTAACCGTGATGTTCTTTACGGCGCCCTGCTTGCCAAGGACGGTGGCCCGATACACGAAACTATTTCCGTTCTGGCAAAGCACGATCTTAATCACCTTCCCGCCGCCCTTGGCCTGAGCTCTGCTTACCGCGACCGTGCCTGGGACAAGCCCATTCTTCGAAATCACCCCGCCCGCAGAGCCCAGCGGCATGCAAGCCGCATGGACCGGTGCCACGGTCGCAACACCGACGAACGCAGCGATCCCAAAGGCCGCAAGCAATCTGAATGCGTAGCAGGTCATCTCAGTTCCACACATCTCATCATGGTCGCCACGATACGGGAGCGACCATGAACGCCGCCTGAACGCCGTCTGGGCAAAACTGCGCCTAGCGCTTCCTAGAGTCGCGCGCACCCCTTCCGGCAGCATCGTCTACCTTGGCGCCCAACGCCGCAAGTCCCAAGCCGCCCAGAATGATCGGAATCTCAGTAACAAGCTGTGCGAGGGTCAAGTCGCCGACTGCCCAGAGACCGACCGCGGAAAGTGCAGTGGTCACACCAAGAACCTGCGTGCGGTAGCCCCTTGCAAAGCCGCCTGTGATTAGCCAAGCAAATGTCGTCATGAGTCGTCTCCTTTGGTCAGTGGAAGGAACTTTTAGAAAGAGAGAGTTGGGTGGCGAGCCGGCCGGGCCCTGCATGCGCGGTTCAAAGCGGGCGCGACGCGCGCATGCCGAGCGCCGCATTCGAAGACCGCCGGTCGAGCTTGGCCTCGATGCGCTCCAGGACACGGCGCAATTCGCGCATCTCGGCCTCAAGGCTGATCACTCGTTCGCCCGCGTCGATAGCGCGAACCGCCTTTGTCTCCAGTTCGGAGACGCGGCTGGACAACGCGCCGACCCACATAAAGAGGCCGGCAGACTGAAGGACAATCGACAAGATGAGGGCCACCGGCACTCGCTTGTCGAGTTGCCATGACCCGTTGGAGTTTTGGTGCTGGGGCACGGTCATCAGCCTCAACCTTCTCTATCGCAAGGGTGTTGGATCATCGAATCCGGCGGCGCGCAGTCGTGGCGGGGTCTTATCTTGGCGGATGGTCCCCGCTGCCGGGCATCCCCGGCCCCGTCTCCCTTTTTCAGATCACGCGATGCGCGCGCCGTAGAAGAGCGACGAGTGGTCGTCCACATAACCGTCATTTGTTCTCAGGTAGGCGTAGACTGCGATCTCATCGCCGGCCGCGAGCTTGAGCACCGTCGAGGTCTGCACCATCGTCCGTGTCGACACCACATCCCCGTCCGACTGTGCTGTCGTTCGCTCGAGCCCAACGCCGTTCTGGTAGAGGCGCGTCAGAACCTGTGCCGGCACGGGACCGTTGGCCTTGAAGCGCCACTTGGCGCCGATCAGGTAGTAGCCGTCAGACGGCGCCACGAAGTGGTTATTGCCTCCGTCGAGATCCCCTTGATCGTTGTGCACCGTGTTGTTGAAGGCGATCTTCGTCCAGGTGTCAGAGGCGATGTAATTCTCATAGTTCGTGGTGGCCTCGAATTTCGAGCCTTCCGCGTGATCAACCGCGCCATTGTCCTTATCGACGGTCAGCGCTGTCGAGAAGCTACCGCCGTCCGGGCTGACTTTGAGACTGAAGTCGTCGTCGCCGAGAAGCCCGAACAAGGCCCGCGTTCCGTAGCCCGTTTGGAAGGTGAAGCCTGCGTCCCGCGCCGTCTCGCTCTTGTTCAACGAGACACGCATGTCGCCGGTGCCCGGCGTGACATCATCGTGACTGAGGAGCACCGAGTCGCTCTTGACCGCGAGCCGGTTCGTCGCATCGGCCCCGGTGTTGACCCCGAGCGAGGTGACCGTTCCGTCCTCCAGCGTCGTCAAGTCTAGTCCATCCGCGCCGGCCGGGCCGACCAGCGCCACACCCGTTGGCCACGCATCGGAAGCTTTCGGCCCGAAGATCGTCCATGTGGCGGTGTTGATGTAGAAGTCGCCATCGACGCCTTCGCTCGTCGGGTCGATCGTGCCTGACAGCACCGTCTTGCCGTCTTGTCCGTCCGCACCGTCTTGACCGTCCGTGCCGCTGCCGCCGCCGCCCGATCCGCTGGTGAGGTGCGCGATCGACAGATGGCAGCCGCCTGGGCGCCGCGTGCCATTGCCGTTTGTATTGCTGGCGCGGCGTACGCGGACTTCGATGTAGTCGCCCGCAGCAAAGTCGTGAATGAAGGTGAGAGTGATGCCGGCATAGTTCGCACCCGAGGTGCCGCGTATGTAGCCCCAACTGCCTTCTGGCGCGAGTTCGTCCGTGCCGTTGACCAAGACCTGTAGATCGCCGTTGTACCGGTAATTGGTCGTGGTCCCTTCCACCGAGATCGTCGCGGCGATGAGATGCGGCCCGTCGTTCAGGATCGTAACCCGCGAGTTGTCGGTCACGGTGTCATGGGAGAAGCCGGACGTGTCCTCATGGTCCGTCGTGTCCCACGACATGGCCGTCCAGCCCGTCGAATTCACCGACTGCCCCGTCGTGTCCGAATAGCGCGCCGTGGCCATCGGTCCTGCCGAACCACCGCCACTGCCATCGGCGCCGTCTTGTCCGTCCGCGCCGGCCGGGCCGACGAGTGAGACGCCGGACGGCCATGAATCGGACGCTTTCGGCCCGAAGATCGTCCACGTGACGGTGTTGATGTAGAAATTGCCATCAACGCCCTCGCTCGTCGGATCGATCGTGCCGTACAAGACCGTGTTGCCATCGGCGCCATCTTGACCGTCAGCGCCAGGAGCGCCGGTTGCACCATCCACACCGTCTTGTCCATCCGCACCCGGCGCGCCATCGTCACCGTCCGCGCCGGCCGGGCCGACGAGTGACACGCCGGACGGCCACGTGTCAGATGCTTTAGGGCCGAAGATCGTCCACGTGTTCGTGTTGATGTAGAAGTCGCCGTCGACGCCCTCACTGGCCGGATCGATGATGCCGGAGAGTACGGTTTTGCCGTCTTCGCCGTCCGCACCGTCGCTGCCGGTACCGGTGCCGCTACCGCCCGCGCCGTCCTGTCCCTTGGCGGCAAGCAAATCCCAAACGGTCGGCCAGTTCACGCCTGTTCCCGGCTCGGTCTCGGCGGTCGCGGTGTGGGGCACGATGCAGATGTAGGACGAGCCGTCGTTCTGCGCCCCGTCGTGCAACACGTAGCCTTGGCCTGAGGCCCACGCGCCTTGCCACTGGTCCCAGCCGCTGGGGCCCTCCGGGCCTTCGATGCCCGCCAAGGCCCAGGCGTTCCCATCGAAACGGTACATCGCATCTTCGTCTTGCACCCAGGCAAGCCAGCCCGCGCCGCTGCCTTCGCCGGGGAGATACGACCGCCATGCGCCGTCGAGGTAGCGGGCAACGCGATTGTCCCAGCCAATCCAATCGCCGGTGGCCGATCCGCCGCCGCCTGCGACGATGTAGCAATCGCCTTCGATTGGATTCGCTGGTGGCGCTGTGAGGTCCTTGTCGATCACGCTCAATTGCACGAGCGTATCGAGCAACGTCATCGCCTCGTTGTGCGTGATGTGTTTCTGCGCCTGTGCAGCTGCGATGTAAGGAATGCGCAGCTTCGCGCTTTCTTCGGCCATGATTCACCTTGTCGGATTGTCGAGAAGTTAGTTTTAGTAATCGTAGATGAGCTGTTCCGTGGCCGGTCCCGGTCCATAGACTGGCGAGATCTGCGCCACACGCACATGCAGATTCCACTGCGCCGATCCGAAGTCCTCGGACTGCATCGCCGCGGTGTAGGTGTAGCCCGGCGTGTCAAGATCGATGGTTCGCAGAACCGCACCACCCGGCCCGTTTAGAATCTCAAGCGCATAACGCTCGACATCCTCGCCCAACGGCACCTCAAGGCCTTCCCAACTATCGCCGCCGATACGCGTCCGCCGAATCCAAGCGATGGTCCAGTCTCCAGAGGATGGCTCCCGCTTGCCTCGGACATGAACTGGCGAAAGGGGACGCAGTCCCAACCCTTGCGCCGTGTAGGACACAGCGCCGTAGGTGTCAGAGTCGAGGCTCTCGCTCACAGGCCCGTATCTGTAGTTCAGCGCGAGGCCGACATCGTCGGGCCGAAGATTGAGCGCGGTCACCGCGCTATTGATCAACACGAAGCGCGCACCTGCCGCAACGGGGGTGCCCATGGCATTCTCGGTGCCAGACTGCCCGCGTATCAGAGTCGAGAGCTTGTACTTTTGCGATGCGACAAGTTCGGCCGTCTGGAACTGAAAGAGTTCCCATTCACCATCATCGTTCTGAATCGCGGCGAAGTTGGCCCCATTTAGGAGGGCCTCCTCTGTCGCTGACTCCAGCTCTCCGAAGTCGAGCGTTACCCAAAGCGCATTTAACCGATCGAAGCGGTAAAGCGGACCGCCATACAGATCGCTGTCGGTGAGGCCCATCGTGGCGCGCGCCGGCACAATTGCATTCAGTTCAAAGCCGCTAGTCGATGGCGAGCGGTATACGGCCACGGCAGCTGGCCAAGGATCTGCAGTAGCGGCGACATATCCCGCATACGGCGCCTCGTCCCCGCGTAAGAGAGGTAAGTCCATGAACACCGAGCCAGTCGGCCCGAACACAGTGACAGGTTCGAAGACGCGTTCCTTCTCTGGCGCGACCACGGAGTCGAGATTGAAGGGCTCGACCGAGCGGACATCCACGTCCTTGAACATGGCGTCACGCGTCTCGGTCAGCCGCCACAGCGTATCGCGGTCGCCCGATGATAAGGTGACGACATCCCCGGGCTCCAGCGCCAGTCTGCTCGGTGGCACGGCGAAGGCGCCCCGTTCGCGAGCGGCCCAGGCATCGCGCAGCCAGCCCTCGGCGATGGCCAGCGCCTTGCCCTGCCCCATCACGATCGGAAGGTCCGCCGCCGCCGCCCGGTCGCTGCGGCTGCCCAGACGCCGTGCCTCGACCGCACCTTGAGCGTAATCGTGATTGCCGTCGATGAACGTGATCTTCGCCGCTAGCGGTAGCTCCGTCTCCTGGCCGCGGGTGAGCGTATAAAGCGGCGCCTCTTGATCGGTCTCGACAAGCAAGTCAGGCGAGATGTTCGCCACGGACCCCAAGAAACCGCGATGAGCGAACCTCATGAGGCCACCGGACTCGGACGCATCGAACAGATACGCCAATCCCAGGGGTTGCAAAGCCTCGCGCGCGGACATGATGCGGTCGATCACGAACCCGTCGAGGAAACCGTAGAGCTTCGTTACATCGTAGCGGAAGAAGCCATAGTCCTCGAGAATCGCACGCACGACGGCCGCCAGCGCGCCACCGCCCACGCGCCCGGTCAGCCAGTGACCGAGTTCCCAGTTACCACCATCGGCCCAGACCGAAATTGCATAGGGAAACG
>JASJEH010000107.1 GCA_030064755.1 Methyloceanibacter sp. | reverse complement strand
GGGTCCCTTGTACCACACGTATGGCACCCGTCTTTGCGCCCTATGCGATTGATCTCTCGACGCTCAGCTTCTGTGAAGTTACGGGCTGGCCCGCGCGCGGGAATAGACTCCTTCGCATAAGGGCCTGGCCCGACGGCGCGCACGCGCAGCTCGGTGAGATAGTTCTGCGCCTGCAGGACCTCCGCCCGTGTCGCGGCAATCTCACCTCGTAGTGTTTGGACGAAGCTTGGCGTGGGGCGCCAATTCGGATCAAAGTTTCGAATTTGCCTCTCGAGTTTCCTTGCTTCCACCCTAAGCCCAAAAAGTGCTGACTCCTGTTGCGGAGTAGCTGGCACTTGCGTTCCGTTGCGCAGCTTGACGATGCCTGTGTAGTGTCGCGTAGCTTCTCTAGGCCTACCCCTGCCCTGGCCTTGGCGTCGGCCTTGGTTCTGAGCCACGCGGACGAGCTGCTCCGAGTCATCGAACAGGAGGTCTGAGTCCAGGTCGGAGCCTGGAGCCAGACCCGCGAGCAGGCTTGGGCGCGGGCTGCGCCCGCTGCTCCCGCCCCCATCCGTCCATTGCCCGCCGTCGGGATTGCCGGCTGGCACGCGGGGTTGGTTGGGGTCGTAACGACGTTTCCGCTCGACTGCGTCCCATAGGGCGAAGAGCGACTGCTTGACGCGATATGCGAGATAAGCCTCGTAGGCGCGCCGAAGCGCTCAAGTAGCGCGAAGCGCGGTAGCGCAAACAAGCAAGCGCGCGCGAAGCCGCAAGGCCTGCAGCAGATTCAGACATGCCACGCCCTCAGGTAACGATTCGATTGTTGGGTTAGTCGTCCGTAGACAGACGAGTTATGTAGCAGTTGCCGCGCGTCGTAGTTTCACGCAAACAACCACGCGCTCAAGTAAGCCGCTGGGCCGACAGAGCCAACGATGAAACCCGACAAACGGGGCTGGACCACTGATCAGTGGCAAGTCTCAGGCCAGTGCTCACCCCCAGCCGATAAACACATGCTCCGGTTCTTTAGGGTGATCGGACCAAATACGCACGCGCGTTAGGGCACTTTGCACACTTGTATCCATGACAACCTCGTCTGCCGCAGTCGTAACCTCCAGCTCACGCTCCGGAGTCTCAAGCTCACCATCGAAACGCAAAACACAATCGGGACGTTGGACTGAACCGGCCTGTAGCTCTGCAGCTGGCGCAAGCGTGACCTCCGTATCGCCGTCTATTTCCGCGAAACACCCAAAGACGATGCACGTCTCCGTTGACCAAATCGTGATGTCTTGCTTATCGCAAAGGGGAACCAGAACATTGTCTTCTGGACCCGCTACAAACAAGATCGAATATTCCGGAGCGATTCTTACACGTTGGATCACTACTTCTCCCTCCCCCTAGTTTTTTTTATCACACCGACATGCCCGCCCTGTTGGCGACTACACGCCCAACATTGCGGGAAGAGCCGCTGAGACTCGCCCGGCCTAGTTAGCGCGTTGGGCTGTTGATGATCCGGTATAAAGTTGCCGCTTGGCGTCCCAGGGTCCCTTGTACCACACGTATGGCACCCGTCTTTGCGCCCTATGCGATTGATCTCTCGACGCTCAGTTTCTGTGAAGTTGCGGCTCGGGCCGCGCGCGGGGATAGACTCCTTCGCATAAGGGCCTGGCCCGACGGCGCGCTCGCGCAGCCCGGTGAGATAGTTCTGCGCTTGTTGCACCTCCGCGCGCGTCGCAGCAATCTCACCCTGAATCGTTTGGACGAGACTCGGCGTAGGGCGCCAATTCGGATCAAAGTTTCGAATTTGCCTCTCGAGTCTACTTGCTTCCACCCTAAGCCCAAAAATTGTTGACTCCTGTTGCGGAGTCGCGGGCACTTGCGTTCCGTTGCGCAGCGTGACGACGCCTGTGTAGTGTCGCGCAGCATCTCTAGCCCGGCCGCTGCCCTGGCCCTGGCCTTGGCCTCGGCCTTGGTTCTGCGCCACGCGAGCGAGCTGCTCCGAATCATCGAACAGGAGGTCTGAGTCCAGGTCCGATCCCGGAGACAGACGCGCGAACAGGCTTGGGCGCCGGCTGCGCCCGCTGCTCCCATCCCCATCTGTCCATTGCCCGCCATCGGGGTTGCTGGCTGGCACGCGCGGCTGGTTGGGGTCGTATCTGCGTTTCCGCTCGACCGCGTCCCATAGGGCAAACAGCGACTGCTTGACGCGATAGGCGAGATAAGCCTCATAGGCGCGGCGAAGCGCGCGCGAAGCCGCAAGGCCCGCAGCTGATTCAGACATGCCACGCCCTCAGAGAATTATTCGATTGTTGGGTTAGTCGTCCGTACTCAGACTAATTCTTGAGCATCTGCCGTGCGCCACGCCGCAAAACTTGCGCGAAGCCGGGAAGGTTATTCGGCGGACTTGGTCGCGCGTGCCCTTCACCCGGCGGCGAAGCTGTCTGACGCTTCACGGCGCTCACGCGTGCGTCAGGCAGCATGGGAAATGTCACGATCGAGATTTCCCACAAATCGATCTTGTCGAGACGGCGCACGCCGCTTGCGGGGTCCGTGCGCCCTTGCACGGTGCGGAACCCTATCGAGAGCCCATCGAGCGCCCCTGCCCGCATCAGCGACAACACTTCGCGGGCGCGGGTGACTTCTGGCATCAAGCGCCCTTTGGCGAAAAGACCCCGCGCATCTTCGGCCAGCTCCAGCCACACGCCGATAGGTTCGTTGGGGTCGTGCTGAAACAGTAGTTTCACACCCCGCGCCCCCCGCGTGGCGAGACTCTCCTGGAAGGCGCCGGGCATGACGAGGTCCTGGCCGAGATCCACCTGGCCAAACACGCTCGCATAGCCGGTAAACGTGCCGTCCGCCTCGACGGTCTGCAGATTGACGGGCGCGAATTTGACCTCGCGCTCCGGCGCATGGTCGCCAAAGCGTTGCAGCATGATGTGTTTCTTTCCCTTGGGGGCGCGCGCCCGACAGCTCAGACCAAAGGGTCATCCCCAGGTCAGCTTGAGGAAAACGCGTGTTTTGGTGTCATACGCCTTTAAGCGCCACGCCGAGGGTCAACATGAACCACCCCAGCACGGCGGACCAGAAGGCGAAATGCGCGACAGAAGCGAATCCGCCCGTCACCAAGCCGAGCACGCCGAACAGGTAGAGTGCGACCGCGAAGACGATGCAGATGATGGAGACGTAGAAGACGTTCTTTGTCGGTGGTGTCAGACGCAAGCCCATGCCCCCTCCTTGCCAATGGCCATATTGTAAGTCCCGGCCGGAAGGTAACATGCGCAGGAGCACGCGCCCAACTGCTGCGCTTACGGCGGCGGCGCGCCGGACAATGTGTCGCCACCCTCGATGGCGCCATAGCCGACGGCCGCACGCTTTTCGTTGACGGTCAAAAAGTCCGAAGCCTGGACGCGGGCCCACAATGCCTCGCGCTCGGTGGAGAGCGCCTCCACTGCGTCGAGATCGGGCTTCAGCTCAAGCGCTGGCGTATCGGGTCTTGCGCCTAAACCAAAACCAGGCGCGAGCCAAGCCGACAGCGCCTTGGCGGTGCGCGTCACAAGCGGCAACACGGTCTGCCGCCAGAAGGAGCGGTTCGCCTCCGCGTAGTTGGCATAGGTATTGTCACCAGGAATACACAGCAGCATGGGCGGCACGCCCAGCGCCAGCGCCACTTCCCGCGCGGCCACGTGCTTGGCCGAGATAAAGTCCATATCGCGCGGGCTCAGCCCCATGGCCTTCCAATCCAGCCCGCCTTCGAGGAGCAGCGGACGCCCTGCATTGGCCGCGCCTGCAAAACCGTCTTCGAGTTCGGTCTTCAAGCGCTCATACTGTTCGGGCGTGAGCTGCCCATCCTTCGCGGTGTAAACCAGCGCGCCGGAGGGACAGGCGGAATTGTCGAGCAGCGCCTTGTTCCAATCGCCCGCCGCATTGTGCAGGTCGAGCCCGACAGCTGCAGGCTCCAGCGGGCTCAGGCCGTAATGGTCGTTGAGCGGATGGAATAGCGCCATATGCAGGATCGGCCGCACGCGGGCGCCGTCTTGATCGAACCGCATCGTCCGCCCGGCAACCGCGTACTCATAGCTTTCCGGCCAGCCATCCGAACCCGGCACAACCTTCATGCGGTCTGGGCGTAGGGCATGCAGCTCGCGCAACGTGCCGTCCACCGCGACGGCTTCAAGATAGGCGTTTCCCGCCACGATCAGATGACCGAAGAAGGACTCCAGCAGGTCCGGTCCGCACTCCATCGGGTTTGGCTGCTTTAGCAGCGTTAGCAGCGGGTGCTCGTCGACCTCCTTGCCGCCGTCGAAGAGATACAGCGGCACCGAGCCGGCGGCCTCGGCGATCATCCGCACAGAGCGGTACACGATCGGGTTCTTGGTGAAGCCTTCCCGCGCTAGGCTTGCATAGTCCCGCGGCGTCCAGACAGCTTGCCCGCCCGTCGCCCAGGCGACCAGCTTCGCCGTCTGACTCGCTTTTGCCTCCAGGCCAAGCGCCCGCTTCAATCGATCGCCCAAACTCATTCTGTGATTCCTTTGGTAGACATACGCGCCCTCAAGTAGGCCGCCCGTCCTCAAGTAGCGAAGCGGTAGGACCAATGAAAAGGCCGGTAGCGCAAACAAAAAAGGCCCTCAAGCAGCCGCTAAGCGATAGGGCAAAGAGACAAGCGTTCGAGCAGGCCGTCAGCTTATGGATCAGGAAAAGTGCCGGCAGGCAGGTCCTTGTTCGCGACCCATTCAATGCATTTGGGGAGCTGACCGTCTGTTTCGATGAATTCCTTCACGGCCTCGTAGGCATCTGGAAATGGAATAAACAGACCCACAGGGAGAGGGTCCTGATGCAGGTTGCGCACCCACTCCTTGAGGCGGCTTAAGTCTCCCTTCGATGTATAGGCCTCAGAGTAGCCGCCCCCATACTTGTGATAGATCAGCAGCACACCGAGGCCAGGGATGCCATAGAGATCCAAGTCCAGATCCACGCGGGTTTTCCACGACTCGCCGCCTTCTGTGCCGTACAGGCCTTTTGCGCTGAAGCCGCCAGTATCGTTGCCACCCGTGTCGAACCATTCCTTGCCCGGTGGCGCGAAGAAAAAGGGCCTAAGTGCTTCGGGCGTAGGCCAGCCGTCGCTATCCTTTGAATCGAAATAGGTACTCTTTTTCACGTCAGCCCCCTATTTCAGCCACGTGCCGTTACGCATAGCGCGAACGATTGTCCCGTCTAGATCTCGGAATATGACGGTGGGATTGCCGAGCTCAAGCCCAACTAGTGGAAGGACCTCTTTGCAACTTTTGCACATTTCCCGATCCACGGTCACCTGGATCCTTTTGCCTTCAAGCGTACCACCATTGCCGCGAGCCGCCCGAAAGAGGCATATCGCCTCTGCATGAAAGAGTGCGTTGTTGGGCATTTGACCAATATTGTCCGCGTTCATAACCTCGGGATGTTTCTCAAGCAGAACTCCACGCATTTTCTTCGCCTGATAATCATCACGCCGAGTGTAATTTGTGCCCTCCTTTGAATTCACGCCAAAGAAGGTCTGGTCGTCGAAGGTGCAGTGGGCAACCGTATTCTTGCGCAGAGGCCAGGTAATGTCGTTGAAGGTCTCAAGACCATGGCCACGCCTGAATGCCTCGATGACGGAGCGTGGCTCTCGCGTTGTGAGGTCGCGCCAGCGTGCAATGGCTTCGTCTCTTCTGGCTTCGGCGCGAGCGATTTCTCCCCGGATTGAATTTGTTGTGAGAGAGCGTTCGCGAGGCCGCCAGCCTGGTTCGATTTGCTGAACACGCTGAATGGCGCCGATGGCCTCTCCTTCGCGCTTATTCCGAATCATACGTTGAGCAGGGGTTCCAGCAGATGGCGAAGTAACGCGCCGACTTCCCTGCGCCACGCGAACGAGCTGCTCCGAGTTATCGAACAGACGGTCTGAGTCCAGGTCGGAGCCTGGAGCCAGGCTCGCAAGCAGGCTGGGACGGCGCCGAGTGCTGCCACTGCCGCCGCTGCCACTCCCACCTCCATCCGTCCATTGCCCGCCATCCGGGTTGCCGGCTGGCGCGCGCGGCTGGTTGGGGTCGTATCTGCGTTTCCGCTCGACTGCGTCCCACAGGGCGAAAAGCGATTGCTTCACGCGATAGGCGAGATAAGCCTCGTAGGCGCGTCGAAGCGCGCGCGAGGCCGCAAGGCCTGCAGCTGATTCAGACATGCAACGCCCTCAGGGAATTATTCGATTGTTGGGTTAGTCGTCCGTACTAGGACTGCTTAGCTAGCAGCTACCGCTGTGGGTGCCACCCGCCGTAGCAGAGCGGGAGGTGCGATTTAGATGTCAAAAGCGCGTCATGCCCAGACTTGATCCGGGCATCCGCGCAAGGCGGCGTTCGCATCAGACCGTGGATGGCCACCCGGGTCCGGCTCTGCCGGCCCGGGCGCAGGCTCAAGTCAAGCCCGGCCATGACGACGGAGTTGGTGGTACGGTCCCGCCCTCAAGCAGCCGCTAGGCGATAGGGCAAA
>JASJEH010000089.1 GCA_030064755.1 Methyloceanibacter sp. | reverse complement strand
GTGGCCTATCGGTTCTAGCGGTCCCATGCATCAAGCAGCGATGTTCGGGAACACAGAATCATACGTATACTGAATAAGTAGGGCCATGACTTCTGCCACAAAAACGAAAAACTCCTACGCCGCGCAATTCAAGCCGCTCCTGGTTGCGATCGGCTTGAATATGGTCTGGATCAACCTCTCGGAAGTGTTCCGGTACTTCCTGTTTGTGATGCCTGCCATGCGTGCGGCTTTCCCGGAGCTGCCGGACGTTGCTCCCATGAACGTATCCGTCTTCTTGATTTGGGGCGTCTGGGACACAATCTTGGTTCTGTCCGTGAGCATTATCGCCTGGCTCGCTCTCGAGAGGTTTGGCGTCTCGGGAACCACCGTCGTGCTCACCGCGACCGGGATCTGGGCGGCCATTTTCGTGATCCTGTGGCTCGGCTTGCTCAACATGAACCTGGCCACACCATCGGTTCTTCTGGCCGCCTTGCCCTTGGCGTTGGTTGAGATGATTGTCGCGGTCGCCATCGTCGGCTGGGCTTTGTCGCGCAAAGCCCCCGCAGCCTGAGAGGGTGTATCCGGCCATGCTGAAAGAGGGCGCGCGGCTAGAGCGCAAAGCTCGGGAGGGCAAAGCTAGGGCCACAAAAAGGGCGCGTTGGCCATGGCCGGACGCGCCCCGCAATCCTTGGGTCTGCAGCTAGGCTCTTATTCGCTTTTTTCTTCGTCGACTTCTTCTTCATCGTAGGCGGCTTTAGCAGAACCTTCGTCTGCTTCCTCCATCGCCAACTGAACCGGGCTGGAATTGGTCTCGGCCTGGGCACTCTGCATCGGACAAGCGTGAGTCATAGATGGGCCACTGCCCAGTCCAAGCATCAGCGCGGCGGCAAAAAGCAAGCAACTAAGCAACTTGGCCATCTCGCACGTCTCCTTTTTGAGTCGTCTGATGGTTTGATTATGGCGTCCCAAGATTGCAATGGGAAGCCCCTCTGTGCCCCCGTCAGCCCACGGCCTGACAGCAGCGAATGTGACTTTCGATGGAACTGGCTGCGTTTTTCGATGAGAAGTAGCGGATGTAGCGCCTACATACCCATAAACCTGATTTGGGGGCAGGGCCTGGCGGAAAGTCATGGGGCTTCCGTCAGGTTCTACCTCAATCGGGTTTCGCGGGAAACCAAACGCCCCCGTTCCGACATCCCGCGAATTCTCGAGCCTCGGCGCTCCTCCCCTCGCGCCGGGGTTCCCCTAAGCCTGTTGAAATTTGACGTGGAAGCAATCCGAGCATCCGGACAGCGTCGTTTCCCTGGAGGTCATCGCGGGATTCAGCTCCCGTCGCTAGGGATGGCCTGGGCTCCGACCCTGTCTCCCTGTTCAAGGATCGGGGCTCAATTCCAATGAGTAAGGCAACCGAATGCCGGCATTTCACGAACAGCCAGCGGAGCGGGATGCGCGCCTGCACGATGCGGTTGGGGCGGGTACTGATCTTTTTCCACAGGCACGGTGCAGTTGGGCTTCGGCGCTGCTAGACTCATCTTCGCTGGGCAACGATTCTGAACGACCCACGGGGAGGAAACTCATGGATCTCGTCGGTATTCTCGTAACCCTGCTTATCGGCGCCGTCGCCGGTTGGTTGGCTGGTGTTATAGTCGAAGGTGCGGGCTTCGGCCTATTGTGGAACATCATCATCGGTATAGCTGGCGCCTTTATTGCCGGCTGGTTGTTCCCGCGGTTGGGCCTTCGTTTGACGATTGCCGGTGGTGTCATTGGTGCGATCGTCACGGCCGCACTCGGTGCGATCGTTCTCTTGGTGATCGTCAACCTAATTCAGCGGCTGATCAGTTGATCGCAAACGCGAAGGCAGCACGGGTTTGATCTGCCGTGCGCCTTCGTGTTTCGAGGCTGGTCCTGGAAGCGCAAGTGGGCTTGGGCTGTTAGCCAGTGCGCCGCGACATTCATTCTTTGCGTCGGGATTAGCGCGTTGTAGCGTTCTCCCGCGTAACGAAAGGAATGGCCCCATGCACCCCGAGCGCATCTTGAGAGTCTTCATTCTTGTCGCAACCATCGGTCTCGGCGCGTCTGGGACCGCAGAAGCCGAGCCCAGGATTATCGGCGAGCGCGATGGCAAAGACATCGTCACGGTGCGCGGCATTGAGCAGACAGGGTCGAAGCAAGCGCTTCCCATTTTTCCCGGGATCTCCGACAAGACCGCCGGCGCCACAGGGCTTTCGCTGTTGAAAGTCGTGATTCCGCCGGGTGCGACCGCCAAGGCGCATGTCCACAAGGGTTATGAGTCCGCCGTCTATTTGATTCAGGGGCGTGTCGAGACCCGCTATGGCGAGGACCTCAAGAAGCGCATCGTCAATGAAGCGGGTGACTTTGTTTTCATTCCAGCCGATGTGCCGCATCAGCCGCGCAATCTGAGTGAGACGGAGCCCGCCATCGCGATCGTCGCCCGCAACGCCCCTGACGAGCAAGAGCACGTGATTGACTACGACCCTGATCAGTCCACGGAAGAACAACGCCGATAGCGAGCAGGCTACCGATTAGTGTCAGTTGCTTTGGCTGTGACGATGGGCGCCCAAACCGCTGATTCGACCTCAGTATACTACGGTGTCCGGTCCGTGGCCCTTAGCGCCTTCGCTGATGCGTCGTCCGGTTGCGGCTCCATGCGCAAACTTCCAGTTGCTTGCACAACGCGATGAGAAGTCGTTCCGCTGATTGCGAAGTGGCGGCTTTCAAACCAACGCGCCGCCGCAATTCTCTGTCTAGCGTCTCCACAAGGTCGAGTGGATCGACGGTGTTGGCCACGTCTTCAAACCATTGGTGGAGTGGACCGCCCTTGAGGGGGGTCAGGTCGTTGGCAATCGGGAGCCCATCCAGCGTGTATATCAGCGTCTTCCACGCGTCGATCGGCTTTGGCTCTTCCTCAAAGTCATCGAATGACTGCAGGAACGCGTCCAAATCTCGGTACTGTGTCATGCAACGGCTCCTCGAGACGAAGAGCCCCGGCGCCGGGAAGACACCGGGGCTCGGCCCATCGCGGCGGAGAGTAGTTGGAGGAGGTGGCACCGCGATGCACGAGTGGGATACGTGGCACGGCCGGTAGAAGATCAGCTTCTTACCAACATGTAATTCTTCATGGGATTCGTCGGCTTGACAGCGGCTGGCTCACATCCTCTGCAAGCTCATGTTGCAACAGCGTCTTCCACCACACGATCCGCAAAGGCTTGTGAGTTGCAATTTGCAGTTACAATCTGCTATCTACGGTTATGCGGTGCAATCTGTTGCCTTCACAGAAAACCCTGTGAATTCATAAGCTCTCCTGACTAGAGCAGTTGGCTGCACAGTCAGGGACCTATGAATGCAACCTGAGGAGGAGACTGGAGAAACTGTGACTGCAGAAGCACAGGAGTCCAATGGTAGCGCGTCTGCCGGCATGAACCGGGTAGAGCAATGGCTTCAGGATTTGGGAGAACCGGCTTTGCCCGTGCCCGGGTTTCGGATTGAAGCGGGGCGCACTGCAATCTTGTTCACTGATCCGCAGAATGATTTCTTGCATCCAAATGGTGTTGCCTTTGGTGCGGTTGCGGAAAGTATCAAAGAAAACAACGCGGTCGCTAACATGGTAGCCTTGATGAAGGTCGCCGTGGAGACTAATACGCCGCTGTTTATCAGCCCGCACTACTACTTCCCGACGGACCATGGGTGGAAGTTTGAGGGAACCCTTGAGAAGCTAATGCATGACATACGCATGTATGATCGCCCCGGTTACCTCAATCTTGACGGTTTCGAAGGAAGCGGTGCCGATTGGTTGGACGAATTCAAGCCTTTCATCAATCATCAGAAGACCATTGTTTGCGGGGCGCACAAGGTCTTTGGACCTGAGAACAACGACCTCATCCTGCAGCTTCAGAAACAGCGGATTGAGAAAGTTATTATTGCCGGTATGGCTGCGAACCTCTGTGTTGAGGCCCACCTCCGGGAACTCTTAGAGCGTGGCTTTGAATGTGCCGTGGCAGCGGATGCCACGGCTGGAGTTAAGTTGCCTGGTCTTGACGGGATGTCCGCAGCGCTGACTAACTTTACCATGTTATCCAGTGAAGTTCTGGTCACCAAAGATGCTGTAAAGCGCATAAAGGCTGCAGCGTAGTATCTGAGCATCCCCACATGATGCCGCATGCGCGTCGCTAGTCTGTGCGGGGATGAGTTCAGGTCGACGACAGCATGCCAAAAGAGCGGGTGTCTCGCCGCAAAGGTTAAAGGTCCCCGTCGTGGACGCGTGAGGTACGCGGCGAGATCGGGGAAGAATAGCCCCTTACCAACATGTAATTCTTCCTGGGATTCGTCGGCTTGACAGCGGGCCGCCCAGGCCCGTAGCAATGGTATGTTATAACATCATCGACTGAGGCACGATAATGGACGAACAGGCCTACGGCGTGGCTCGATCTGGCGCTCAATCAAGCGCTCAATCAAGCGCTCAGGGGCGCCGCGAAAATGAGGCGCAATCCGACACGCACGGGGACCAATTCCGTCGATCCGCTCAACACTCCGCCGCCCGCGGCGTCGCGCGGCGGGTTGTGGAGGGCGATGGCCCCAATATCCTGGGCGAGATTTGGTCGCCAAGCTGTGGGGTCGCCGTTTGGCGACGGGACCTGGGTGAGCCGTTTCAAACATGGCTCGATACGCTGGCGCTGGAGGACCTTCCGGACGCGCGAATCGTCTCGAGCCCGGCCAGCGCCGGAACAGTTCTCGACGCCTACGTTAGCCGACATGGCATGGCGGAAGGCGAGTTTCGCACGCAGCTGGCGGCGGACGCAGCCATGCTTGCGGGCGCCTTTGCACGCATCATGAAGACGGTATCCGTGCGTATCCGCCTCGATGTCATCAGTGATAATGCATGCCGCAAGTTCCACCTCGACAATGTCGAGGCGCGTTTGCTGTGCACGTATCGGGGGCGTGGCACCCAGTACGGCTGTTCTCAAGGAAATGCCGATCCAAGTCCAATCCACGAACTCACCACTGGCGACGTCGGACTGTTTCGCGGCCAGCGCTGGCCCACCTTGGAGCGGTGTGGCATTGTGCACCGTTCGCCGCCCCTATCAGGATGCGGAGAAACCCGTCTGCTGCTCGTTGTGGACGACGGTGGGCCGGACATGTGCGGGATGTGAGGTTGGTCCCGTCCGTCAGGCGTCTAGTTGCGCGCGGCCGACGGCGAACGCGGATTCGATAAAGCTCAAAAGAGAGTCCGGGATATCGTCCAAAGTGAGAATCTGCTCCGCCGTTGCAACGGCGCCGACATAACCGTCCGTATGCCAATGGCCCGGATGCGGCGCATCCGGAAGGTCGGACGCGGCCAGATGCGGCCATGGGTTCACATAAAAGTATGGCTGACTATAGCTGTCGTCGCCGGGTGACATACCCGCGCCGATACCGCGCGTCGTTTCCGAACCGCTCGGCTCTAGCTGAACGTAAGTCGCGATGTCGAAATGGTGAGGCCAGCATCGCACGGGACTGGGGCCCGGCGTGAGGTCAGCGTGGTTCTTCGCAAAATCGGACAGTACGGTCTGAGCAAGATTGAACCAAGTCTTTAGCGTTGAGAGCTGGTTGGAAGTCGCGTGCGGTAGGAATCGCTCGACGCGTGCTACGGCTTCAGGCAGCTCGTAGGGCAGCGAAACCTTCGAGGCCGGCTCCAAACCGATCTGTGTGAGCTGTCCATCAAGCCAGTGCAGGGCGTCTTCGAAGCTGCGCCGGTCCAAGTCAAACGTCACGGCTCTCTCGTTGACGCGTGAGATATCGAGATGCATCGGCCACAGCGACAAGCCGATTGTCAGAGTGTTGTTGCCGGCCGCAATAGGCTGCGTGAGAAAGCGTTTCGAGGCGACGTCCCATCCGAGATTGGAGTGACTGTCATCGGGTTCGGGTTTGAGATTTGCGCGCGCTACCATTGCAAGTAGCTGAACGGCCTTGTGAGCGATGGCGCGAGCCTCAATCAGAGATGACGGTGCGCACGCACGCAAACTGTCTTCCAGGTCCATCGCAGCTTGCTCCCTAAGGCCGCGTGTGCGCGGCTAGACCAGTTCCACGTCGGTCATGACCTCCACGAGCGCCGGTTTGTCCGATAGCAACGCCTTGGCAATTGCTTCTTTGAGATCGGCCGTTTCGGTGACCTTGGCGCCGTGGCCACCGCATAGGCGCGCATAGGCGGCGAAGGAGGGATTGTGCAGGTTGGTCTCCCAGACGGGCCACTCGCCTGCGCGTTGTTCCTTGGAGATTTTGCCAAGCTCGGCGTTGTTCAGCAGGATATGGGTGATGTTCATGCCGTACTTGACGGC
>JASJEH010000088.1 GCA_030064755.1 Methyloceanibacter sp. | reverse complement strand
AGCCCTGTGTTCTGTTGCACAGGAGCTGGTCGATTTGTCCGACCGCATCCAATTCACTTGAGACTGGGTCCCTCAATCGGTTCCCCATCAAGAACCTCTGAGAAACGAGGAAAGAGCCAACCATTCTGGATAGTTCGTTGTATGCACGCCAGAAGGAACGCTTGCCCCCAACGGGTTAGTTCGACAAGCCTGCCGTACACATCATCAACTCTATCATCCAGTATCTCATTGTGCATGGGATGAATGACCTCATACCCCCCGTGAACGATCGCGCTCCGAGTGTTGTAGAGAGAGCGCATCTGCTTTTTAACCAGAGATGCCTGACTTGCATTGGCATCGAGCAAAAGGCAGATGCGGGCTACCATAGTTGCGAAGTTTTCACCCGGCTTGGTCTGCAGCAAGCTCTCGAAGGCATAAAACAGCCAGACTACGGAAACAGCAGTAGCATCGATCTTAGCCATATGAAGCACAGCGAATAGCGCACGCTCCATGGGATTGTTCGGTATCTGAGCGAGATCGGAATGGACAGAACGGTACCAACGGGCAACGTCCGTTAGCTCCAAAGTAGAAATGCGCGGCCATCCGTGGTGCAGACTAACATCCAACGATGAATCGAAATTAGTGTTCGACAGTGATACATCTGTTGGATATTCGGTGTTGGTAATCCTTGCTCCATAGAAATCGCAACTACCTGGCTGAGAAATGTTCATTGCCAGGAAGACATCGTGCAACAAGTTCTCAAGGATTTGCGGGCCCAGGTTTTTCATAACCTTGGAACTGTCATCCTGCAGAGAAACGGTGGCCCTAACTCGCGAAGGGCGTCTCGGAAACTCCTCCAATATTCGATGAAAGCTGTCACTTGCTCGAGCATCCCGCGGCACTGAGGTGAGCTTCTTCATTACTGCATATGAGCGCTTGTGACGCGCTAACAGGGGACGCCAATCAATCTGGACTTCGATCAAATTCCCATCAAGATTCCACGAACTCTTGGCAAGGAGATCGCACGCAGCTCCCCAAAGCTCGATGTAACCTGCATCGATGGTTTCCCAGGCGTCATCACTCCCTGACCGTCCGTAATTCGGTACGACTAGGAAAAAATCCTGTGACAAGGTCATGCCAGAGCGAGCCCAAGACTAGGAGTTGCGTCAAGACACTTAGCCTAACTTGATCACTCCCGCTCGATATAGACCTCTTCGCCCAGCTCGCGGAACTTCTCGCTCATCTCGTCCATGCCTTGTTTGCGAGCCTGCTCTACCGCTTCGCTGCTTGAGAGCACGCCCTTGTCGTTGAGCTTGGCGGCGTAGTCGCGCACTTGCTGGGTGATTTCCATGGAGCAGAATTTCGGCCCGCACATGGAGCAGAAATGCGCGAGCTTATGCGCCTCCTTTGGCAGGGTCTGGTCGTGGTAGTCGCGCGCCGTATCGGGATCGAGCGAGAGGTTAAACTGATCCTCCCAGCGGAACTCAAACCGCGCGTGTGAGATGGCATCGTCGCGGGCTTGCGCCGCCGGATGGCCCTTGGCGAGATCGGCCGCATGCGCCGCGATCTTGTAGGCCATGACGCCCGCCTTCACATCGTCCCGGTCGGGCAGACCCAGATGCTCCTTGGGCGTCACATAGCAAAGCATGGACGTGCCGAACCAGCCGATCATGCCGGCCCCAATGGCGGAGGTAATGTGGTCGTAAGCCGGCGCGATATCCGTCACCAACGGGCCCAGCGTATAGAATGGCGCCTCGCCGCATTCGCGCAGCTGCTTCTCCACATTGACCTTGATCTTATGCATGGGCACGTGGCCAGGCCCCTCGATCATGACCTGGCAGCCTTTGTCCCAAGCGACTTTTGTCAGCTCACCGAGCGTTTCCAGCTCAGCGAACTGCGCCCGGTCGTTGGCATCGGCAATGGCGCCCGGGCGAAGCCCGTCGCCCAAAGAGAAGGACACGTCGTATTTGCGCATGATGTCGCAAATGTCGCCGAAGCGCTCATAAAGGAAGCTCTCCTTGTGACGCGACAGGCACCACTTGGCCATGATCGAGCCGCCTCTGGAGACAATGCCGGTGACACGATCCGCCGTCAGATGAATGTATCCCAGCCGTACGCCGGCATGAATGGTGAAGTAATCGACGCCCTGCTCGCACTGCTCGATGAGCGTGTCCTTATAGACCTCCCAATCGAGTTTCACGGGATCGCCATCGACCTTCTCCAGCGCCTGGTAGATCGGTACGGTGCCGATGGGCACGGGCGCATTGCGGATGATCCATTCCCGGGTCGTGTGGATATTGTGGCCGGTGGACAGATCCATGACCGTGTCCGCGCCCCAGCGGATGGCCCAGACCATCTTCTCCACCTCTTCCTCGACCGAACTCGTCACCGCCGAGTTGCCGATATTGGCGTTGATCTTGGTGAGGAAGTTGCGGCCGATGATCATCGGCTCTGATTCCGGGTGATTGATGTTCGCGGGAATGATCGCCCGGCCCCGGGCGACCTCGTCCCGTACGAATTCCGGCGTCACGAACTCCGGCACCGCGGCGCCGAAACTCTCGCCATCGTCGAGACGGGCCCGCGCCTCCTCGGCTGCCTGCTGCCGGCCCACGTTCTCGCGATGGGCGATGTAGACCATCTCGTCCGTGACAATGCCAGCCCGCGCGAACTCAAGCTGCGTCACCGGCGCGCCCGGCAGACCGCGTAAGGGCTGACGTGTGACCTCGAAAGCTTCGGCCAGATGCTTGTCGCCCACACCGCCATTGTCCTCCGGCTTGATGGCGCGGCCCTCATAAGCCTCGACCCCGCCCCGGCCTGTGATCCACGCGGCCCGCACCGGATCGAGCCCGCGCTTCACATCGATCTTGGCGGCATCATCCGTATACGGACCGGAGGGATCGTAGACGCGGAAGGCCTCCCCGTTCGAAAGGTCGATCTGTCGGAGCGGCACACGCACACCGTCATGGCCTTCCGGCGTGGAGTAGACCTTGCGGCTGCCGGTGAGCGCGCCGGTGGTAACCTCGGGCGCGGCAGTGGCTTGCGTACGAAGCGTCTTGTCATGAACGTTCATGGTTTCCTCAAGCAAAGTAACCGAAGAAGGAAAGGACGGCGCCGAGCACCAGCACCACGAACCCGCTCACGCTGAGCAGGTTCGAGTTATCCCGCAAGAGCTTCGCACCGAAGTCCACGATCTGCTGTGGAAGGACGATGCGCACGGCGCCGCGCACCAGCAGCAGCCAGCCTAGGAGCGTGATAATCACCGACCAGTTCCATGCCCACACATTATGAGCCAGGACGATGGCCAGTCCGGCGGTGAATTCGGTCGCACCGAAGAGATAGAGCAGCGCCCGGCTCTTGATCACGTCCTCCGCCGCTTCGCGGTAGACGGACTTGTTGAAGAGAAGACCCGCGCCGACCACGAGTAAGATCGGCCCTATAAGCTTGGCGAGATAGATAGACGTGTTCATGTCAGCCTCCCTACCGAGTTTGGGTGCACCGGCTGCGCCAACGTCGGGTCTTGCGAGAGGCAAGGTCCTGTCCCTTCGCCGGTATGAGCCGGATCAGGTTCGAAGGGTCTCCGCAGGTTCGCGGACTCTCAGCCCCTTGAAGGGGCTCCCCCTGGATGAGCGCTACTCTACGCTGTTCGCCGCCGCTTCGGAAGGGCAGAGTGATCATGATTGTGGGCCATCGCGCAGGGAATCTTGTCACAGGGCAAAGGGCGCATCTCTTCGTGGGAGATGCCGCTACCAGCAGACCTTGGCGCCTGACGTGCAAACCGACGGTGAGACGACACCACGCCAACAAGTTGTATGTGCCGTGGAGGAGATGATATCGGGCTTTTGGTAGAGGTTGGCGGTCACTTGTCCCCGCCAATAAGGATTCGGGGTTGGCTGGGCTGGCGATATCGAGACCTGGCCAAGACCCCTCTTTGCTCTCAGAGCCTCGATCTCCTGTTGCAAGGCGGTCAAAGAGGCCTTGACCGCCATCGTCTTGTGGAGCCCGTCATCAGTGGCATACACGGTCGCACATTTTTGCTGAGCTGGTGCGCCCTGGTCCTGTGCTTGTGCGCCCTGACCCGCGAAAACGCCAATTGCCACGAGCGCTACTGTTAAGGCGGGCCAACACGATGTCATCGAAGCCCCTCCCGACGTTTCTACCGCTACCAGCAGACCTTCGCGCCTGTCGTGCAAACGGTGGGCGACACCACGCCGGACCAGCAAACCGTGTGTCCCCGCGAGGTGACGACGTCAGGCTTCTGATAGAGGCTCGGCGAGACGGACTGGCGCCAATACGGCTGAGGCTTCGCGCGCATCGGCGAGATGGATACGCTGCGAATGCGTTTAGACGCCTTGTACTCAGCGATTGCCTCTTTGAGCGCGTTCTGAGACCGGGCAACGGCCGTTCTCTTATCAACCCCATCGGCGGTTCCAGACAAGCCGACACAACCGGCCTGCGCCGTCGCGCCATAGGCCAAGCAAAAACCAGCCGCTACGAATGCCACTGCAAAGGCACGCCAATACGACCCCATCGAAGCCTCCTTAAGGACGTGTAGGATTGGAGAGTTTTACGAGCCACCAATTGTCATGACCAGCGGCTTGCAGCCACTACCAACGGGTTCTCCAAATTCTGTTACCCTTCTGCCACAGTGTACGGCCAAATTCGGACGATGCCGATAGGTCATGAGTAGAATTCATTTCAGGTCGCGGATGGGGTCCGCATGGGTGCAAAACTAGTCCTTGTGACGGGCGCCTCCAGCGGGATCGGCGCGGCCACCGCCACACGCTTTGGGCGCGAAGGCGCCCATGTCGTTTTGCTCGCCCGGGATGCAGAACGGCTTGAACGAACGGCGCAAGCCGTGCAGCAGGCCGGGGGCGCCGCCTCTTCCTTTGCGGTCGACCTGCAGAACACACCCGAAACGCTTCGAATTGCCGCGCGAGTATCCAACGAGCTTGGTACGCCCGACATCCTGGTAAACAATGCGGGCGCTGGCCGCTGGCTTCCACTGGTCGAAACCAGCCCAGAAGAAGCCACCAGCATGATTGGCGTTCCCTATCTCGCGGCTTTCACTCTGACCCGCACCTTTGCACCAGCTATGATTGAACGGGGCTCCGGCAGCATTGCCTTCGTAACCTCGCCCGCCTCGTACCTCGCCTGGCCCAATGCCGGCGCCTACATTGCCGCGCGCCGGGCGCTGGCCGGCTTCGCCGAAGGTCTACAGACCGAACTAAAGCCAAAAGGCATTTCCGTTTCGATCATGGTCTTTGGTGTCGTGGAGACCCCCTACTTCGACAACAACCCTGGCAGCCTCGAGAACATCCCGAAGTTTGGCCAGCGCTTCATCCCCGTTCTTTCGGCGGACGAAGCCGCCGATGCCATCTTTGAGGGCATCGCAAAAAAGAAGCGCTTTGTCGTGAAGCCGGAAATCTATCGAGCCTTGTTCGTGATGAACGCCCTGTTTCCAAAGACGGTCGCGAGCCAACTCCGCCGCGCGGCGAAAAAAGCACGTGCGGCTGGCGCCTAGCGCCGCAACATGCCCATGCGTTTCAAGATCCAGAAGACGAGACCCGATGCGCCGATCAGCAAGAGCATGGTGACGAAAAAACCCGAGCGGTCATTCACAAGGGGTAAGCCACCAACATTCATGCCGAAAATCGACGAGATAACGCCTGCTGGCAAAAACACAGTCGTCACGATCGTAAGCAGCTGAAGATTGCGATTGGTCTGGTCCGTCATTCGTAGCGAGACCTCTTCCTGCAGCAAATGTGCACGATCGCGCAAAGCAACCATCTCGTGATCCAACCAATCCAACCGCTGCCCAATATGGCTGGTCTTGAGGTCGTGGGCCTTGCCCGTGGTCTGCCAGTTGTTTTGTTCGAAGCGAGCAATCACGGAGCGTTGCGTGGCAAGCAGCCGATGCAAGCGAACGGCAAGCCGGCGGCACTTGGCCAGCCGTTTCGGGATATCGTCGTCGAGATCGACGATCAATCGCTCCTCGATGATGTCCAACTCATCGCTGAGGGCCGCCGATCGCTCCTCCACACCCGAAGCGACCTGCATGAAGATCGACTCGAGAAGCGCCGTATGGCTCTTCGTGGCTTGGCCGGCTCGTATCGACTTGCGCACAGACTCAATCGAATTCAGCCCTTCGCGCCGTCCTGTAACGAGAAGCCTTTCCGTGGCTAGGAAATGCAGCAGCCCGAGCTCATCGGAAAGGCCCTCTAGCCGGTAAACCAGGTCCGCGAACACGCCGTAGATGCAAACATCGTCCGCATGCAGTTGCTGATGATCGCCGACAGACAGCAAGAGATCGACAGCAGCATCTGGGATTTCCTTGAGGTG
>JASJEH010000030.1 GCA_030064755.1 Methyloceanibacter sp. | reverse complement strand
AGGGTCGCTCAGACTACGGCTTAGACGCCTGCCGTCTGCTGTAATCGTCAGAAAACTGCCGGAAATGTGGATTTCGGGGAAAGCCGAGGGACACGGGTCAGCCGCCTGAGTGTGACAGCCAGCCCGAGTCCAGGTCGGCGAATCGTATGCAGCCGAGCTGTTGCAGTGTGCGGGTCACCTCATCGCGGAGGATCTCGATGACTTGTCGCGCGCCAGCGGGGCCAAGGGCGCCAATGCCATAGTAGAAGGTCCGGCCGCTGAAGGTGGCCTGAGCGCCTAGGGCCTTCGCGCGCAACACATCTAGCCCGGTGCGAATACCGCCATCGATCATCACAGTGGTCTTGTCAGCAAGATCGCCCGGCAGGGACCGCAACGTATCGATGGTGGCCGGCGCAGCGTCGAGCTGCCGGCCACCGTGGTTGGAGATGATGATCCCATCTGCCCCGCAGTCAATGGCTTGGCGGACATTCTCTTCGGCTTGGAGTCCTTTGACGATGAGTGGTCCATCCCAGAGCACGCGAATTCTGCGCAGCCGCTCTAAAGGCAGCCCAGGGATGGTCATGCTGGACACGAAGTCGGACAGGCCTTGGTTTGCATCGGTCCGGTAGCGCGCCACGTTGACGAAGTCGGGTGCGCCATGGGCAAGCGTCGTCAAGGCCCAGGTTGGATGGGTCAGACACTGCCAGATCATCTGCGGAGTCAGTGTGAAGGGCAGCTTCAAACCGTTCTTCAGTTCCCGGTTGCGCTTGGCGCCGACGGGGATATCGACGGTGACAACGAGCGCGTGAAAGCTTGCGCGCTTCACGCGTGCGATCAGATCCTCCATAACGTCTTCGTTTCGCGGAACGTAGAGCTGAAACCAGCACACATCGGACGCTTCCTTAGCAATGACGTCGAGATCCGTAGTGCTGAACGTGCTGAGCACAAAAGGGATGCGGGCGGCTTGAGCAGCACGGGCGAGCGCAAGTTCGGCGCCGGGCCACATCATGTTGCCCAGTCCTACCGGAGAGATGCCGAACGGCAAAGCGTATTCAGCGCCGAAAAGCGTGTTGCGCGTGTCGACCGTGCTGACGTCGCGTAAGTACCGCGGCGTCAGGTGTACATCGCGGAAGGCTTGCCGATTGCGCCGCTTCGCATCCTCGTCGTCGATCGCACCGTCCACATAGTCGAAGGCGAAGTTAGGCAGGCGTCGCTTCGCCCGCCGCTTGAGATCGGCAATGGACGGGTAGCGTGTGTCGTAAGCGGTTGAGGTCGGCTGGCTCATCTTTTCCTTGGACGGCAAATGTAGCGAGGCGGCAACACTCATAGTCTCCGCGAGGCGGCGTCCTTATTAGGCCTTCACGGCGACGCAATATAGATGTCACACAGTACTCAGTATCGATTTATCGAAGTCTAACGCGTCCTGCTTAAGCCATCACCAATAGGAGAATGACGATCCCATACTCAAGACTCACGATACTCGTCGTTGCATCGGTTATCGCTCTGCCAGTTCAGGCCAAGGACCCTGACTATCGCGGCACGATCGACGTCGTGCGCGGTGACGGGGCCGCGACGCGCGCCAGCGGGGCAGTCTTCGAGGATGCCAATCGCAACGCGCGGTTCGATGCGGACGAGAAGGGCATTTCGGGCGTTCTCGTCTCCAACGGGCGCGAGGTCGTGCAGACCGATGCAGACGGGCGCTATAGCCTGCCGGCCTATGACGATATGAACCTCTTCATCACAAAGCCGGCCGGCTACAGCACGCCGGTGGATGACGATATGATCCCGCAGTTCAACTACATCCATAAGGTGAAGGGTTCGCCGCCGCTGCGGTTTGGCGGTATTGCGCCAACGGGTCCGCTGCCCGAAGCGATCAATTTCCCGCTGGTTCCCGATCCCGTCGGTGATCGCTTCCAATGCCTCATCTTCGGCGACCCGCAGCCCTATTCGAACCGGGAGCTCGGCTTTGTCCGCGATACAGCTGGCAAGATGCTGGCCGAGCGCGACAACGCCAAAACCGAGTGCCTGCTCTTTGAAGGTGACGTCATGGGCGACGACCTGTCGCTCTATCCGCGCTTCAAGTCCATCGTGGCGGCGGGTGGCGTTCCGCAGTACTTTGTAGCGGGCAACCACGATCTCGACTTCGATGCGACCCGTGATGCGGACTCGCTTGATACGTTTCGCCGCGAGTGGGGGCCGGAATACTACTCCTTCGATATTGGCAAGGTGCACTTCGTTGTCTTGGACAATGTGCTCTACCCCTGCAACGGCATTGATCCGCACCCATTCTGCGCGCCGTCCGCGGAGCCGACCTATAACGGCGTCATCAGCGAGCGGCAGTTGGAATGGCTGAAAAACGATCTGGCACTGGTACCGAAGGACAAGCTCATCGTCTTGAATGCGCACATTCCGTTCGTCAGCTTCGCCGATGCCGGTGAGAAGAAGCACCAGACCGATAACCTGGCGAAGCTCTATGAGATCGTCGGTGACCGGCGCGTGCTCGGCCTCAGTGGTCATACCCATACGACGGAGCAGATTCTGCCGGGTGAAAGCTACGCGGGCTGGCAAGAGCATACCGGCACGGGCCCGGCTAAGTTTCATATGATCATCGCCGGCGCCCTGTCTGCGTCTTGGTGGTCCGGCGATCTCAATGACCAAGGCGTACCGCGCGCGCGGCAGCGTCTCGGGGCGCCGCGTGGCTATTACGTCATAGACTTCGACGGCACCGACTATGTCGACACATACCGGACGTTCGAGAATCCATCCGCGAAGCAAATGCACGTCTCCTTCAACACGCCGCGCTTTCGTGCGTGGGCCGAGAAGCTGTTCGCCTTTGCCAAACCATCCGATCCGCCGACCGAGGAAGTGCCGACGGTGACGGTGAACGATCTCGGCGACCAGAACATGCTGACGCTTGCCGATTTGAAGGAGGGTAGTTGGGTCGCGATTAACGTCTGGAACGGATCGAAGGACAGCGTGGTCAAGGTGTCTATCGACGGTGGCGAGCCAATCGTTGCGCGCCGCACGCAAGAGGGCGATGGCGAGGCGGCCCATGTGGGCGTGGACTTCGCCGATCCGCTTGCCGTCGCCGAGCAATCGACGAACGGACGTATGGCGTTTCGTAGCACAACGGGCGGAGCGGCGACCGAGGGGTTTCAGACTTGGCAGGGCTTTCAATGGAAGGGACCACCCGGGCCGTTTCCGGACCGCATGCTGACCAGGCAGTCGAGCCATCTCTGGCGGGCGGACTTGCCCGGCAGTCTCCCTGAGGGCCCCCACGTGCTTACAGTGCTGACCACGGATCGGTACGGCCGTACATTCCGCGAGGTGGTGCGCTTTGAGGTGGTCGAGAAGCTGCCGCCCTTGGACTGGCGTTTCGGAAGGAACTTCGAATAGGGGGATATTTGCCTTATCCAAAACCCTTCCGTACCCTTGCGATCCTCACGCGACTCCAATCAGAACATCCGCTGCCAATGGCCGCATGCGACGAACTTGCCGGTCCCGATAGTGCTGGCCTAGGTTTCAGTCCCGATGCTTGACCAACTCTCCTCGTTCTTCTCAGATTTCAATCAGTATGAACGCGTCCTATCGACGACGATGGTTACGTTTTCCATGCTCGGCATGGGCGCGACGCTCACGGTGCGCGATTTCGTAAACACGCTAACCGCGTGGCGCGGTCTTGCGGTGGGGTTTGTCGCTCAGCTCATCCTGGTGCCGATTTGGGCGGGGCTGACGATGTTCGTGATCGGCATGATTCCGGATGGATTTGGCGGTCTGACGGCCGCAGGGGCGATCGGCATCACCACGGGCCTCGCTCTGCTCGCCGCGATGCCAGGCGGGTCCCTTTCAAACCTGCTCACGTTCATCGGAAACGGCAATGTGGCGCTGTCCGTCTCGCTGACCGCCGTCACCACGTTCGTCTGCCTTTTTGCCACGCCGCTTGTCTTGGCGGCGCTTGTCAGTGTTCAGGTGCCCGGCAGCTTCGCCATCGACAAGTTGCAGATCATGCTGGACATCGCCCTGTTTCTGATCGCGCCCTTGCTATTGGGGATGCTCTTTCGGCGACTGACGCATTCTAAGCACCAGATCGTGTTCACAAAGATTATGGTGCGCGCCAGCCTGGTGCTGCTTAGCGTGATCATTTTCGGATCGCTCGGGGCGGGGCGCCTGCAGTTTGGTCCCTATGGGTGGATCGGGCCAGTCATCGTCGCGCTTTTCGGAATTGGAGCGTTGTGGCTGACGCGGCTCTGCACCTTTGCCTGCGGTATGATTGACCGGGACTCGCTTGCTGTTGTCATTGAAGTCGTCGTCAAGAACGGGCTTCTGGCCTTGTTGGTCCTGACGGCCATGTTCCCGAGCGACATGCTGGTCGGCAAGAATGAAGAGGACGCGCGCCTGATCGTCGCGGCGCGGGACGGCTGCATGTTTGTGGTGCTGTTCTTCGGCGCTTTCTCAATCGTTGCCGGGTCGTCGTTCTCGCTCCGCGGACGGAAGCGGCGGGGACGGCAGGCGGAGACTACTTAGCCTACTCTTCGGGCCCTGCATCTCATGAGGTTAGGCCCCTAGGGGGTTATAGCAATGCCCCAAGGCAGCCTCCCAACAGGGACGGATTTCAGAGGCTTGAGTGTTTCCAGATCGATCACAGTCATATCGTTGGTGAGTCCGTTTGCAACGTAGAGTCTCGACCCATCGGGATCGATTTCCAAATGCCACGGTCGTTGACCGACGAGGACGTAGTCTTCCACCTCGAATGTATCGGCGTTCACGACCGCCACTCGGTTGGCGGGCCCCAGAGCGACGAAGATCCTCTTTCCATCCTTCGAGAAGCGCATGCCGACGGGTTGGATCTGTTCGGGCGACACACCTGGGATTTCAAAGCCGATGACTTTGACGACCTCGCGGGTAGTGCCGTCGATGACCGAGACAGTGCCACCAATCTCGGATGAGACCCACACGTTCTGGCCATCAGGTTCCCATTCGGCATGTCGCGGCCTGGTGTCGACCAAGACGTTCGCCATGAGTTCATTCGTGGCATTGTCGATGAAGTGGGCCATGCTTGAACTCTCGGACGTGGCGACGGTCACCTTGCCATCAGGGCTGACGCGCATCCCCTCCGGTTCCACGCCGACGGGTACCTCAATAATCAGCTCGCCCGTATCGGGCTTCATGATCGTCACCATCGAGTCGTCCTCATTGGCAACGTAAATCGTCTTCCCGTCCTTCGCGACGTCCATCAATTCCGGGTCGGGACCCGAATCCATTGTCCGGACAACTTCAAGCGTATTGGGATCGATGACCTGTACAGCGTTGTCATCGCCGACGCATACAAACACTTCCTTCTTGTCCGGCCCCGTAACGATCCCGCGAGGACGGCGGCCTGTCGCGATTGTTTTGATTTGCTCCAGAGAGTCGGAATCGAGAACGGTGACAGTGTTGTCCCGCTCGTTCGAGACAAAAATCTTGTCGGCATAGGCCGGAGAGCCTGCGAGCAGCACTATCGGCGCCACGATTAGTATGACGGCGTTTCTTCGTTTCATTCCGCTATCTCTGGACAGTTGTTTCGGACTCTGTGCTTTCGGGGAAAAGGCAAGCGCTCTCCGGCTCATCGAACCCGAGCGTGTCGGTCGGAAAGTGCTGATGGAGGAATCCGTCTTGCGGCGAAATCGAAACAAGCGCGCGGGGCCCCATGATCAGAACCGGTTGACGGAGCTGGTGGTCCCAGGGCCGGACTGTCATCTTCTGGCCCTTGAAACCGGCCACGCGGAACTTGTCTGAGAGGATGTAGTCCCGCAAGGATCGAACGTCTTTCTTGGGCGAACGTGTTGCCGCCTCTCCAAACGCGCGTACAGCGAGCCACCCGCCATAGTCACGTTCAGTCATGTCGCGTTCCGCGAGCTTGTCGAAGGCGGTTTGCAATGACATACCGCCCCATTGCTCGAAGGCGCGATGCCAGATGGAGGCAGTGAGGCCATGGGTACCGACCACCGGGTCGGGATCGGCTGTGCGATACATGAAGTAGAGACCGAAGGCCTCACCCGTGTCGACGACGAAGACCACATCACGGTCGGCGGCATTCCGCGTCACATCCGGGACTTGGCTCTGAATCTGCTGGTGGCCGGTCTCGACGCGCCGCGATCCCGCCTCGAACTTGTAAGTGCGCTCTTCGACAACCTTGCCGCCAAAGCGTTTCGCCGCGCGCTTGATGGCCTCCGCATAGTCATCGTCTTCAGGCTTGACGCCTTTGACGATCATCCAGCGCGGCCACTTCTTCCAAACAAGGTACTGGGCGAGGGCGTCGGCGCGCATCGCCCAGTTCGGGACGACATGAACGATGTTGTAGCGGCAGTTCTCCTGACGCAGCCGGTCATCCGCAGACCGCATATTGAGAATGAGGGCGTCTTTCGCTTCAGACAGCTCCGCGACGGCGAGAAGGTCCGCGGGTTCCAAGTCGGCCACGATCAGTTGCGGCCCTTCGGCGAGGATCTTCTTGGCTTCGGCGACGACGTCGCCATCCTCTGGGACGATATGCTCATGCAGCACGGTCTCGACGCCGAGGAAGCGCGCGGTGGCATTGTTGTCGAGAATCCCGAGCCGGGCGCCTTGAACACCCTTGTCCGTGAGGATCGGCTCCAGCAGGGACAAAGGAATTGGTTCTTTGTATTTCTTGCCCAAGTAGAAGATGTCGACCTTCGTTTTCGATTCGGGCTGCTTCCGGTCCTCCTGAGACGCCTCGGCTTGCTGGGACACGCCGTTGCCAGGATTCTTGACGGCGTAACCATGAGCGGGGATTGCGAGGAGGAGCGCTGTGACGGCGATACGTGAGAGTACCGATCCAAAGCTCATTGTGCCTCCATCAACGCCGCGGAAGACCTCTTGTCTGTTTGGGTAGGGACTTGTTGGGTAGGGCCTTGCCCCGACTTGTCCCTGCGCGGTGCCCGACGCTTGGCCAGCAGCTCAAGCTGGAGCTCGGCGCCCCTGGCCTGGTTCGCCTTGGCGATGTCGAGAGCGGTTTTGCCGCCCGGGGTCGCTAGGTCAGGGTCGGCCCCGGCTTGAATGAGAAGGCCAATAATGGGCGGGTTGTCATTCGCCGCCGCAATCATCAGCGGGGTCACGCCCTTAGAGTTCCGCGCATTGACGTCTGCGCCGCCCTTTATCAGGCGCCGGCCGATATCCACGGAGCTTGTGCCCTGATTGAATCGCGCGGCGCGTCCTTTCTTCAGATTCTGCGTGGAAACAAGCATCAGGGGAGTCAGTTTGTCGTCTCCCACAGGCTCGTCCACGTTGGCGCCCGCATCCATAAGTGCATTTGCCGCAAAGAACATGCCCTCCATAATCGCGAGGCTGAGCGGCGTCGCGCCACTGGGAGCAGCGATCTCCATATCGGCGCCACCGCTCACAAGCGCTTCGATGGACGGCACGTGATTGCGGAAGGCCGCGTGTAGTAGGGGTGTCCAGCCATCGCGATCCAGCCGGTCCGGATTGGCACCCTGCTTGAGCAGAAACGCCACCATGTCAGAGTCGCGTTCGCGCGCGGCAGTGTGCAGCGGCGACAGGCCCATGAGGTTGTGTTCGTCGATGTCGGCGCCCTTTTTCAGCAAGTAAGCCACGCGTTCTTGATCAAGGCCCGTGACGGCGTTGCTCAGCTCTTCTTCGAGGTTGGCGCCTTCTTCGAGCCATTCGTCAACACGCTCTTCGGTGACGACTTGATCGGGCGAGGTTTCAGACTTTTTGAGGCTCTCGCGATTATCCGAGAGCGTAGAGAGATAGATCTTTCGGTGTTTTTCTTGGCGATCCGTGAAGTACGTCCCGTGAGAGGGGAGGTCGCCGGAAACCACACAATTGCTGCATTGTACGAGCGGTACGCCGTAATCGGTCAGGACATCCTTGATTTTGTCGCGTCCGCGTTCCATCGCGTCGTCCAGCGCATACTTCAACACGACATTGGTCGGATGAACCCCAAGGGCCAGGCCGAACTCGAGCTGAGTCTCATCCGCCATCATGTTGACGGGCTGAATGTTGATTTTCTCGTCGCGCATGGTCTTGAGGAACCCGGCGAAGGGGCCGAACACGCCAACGATGTCCAGTTTTCCATCGACGACCTGCTGTACTTGCCGCCAAGGCTGTAACTCAGGGTTCAGATCCGCGTCATGGCTGAGAACGTGAATATCGAGATTGTCCGTTAGCCCGCGTTTGGCGAGGGCTAAGCGCAAGGCCGAGTGCTGATAGACGCCGAGGCGAAGGTCCCGCAGGCGAGGATCGTCGAGGCTCTTGATGTCGATGTCGTCTTCGACGCGAGTCACCAAGACATAGGGCGTGCGATAAATCGGGTTGGTTGTCAGGACGGCGTGATAGCCCTCAGGCATGCCAAGCAAGACATCGCACTCATGGTTGTCGAACGTCTGACGCGTTAGGCCGCGGTCGATCTGCGGGCGCCAGAAGTAGGTAATCTTGGCGTTGAGCTCCTCCGCGACGATGTCGACAATCTTGTTGTCGAAGCCCTCGCGCTTTTGGTTGGACAGAGGCATGTTGCCGGGATCGGCGCAGACGCGCAGCGTGTCGACCTTCAGCTTTCGGGCAATGGCCTTGGCGGCGGTCTGTTCGGCAGACGTCAGCTCATCGAACGTCTTGTTGGCAATGCCCTGACTTAGGAACTCGATCTCTTCTTCGGTCTGAATGGCCTCTTCAGCCCGAGGCGGCTCTTCAGGCTTTGAGGCCTCTTCGGCTCGCGCGCTTGTCACAGCGCTGCCCAAAAAAAACACAAGAGCCGTAAAGACGGCGGCAGAGGAAAATCTCTGGATCAATGCAACACCCAATTGCGTTGGTTCCGATAAGGGGGATGGCGCCAGGCGGATCGCTCCGCCTGACGCCACTGACGAGCCGTAGCTAGTCGGAGAGTCTGAAGGTGTAGACGTTGCCACCCTGTGGGATGTTTGACAGGCCGGTGGCTTTCGCCATCGCCGTCGCACCAATCGCACCGAACTTGTCGTTCATGTCGAGACCAGCGGTCACCGGCAGGCCAATCCAGCCGCCAAGGCCGGATTTCACCGAGACGTACTGCTTGCCATCGATCTTGTACGTGATCGGATTGCCGATGATCCCAGAGCCAAGCTTGCGGCTCCAAAGGATCTTGCCGGACTCACGATCGACCGCGCGGAAATCACCGCCGAGCGAACCGTAGAACATCAGACCACCGTCGGTGACCATCGTTCCACCCCAGTTCGGATACGGATCTGGAATCTCCCAGATCGTCTTACCCGTGAGCACGTCGAACTTCTTGACCTTACCGGTCACGCCTGGCTTCTCAGGATACATGTACACGTTTGCGAACACGTAGACCGTGCCCTGCTGCGTGTGCGTGCGCTCCTGCGGCTCCAGCTCCATGCACCAGTTATTGGTGGGCATGTAGAAGATGTGCGGCTCTTTAGGATCGACGGAACCAGGCTGCTGGTCCTTGCCGCCCATAGCAGAGGGGCAGGTCGTGGTGTTGACGCCGATGCTGAAGGGAGAATGCTCCTTCACCTTGATCGGACGACCGGTCTTCAGATCGATCTTCTCCGCCCAGTCAACGGTCACGAACTTGTGGGCACGAAGTAGTGTGCCGTCGGTCCGGTCAAGCACGTAGGCGAAGCCGTTGCGATCGAAGTGAGTGAGGGCCTTAACCATCTTACCGTCGATCTCCATGTCGGTAAGAATGTTCTCGTTAACGCCGTCATAGTCCCACTGATCGAACGGTGTCATCTGGTAAGCCCATACGGCTTCTCCAGTGTCAACCTTGCGGGCGAAGATCGTCATCGACCACTTGTTGTCGAACGGACCAGAGTTCAGGTCTGGATCGAACTTGTTGCAGGCCTCATGAGTAGGATTCTCAAGACCGCAACGGAGGCTGGGGCTCCAGTGACCGGGGTTACCCGTGGAATAATAGACCAGCTTCAGTTCTGGATCGTAGCTGAACCACGCCCAAGGAGCGCCGCCGCCGATTTTCCACTCACCCTTTGGATAGGTGATGATGCCGAGGTCTTTACCGGCTGTCCCGTGGTGTGGATTGGCTTTGTTGAAGTCAGCCGTCAGGCAGACATCCTCGTCCGAACCCGTCGAATGACACTTCCAGACCTCACTGCCGTCTTCGATATTGTAAGCGACGATACGGCCGCGGGCCGCGAACTCGTCACCACCGAAGCCGGCCAGGACCAGGTTTTCCGCAATCATGGTGGGGCCGGTGTGAGTCTCACCCTTTTCAGGGTAAGCATGCTTCGTGACCCAGACTTCCTTGCCGGTTTTGCCATCAAGCGCGATGACGAAGCCGTCTAGGGTATGGAACACGACCTTGCCCTTGGCAAAGTTCAGGCCACGGTTGATGGTGTCGCAGCAAGCGCGCGGAATGGCGGACTCGTCACGATCCGTCTTCTTGACGTAGTTCCAAATCTGCTTCGGCTGGTCCGGATCCGTCAGGTCTAGGGCCTGCACGACGTTGCAGAGCGCCATCGACGGACAACCGCTCACGAAATACATCATGGGCGTGCCATCATCCAACTTGATGACGACTGGCTGACCTTCTTGGCCACGCAGCGAACTCATCGACTGCGACCAAACCATATTCAGCTTGTTGACATTCTCGGTGTTAATGTCGGAAAGCGTGCTGTGACGCGTCAGTTGGTTGTCGCGACCCGGCGCGGGCCACAGATTTGGGTCTTTTGCTCTTTCGTCGATCTCGGCCGATGCGGACATTTCCGCCATGGCCGACACCGGCGCTAGCAAAAGCGCGGCTGTTAGGCCTACACCTAGGCCTAGTTTCGAGAACTTCATTTCGGTTGCTCCTCCCGAATTGTCCAAAAGGCGCATAGGAAAACGCGTGCCTGTACGCCAGACTTGCCCTGTGGGGCGTGATGCCGGGGAGGCTCTGACCCAAGCCAGCTTGTCTGAATTGCACAGTGCTTCGATGGAGATCCAATCTGGGAACTAGTTCCCAGACGCGGTGTCAAAACAATGCCAACACTCTGACAAGCCGGGCGCAATCGCGGCTCCCGACGCGAACGATGCTACAGAGTGTTTCCGTGCTTGGTGTTCCAGACCTGCCTGATAAGATGTCGGGAGAATCCCGAAAGGCGACGTCGGGTTTTTGGGGAAATTATCCCGACGATGCACAACACATCTTCCCAATTCTTCTCCCCTCAGCACGGGAAATTCTGGCAACAACTCTAGGAGCGTTTGGTCGGCGTGCGCGCGCCGGGCGGGGCGGTCGGGAAGTTCTGTAAGGCGAAGTGCGTCAGTTCCTGAAGCGACCGGACGCCCAGTTTCGGTTTTAGGCGATTGCAGATGTGGGCAACAGCCTTGTAGCTGAGCGCAAGATTGTCAGCGATCTGCGCGTAGGTTTTGCCCTCGGCGAGCATCGAGAGCACATGGCGCTCGCGCGATGACAAGGCATCGATTGCGCTGGAAGCCGGTTGGCGCGCCTTCAGAAATGCCAGGTCCGACGCCAGGACGCGACTGACATAGGGGTGGCCGTCGAGCACGGCCGTTAGCCCTTGGACGACTTCCTCGGGCGATGTGTCCTTTACCACGTAGCCGTTCGCGCCGGTCCGAAGGGCCGCGCGTGCGATAATCGGATCGTTATGCATCGTCAGCACGAGAATGGGAACATCGCGGTCAAAGCGTCGGAGGCGCCGGACGAAGGACAACCCAGCAAGGCCGCCAGCGTTCATGGACAGGTCTATCACGACAGCATCCGGCCGGGAGCGGCGGCAACGCCGGAAGGCCTTTGCGAAGCTCGATGTGTGATCGACATCAGCCCAGCCTGCATCATGCAGAAGTCGGCGAAGCCCCGTGACGACAATCGGATGATCGTCGACAATGAGGATGCGCACATCTCTATCGGCCTGCTGCAGAAACTGTCGTTGAATGTATGGCACCTTAGCCGACGCTCCCCCTCCGTCGTCAAAGAGGGAAGCTAGCCGATCGGGGCATGCCACTGTTTCCAAGAGAGGTTGAAGGCAAATGGGAACAAGCGCTTCCAGGATTGGCAGGAGAGCGGGCCTTCGCATTTCCCACTCGGTGCCGGGCGGGATACCCGCCTTTGTCTGGTGCTGGGCTGTGTCGTTTGCGGTAGGCTGGCCCCGCCCGTTCGCTGGAGACACCTCGAATGCCGATTCGCTCGCTTCTCGCCTTGTTCCTTGCCACCAGTCTGACTGCAGCTGCACCACCGAGTGCGCTTGCGGAGGAGCAAATGAGCTGGACGGTCAATAGCTATCCGAGCGATTTTCCCGAGGAAACCGATACCGTTATCTTGACCTATGGTATTCCCGAAACAGACGCGGTTGCCTTCGAGGCGGTCTGCGGTGGCCCAGACGGGTCCACACCGCGTGTCGTCTTTTGGTACGACACGGTCGACCTAACCGCGAACGAGGATGTAGTTCTTTCTCTCTCTGCCGAGGACTTCGCCGACGACGTGCCTGCCAAAGTCTATGGCAAGGATGCCGAAGTGGGCGTGTCTGGTCTCGAGGCAACATTTAGCGTCTCGGCACCAATTTGGCAGGTGATGAAGCAAGGTGGCGTGCTGACCTACGGAATCGCAGGCGGGCAATTCCAGAAGCTACAGCTAAGCGGCGCCCAAAGCATGCTTCGGAAGTTTACGGCGGCTTGCAGCGGCGAGACGGACCCAGTGCTGGCAGGCGAGGTTGGAACCACTGATTCACTAGTGCGCGATCCGACGGCGCGCACGATCGGCTCTTCTGTGGCGTCGTCGCTGATGGCCGCGGCATCGGTGCCGCCTGATGGATCAGCTGCGAGCGCGAAGGTGGATGCAGTGTCCTGTACTCAGTTTGGAAAGATCAGATCGATGCAGTCCAAGGTCCCTGTGACGATGACATTCGTCAACAAGTCGGACGGCTATCGCGGCATCGTCTGGATCGATACTGAGGGCACACCCATTGACAATACTGGCCTCAATCGCGGCGAGACCGCTATTGTGCCCACATTCGAAACCCATGCGTGGATGATAACGGACGGCCCTGGCAATTGCATCGAGATGGTTGTGGCTGGCAACGAGGATGCAACGTTCGACATCACGGCACCGGCCCCCGCGCAGGGGCCCGAGAATGATTGAGGCATCTGCCCCCGGAGCCCGCCGGTGTCACTGCAAGTCAGATCACAGACTTGTGTGGGACTCTCAAGCCGCGCGGTGATCTGAGCAAACAACATCGGCGTAACCCTTACAATTCTGGCGCGAGCAGCATTTGCCGATGCTATGCGGTTCGCAACGGCGCTGAGCGCAGCTCGTGCTGCCGCCAACGAGATTGAAAGGGACGTTTCCATGTTGATGAAAGCTTACAGACTCGTGATGGATCCTGCTGAGAATCCCTTACGCAACCTGCCGAGAACGGTGCGCTTCCATTACATGTTGCTCCTCTCCTATATGTGGTCAGCCATCTTCGCGCTCTGGATGGGCTATACGTGGCTGATGGGCCCGAGCCTTATTGCGCATTCTCTTCTATTGATTGGCATCTTCTTTACTGCCGAGATTTTTGCACTGGCCAATAGGCGGGCCCAGCTGGCGGTGGCGCGTGCACCGCGCAAACAACACTAACGGGCATCCTTGCTGGACGGTGGTTCGATGGCTCATGTACTCGTGATGGGTGCGAGTGGCGGTATCGGGGGGCAGACGGTCTCCACCGCCCTCCTTGCTGGCCACCAGGTTCGTGCATTTTCACGTTCCGCGGACATCGCGTTTTCGGGCTCCGATACAATTGAGACGTTTAAAGGTGATGCCACGAACAGCGAAGACGTCGACGCGGCTTTGGATGGCGTTGACGTTGTTGTTCAGGCGCTTGGTGTGGCCACGTCGGACCTCTTCAAGACTGTCGACTTGTTCTCCAAATCGACGCGCCTGCTGGTCGACGCGATGCAGAAGCGTGGCGTCCGCCGATTGATCTGTGTGACGGGTTTCGGGGCAGGCGATAGCCGAGATGCCATCGGGTTAATCCAAGCCGTTCCCTTCCGGTTGCTTCTCGGCAGGGCCTATGACGACAAGGACGTGCAGGAGCGCCTGATCAAGCAGAGCGAGCTCGACTGGACGATCGTGCGGCCTGGTATCTTGACGAATGCACCGCGCAGTGGCCGGTATCGAGTCCTTCACAAACCATCGGAATGGCGTAATGGCGTTATCGGCCGTGCGGATGTCGCCGACTTTATTGTTCAGGCCATCGACGATCCGAGCACGATCGGCAAGGAGCCGGTACTGATTTGGTGAGTCAGTTGGGCGTTACCGGCAATGCGAAGTCGATGACGGAGACGCAGTCTTTTCGCCTTGGATCATTTCCGGCCGGCGGCGTCGGGGTTGTCTTCGGCGCGACCGGTGGACTAGGAAGCGCGCTCTCGACTGCAATCGCACGAAGCGGACGCTTTACCCGACTTTGCGCTCTTAGCCGTGCGATCGATCCCACGTTTGATCTGCTGGATGAAGAGAGTATTGAACGCGCCGCGCGCCATGCGGCCGCGATGGGAGACATTCGGCTCATCATCGACGCGACGGGTTTTCTCCACGATGCGTCTCAGAAGCCCGAGAAGACTTGGCGCGATATCTCACCGGAAACGATGATTCGTGCGCTGTCGTTGAACACCATCGGACCGGCGCTGATCATGAAGCACGTTCTTCCGCTCTTGCCGTCGTCGGGCAAGGCTGTATTCGCGACGCTATCCGCACGCGTTGGCAGTATTGACGATAACCGGCTTGGCGGATGGTACAGCTATCGCGCCTCAAAGGCGGCGCTGAACCAAATCGTACGCACGGCCGCTATCGAGCTTAAGCGCAGCCGGACCGACGCCATTTGTGTGTCATTGCATCCGGGCACAGTCGATACGCCATTATCCCAGCCCTTTGCGCGGCGTGGCCTTCAGATCCAGACGCCCTCGGCTTCCGCAGCACACCTGATCTCGGTCATCGACAGGCTCAAGCCAGAAGACACGGGTGGATTTTTCGATTGGCGCGGTGCCCGCGTGCCTTGGTAGGCCACTAACCTACGGACAGGTGGCGCGGTGCGAACGAATGGGGCGGTAAAACGCCGCAAGCCGCACGACCGATTGGTGAATTGTCGCAACTGCCTGACCTGCCACGGCTAGTCCACGACTGAGAGACGTGCTTGTTCTGTAGAGAGCGGGTCCAGACATGCACCCATCCGTAGGCATCGGTCGCGTGGCCTGATATCACAATCCGATCGGTTTCAGTCGAATCGGCAGGCTCGGACCGATGCGCCTGCCGCAGCCGGGTTGGACCGGTGCGATGTCTGATAACTCCAGCGATTGGGCGGTCGATGCAGGACGCGTTGAGCGATTTTTCGTTACGCGACGAGGAAGGGGACATTCGTCCCGAATTCCTCCATGCGGTGACCGACGCCCTGGAGGTCAAGGATACCGCACGAGCGCGGGCGCTGACTCTCGATCTCCACGAAGCTGACCTCGCCGATCTTCTCGAAGTCCTGCGCAACGATGAACGTGCGGAACTGATCGAGGCCCTCGGCGACCAGTTCAAGGCTTCCGCACTGCCTGAGCTGGAAGAGGCCGTGCGCGACCAGGTGCTCGAGGACATGCCGCCTGAGCAGGTTGCCGAGGCGCTGCAGGAGCTGGAGTCTGATGAGGCCGTCTATCTGCTTGAGGACCTCGACAGGGAAGAGCAGGAGGACATTCTCTCCAAGCTTCCGTATTTCGAGCGGGTCGCGCTGCAACGGAGCCTTGAGTACCCGGAGGACTCCGCCGGCCGTATGATGCAGACGGATCTGATCGCCGTGCCGCCATTCTGGTCAGTCGGTCAGACGATCGACTACATGCGCGAGGCGAAGGATCTGCCCGAGCGCTTCTACGAGATCTTCGTCGTTGATCCCGCCTATCACCTAAAGGGCTGCGTGGCCCTTAACAAGATTCTCCGGTCCAAGCGGCCAACCCTGATGGACGCGATCATCGATGAGGAAATGCACCCGATCCCGGTTGGCGTCGACCAGGAAGACGTGGCGCACCGTTTCGAGCGCTACAACATGAACTCAGCCCCTGTGGTGGATGACGATGGGCGCCTTGTGGGCGTGATCACGGCTGACGATATCGTCGAGGTCGTACAGGAGGAGGCCTCCGAGGACATTCTCGCCATGGGCGGCGTCGGCGACGAATCGGTTGTCGACACGGTTTTTGAGACTACCAGGCTGCGCTTTAGCTGGCTGGTGGCGAATCTCATCACTGCGATTGTCGCTTCCATCGTGATCAGCTTCTTCGAAGCTACCATTCAGCAGATGGTCGCGCTCGCCGTTCTCATGCCCATTGTCGCGTCAATGGGCGGCAATGCCGGTACACAGACCATGACTGTCGCCGTGCGGGCGCTTGCGACACACGATCTCGGACCTGCCAATGCCATGCGCGTCATATGGCGCGAGTGCGCCGTGGGCCTTCTGAACGGGCTGCTGTTCGCCGTCATTATGGCGGCGATCGCCTACTTTTGGTTCGGCAGCGACGGCTTGGGCCTTGTGATTGGCGTCGCCATGATCGTCAATCTTTTCGCCGCGGCGCTTGCGGGCATCCTTATTCCGCTTGGCCTGGATGCGCTGGATCTCGACCCGGCGATTGCATCCGGCGTCTTTGTGACGACCGTGACGGACGTGGTCGGATTCTTCGCCTTTCTCGGTCTTGCTGCTTTGTGGTTAGCTTAGGGGCGAGGTGGCAGGCATGTTCTTCTATTTGGCGAAGGCGGTATGGTTCGTCGTGCAGCCATCCACGTTGATAGCGCTACTCATCGGCTACGGCGCGATTCTGATCTGGACGGGCTGGGCGCGCTGGGGGCGGCGCTTCGTGACGATCGGAGCTGTGCTGCTCCTGGTGGTCGGCCTCTCGCCCCTGGGCAACATGTTGATCCTGCCGCTAGAAGACCGCTTTCCACGAGCTGACCTCGATCAGCCGCCGGCTCCTGCCGGTATCATCATCTTGGGAGGTGCCGAGAACCGCCTGGTCGGGAGTGCCCGGAAAGCGCCGACTTTAAATGAAGCGGGGGAGCGGCTCTTGGAGGGAGCAATCCTCGCGAAGCGGTATCCGAATATGAAAGTCGCCTTTTCTGGTGGCAATGCGGGCATCCTCTACAAGTCCGATAGTGAGGCACAAGGAGCGGCGGACATTCTCACCGCTCTGGGTGTCGAAAGAGGGCGGCTCGTTCTTGAGGCAAACGCGCGCGACACCTATGAGAATGCAATTTTTCTGAAGAAGGAATTGGATCGGGGCGGGGCGTTTAGCGAGGGGACACGCTGGCTGCTGATTACGTCCGCCTATCACATGCCGCGTTCGATCGGCGCCTTCCGGCAGGCCGGGTTCGATGTGGAGCCGTGGCCGGTCGACTATCGCACACGCGGATCAGAGGACTTCTCAAAGCCGTTCGATAAAGTGTCGGAAGGTTTGCGCCGCGTCGACACGGCGACACGCGAATGGGTCGGGCTGCTGGCCTATTGGCTGACTGGGCGCACTAATGCGCTGTTCCCATCACCAGATCGGACTGTGCGCAGTCCGGACTGACGCAGGAGAGCGCGCCTGTGTCCAGCCAGGTCTTGAGGTAAGTCGCAGCGCGTAGCTCCGCGTCATGCGCGCCTGCGAACGTTGCGACCATCTCGCACAGAACCCCGAAGCGTACGCCTCTTGTAGCTTCGGTCCACATCATCGCTTCTTCGGGACCCAGAACGCGGAATCGTGACGTGAGATCTTGCCGCCAGACAAGGACAGTCTGTGGCTCGGTTAACTGTACGGGTGCTGGCGGGGGCGTCTCGTCGTTGAGCGCCATCCAGATGTCCGTGGCATTTGTTTTGAACCGAAGCCGTATCGCGGTCGGATGGGCTGTGAATACCAGGTTCGCCCAATCCTCCGGCGGGATTGCCGCCAGTTCTTCTATGGAGACCGGCGTGGCATCGGGGCCGTCGAAGGCATCGGCAAGCGCTTTCTCGAGGGTTGCGAGTTCGGCGACTTCCTTATGCGCCGAAAACGGCGCCGTCGTCCGCAAGAACTCTGGCAGATAGCGGCCGAACCAGCGCGCGTTGCGTTTGTCCGACGGGTGCGCGGCAATGTAAGCGCGCGCTAGGTCGGCGAACGCATCGTCGCCGAGATATGTGTGTGTCAGCTCATAGTCGTTGCCGAGGACTTCCGCGAGCCGCGCGCCATAGGCATGACGATAGACGCCGAATAGCGTTTCCCGGCTCTCAGTGGCACTGTCGTTGATGTCGTCTAAGGCGGCATCATTTCCCATCATGATGCCCGCTTGAAATCGCGCCTGCAGTTCTTTGAGACTGGTCATGGCAACGTCGTTACTCCGCGGCGATCACCTGTTTTGCTTGGGCGACATCCTGAGCGATCCTGCGTGCAATATCGAGTTCGGCGATTACCTCCGCCAACGGAGGGATATTGTCGTCGCGCTCGATCATGGTCGACACCGGTCCGAAATGAGACACGGTCTCACGATAAAAGTCCCAGACTTCGTCGCAGACAGGGTGATCGTGCGTGTCGACGATGTGATCGCCTTCGTGGCTGTGCCCAGCGAGATGGAACTGAACGATGCGGTCTCGCGGGACGCCATGCAGAAAATCGCGGGTCGAGAAGCCGTGATTATGCGCGCTGACATAGACGTTGTTCACATCGAACAGCAGCCAGCAATCAGCGCGGGTCGCAAGCTCGCTGACGAATTCCCACTCGCTCATTTCGGACTCTGCGAACGTCACGTAGCTTGAGACATTCTCCAGGGTGAGGCGGCGGCCTAAGAAGTCTTGGACGCGGCTGACCCTGTCTACGACGTGGTCGAGGGCTTCTTGCGTATACGGAATAGGCAGGAGGTCATGAAGGTTCACCCCATGCACGCCGGTCCAGCAGAGATGGTCTGAGATCCATTTCGGATTGACGCGGTCTGCGAGCGTCTTCAGTTCGGTCAAGTAGTCCAAGTCGAGCGGCGCCGTCGATGCGATCGACAGCGACACGCCATGCATCACGATGGGATAACGTTCGCGGATTTCATCCAGGACCCGAAGCGGCTTTCCGCCTGGGATCATATAGTTCTCAGAGATTACTTCGAACCAGTCCACATTGGGATCGCCCGAGAGAATCTCATCATAGTGCTCGGGGCGCAGCCCAAGGCCGAAGCCGAGATATGGCGGTTTGGTTTCGGACAAGGCGGTCTCCAGAAGCAATCGATATCGCAGTTATATAAGGTGTGGGGAAGCCGGCCACAAATGCGGCCGGCTTCAACGTTTCGCGATTAGCCCTGGAACTTACCGCCAGCAGCCTTGCAGTTTTCCTCAGAGGTAACGATGAAACCCTTGCCCTTACAGGCATTGTGGCCCTTGCACGAGCTTGAAGCGGTCTTGCACGCGCTCTGGCCCTTACAGGCATTCGCGCCAACGCACTTGCCCTTTGCAGCGAGTGCAGGCGTGGCAACGAGCGAGCCCGATACAAGCAGCGCAGCAGCGGTGAGGGCCAGCGTCGTGCCGGATTTTTCAGTCATCTTCATTGGTACTCTCCTATGTGAATGGGTGTTCCCAGGTAATGGCGGCGAGCGCCATTGCCGGACGGTAGCCCCGAAACCGCGAGAGCAGGCGTCACACCTCTTCAAAGCGTTGTGACTTGCCTCACGCCCGCGTGAGTTTCATTCCGGCTCATGGGTTACGCTTACGAATGGCACAGTGTGGCATTGCGACAGTGCGGGTCTGTAGGAATGCGGACTTGGTGCAGTACAGACTTGGCCGCCCGTCCTGAACCGTTATCATCGACGCCCTCGGGGAGGTCCGGATGAGCTTCAAGGATGTGATTGTGTACGTGGATGGCACGGACGCTTCAAAGGCCCGCGACAGGCTCGCCATCGGCCTCGCCAAGGCGCAAGGCGCGCACCTCGTGGCGGTCGCCTTTGCGCCGCAGGCTCTGATGCCACTCTATGGCGCGGACGTCGCCTTTGCGGATATGAGCGGTGTTCTCGACGGCGTGAAGGCCCAAGGCGAAGAGGCGCTGGCCCGCTTCCAGGCCGCAGCGGACGAAACCGGCGTGTCCTACGAAGTCCGGCTCATGCACGGAACGAGCGATGAGTTTCCACACGACTTTGCCGCAGCCGCGCGCCTGACGGACCTTGCGATCCTGGGGCAACCGCGCGATGGCGATCCGCTGGTCGGCCAATATGCGCTCGTTGAGCGCTGTCTGTTTGCCTCGGGACGGCCCGTGCTCATCGTGCCGGCGGATCCCGACGAGACTGTTAGCCCGGAGACGGTGGTGGTGGCGTGGGACGGCAGCGCCGAGGCGGCGCGCGCTTTCGGCGATGCCCTAAGCTTCTTGAAGGCCGCGAAACGGGTCGTGCTTTTGTCGGGTCTCGACGAGGACGCACGCGAAGACCGCGATCTTGCGGTGGAGGGCATGGTGGCCCATTTAGGGCGCCACGGTGTCAATGTCGAACCGGTCGCGGTTTCGATGCGGGAGGGCGCTGACGTTGGGCGGCTGCTGATCTCCCGGGCGAAGGATCTCAACGCGGACATGATCGTCATGGGCGCCTTCCATCATTCTCGCTGGCGTGAGTTCATTCTCGGCGGGGTTACGCTCACCATGCTGGAAGAGGCGCCGATTCCTCTCTTCATGTCGCACTAGCAGGCTCAAGCGCCATGCCGGTCCATCTCGTGAAACTCTGTGTCGGTATCGATAGGCTGCAAGATCTTCGGGTCTGGCAGGCAAAACGCCTGGACGATCTCGCGCGGATCGGACAAGTCGCAGAGCTGTGCCACAAGACCAAACAGATGCCGCGGAGGAAGGACGAGGTTCTTGATGGCGGTTCGCTCTATTGGGTCATCAAGGGATTCATCTCGGCCCGTCAGCGCATCCTCGACTTGAAGGAGACCGTGCGCGAGGACGGCTCGCCCTGCTGCGGCATCGTGCTCGACCCCACAATCGTCGAGACGCGGCCAAATCCGCGCCGTCCGTTCCAGGGGTGGCGCTATCTGGAGGCAAACGAAGCGCCGCCGGACCTCTCTCAGTCAGATAAGTCCATCGCCGACATGCCGCCTGGCATGCGCGAAGAACTGCGCACCCTTCGCCTCATCGACTGAGGGCTAGCCGCCGCACGCTACGCCTTCGGTGGCACCGGTACGTTGTCGATCAGGCGCGTTTTGCCGAGGAAGGCTGCCACGAGGATGCGTGCGGCGGAAACGATGCCCGACACCGGCGCGAGCGTTACAGGATCGCGCGCCTCCAGATAGTCGACACGAAATCCTGCAGCCTCAAGGACGGCACGAGCGCTTTCTAACGCGTGCTCCGTAGTGAGCCCCGAAGCCATTTCCTGCGCGGCCTGCCGCAGCGTGGCGTGCAGAAGCGGTGCGGTCTCGCGTTCCTCTGCCGTGAGGTACGCGTTTCGCGAAGAGAGAGCCAGCCCATCGGGCTCGCGGACGATAGCGCCGCCAACGATCTTCACCGGGATATTCAGGTCATCGACAAAGCGCCGGATAATGAGCAACTGCTGGAAGTCCTTCTCGCCGAAGATCGCGATATCGGGTCCGCATTGCAGCAGGAGCTTCGTCACGACGGTAGCGACCCCGTCAAAGTGATCGGGTCGGCTCGCGCCGCAAAGGACGTCTGTCAGGTCCGACACACGAACTTTCGTGGCGAACCCTTGCGGATACATCTCGCTAGCATTTGGCGCGTATAAGAGTTCGGCCCCGGCCTCCGCCAGCAGAGCCGCGTCGCGGGCCTCGCCGCGCGGGTAGGCCTCGAAATCTTCGCTAGGCCCGAATTGCAGCGGATTGACGAAGATCGACGCGACCACGTGATCGGCTAAGCTGGCTGCTTGCCGAACGAGGGACATATGGCCTTCGTGAATTGCACCCATGGTCGGCACCATGGCCACCGTCGCACGCGCCGCATGCCAAGTGGCGACTTGGGCCCGCAAGTCCGCGACAGTTCTGACGATCTCAAGTCCGGTGGTCATCGGGGTCTTTCACAAGAGCAACGCTGCCTTAAGCGCGCGCGACCATAACGCTTGTTCTGTGCTCCGTCATGCCCGGGCTTGTTCAGCTTAGCCATTAGGGACTCTGCAAGTGGGGCACGGCCCTAGTAGACCCCCGGAACAAGTCCGGGGGTGACGACGGAGTGTAAGGCTAGGACGTGATTCAGCCCTCCGACTCGTCATGCTCGGACTTGTTCCGAGCATCCATTAGGGCCTTCCAACAACTGCAGACTCCCAAATGGACCCTCGGGACAAGCCCGAGGGTGACGGCGGAGAGAGACGCCAGAGCCACGCACCACCGTTTGCGGGCCGTCATTCGGGCCGCACACCCGTTGCGTTTGCGCAACAGCCTCCAGAATAGCGACCAAAACACGCCCGCGTTCTTTGTGGTGCAAGAAGTGGTTCTGGTGGGGGAAAGACGGCACGTCGCGCTAAGCGTTAACGTCCCCTTAACAAATCGCACAAGTCGGCGCGAAGGCTGCCGGTGCGTGACATGCACAGGGGGACAGTGTGGGACACCAGCGTAAGACGCAGAGCAGCAGAGCAAACTCAAAGATCAATGGTATCGAGACGGCACCGAGCCGGGCTGTACCCCAGCACCAATCGTTGCGACCTCGTGTATCTCTGCGGCATGGCGCCCTCCGTCATGGCCTACTCGTATCCTGTTGTGCGCTGGCTCTGGGGCTTGCCGGACCTCCTGAGGCATCAGGCCAGGCCATAGTTCTGTGGGATGGCAGCGTAAGCAGCGACTGGTTCGATGGCGATAACTGGGCTGGCGGGGCCACCCCAGCC
>JASJEH010000090.1 GCA_030064755.1 Methyloceanibacter sp. | reverse complement strand
TATTCGTACGGGCGAGAGCGGCGACGATGCGATCTAGTCGGAATTGGACTGGCCCATCGATCCCATTTCACCCATAACGACCGCATAACTGGAGCAACGCAACTCCCGCTTCACGCGAGGCGGCGACGAATAACTTTGTACAGAGGAGAGAACATGGCTGACGCAAGTAGCACCGCCAAGAAGATCAAGGACGAGGAGATCAAGTTCGTCGACCTGCGCTTCACCGATCCCCGGGGCAAGATGCAGCACGTCACGATGGACGCCAGCCTCATGGATGAGGAAGCGTTCGCCGAGGGCGTGATGTTCGATGGCTCATCGATTGCCGGCTGGAAGGCGATCAACGAGTCCGACATGAAGCTCATGCCCGATTGTAATTCGGCAGTTATCGACCCTTTCTTTGCTCAGAGCACGCTTGCCGTTTTCTGCGATGTTCTCGAGCCGCTGACCAACGAGCCCTATGAGCGCGATCCGCGCGGCATTGCCGGCAAGGCCCAGGCCTATATGCAGCAGACTGGCGTTGGCGACACGGCTGTGTTCGGCCCCGAAGCCGAGTTCTTCGTGTTCGACGACGTGCGCTTCTCGGCTGATCCGTACAATTGCGGGTTCCGGGTCGACTCGACGGAGCTACCGAACAATACGGGCACGGAATACGAGATGGGCAATCTTGGTCACCGTCCCCGTATGAAGGGCGGCTACTTCCCCGTTCCACCGGTAGACTCCGCGCAGGACCTGCGTTCGGAAATGCTGTCAGTGATGGCCGAGATGGGCGTCACGACGGAAAAGCACCATCATGAAGTGGGCGCTGCGCAACACGAGCTCGGCATCAGGTTCGGACCGATTGTCCAGACTGGTGATGCCCTGCAGGTCTACAAGTATGTGATCCACAACGTGGCTCACGTCTACGGCAAGACCGCCACGTTCATGCCCAAGCCCGTCTTCGGCGACAACGGCTCTGGCATGCATGTCCATCAGTCGATCTGGAAAGACGGCGGACCCACCTTTGCGGGCGACAAGTATGCCGACTTGTCAGACACGGCGCTGCACTACATCGCAGGCATCCTGAAGCACGCTAAGGCGCTCAACGCTTATACCAATCCGAGCACCAACTCTTACAAGCGCCTGGTTCCGGGTTACGAGGCGCCGGTGCTGCTGGCATATTCCTCGCGGAACCGTTCGGCATCGTGCCGTATACCGCTTGGCACGGGTCCAAAGTCGAAGCGCGTCGAGGTCCGCTTCCCCGATCCGACCGCCAATCCTTATCTAGCCTTCTCGGCTATGCTCATGGCTGGTCTCGACGGCATCGAGAACAAGCTCGATCCAGGTTCGGCCATCGACAAGAACCTCTACGACCTTCCGCCGGAAGAGCTTGAGGCGGTTCCGACAGTCAGCGGCTCACTGCGTGAGGCTTGCGAGTCGCTGGACGCGGATCGTGCCTTCCTCAAGAAGGGCAACGTATTCACTGACGATGCGATCGATGCGTATCTCGAGCTCAAGATGGAAGAGGTCGAGCGCTTCGAGATGATGCCGCATCCGGTCGAATTCGATATGTACTACAGCGTCTAGCCGTAAGCGCGGGTAAGGCGTTCAGAACGAGAACGGGGGCGGCCGCAAAATGCGGTCGCCCCCTTCTCTCGCCCGGCCTTGTCGAACCTCTGGCCCTTTTTATCCGCATACCCCCGTCGGATGCGAAAACCAATCGGTTCGTACCAGGCTCCCCCAAACTGTTCCAAACATTCTCAGCGTCGCGACTATGCCAGCGCGCATGCCGCAAGAACCAAAAGCGCAGACCCCGCGAACAGCCATGTCTTGCTATCACTTGCCCAAGCTTCTAAGGCCGGCGGTACACTGACGGTGGTCTCGCGGCAGAACGAGTAAATCGCGGCCGCTACAATCGTTGCCAGGACCCAAACCGGCGTGTTGGCAGCGAGGCCACTATGCCCTGAATCAACCAGCATCATTCCCGCACTGTTCGAACCAAGATGCATGGCGCCGTAGATCGCTACGGCGACTACCCCGGCGATTACTGTGTTGCGCATCAACATGGCGCTTAAGGTCCCTTCAAATTCGAGTTGAATTTTAGCGACCCGCGGGTAAAGAAACGGGAAAGCGATACGCTTAAGCCGGGGTTAACTGGGTTTGCGCCATGCGGGCCGGCCTGACGGGTAAGCTACGAGCACGCTTCGCAAATCTGTAATGCAGCCCCACTAGCCTCAACAAAATAGTCCGCATAGATATGACGTGCCTAGTGTTCTGCGCCTGTCCTCGACAGAACCGATAGGGCTCGTCACCGCAGTACGGGAAAGACAAGGAACTCTATCGATGACGACACGCATTGTTCTGCTGATGGCCTTTCTGGTTTCAGTTAGCTTTCCAGCGCATGCGGTTTTCCAACTGGATAGTCGCTACCAGGACAATGACGGCGACCTCATTGCCGACATTCCGACCGATCCCGCCGAACAGGTCGACCCATCGACACTCATATTTGCCTACACGCCAGTCGAGGACCCTGCCGTCTACGTGGATGTGTGGAAGGAGTTTCTTGATCATTTGTCTGAGGTTACAGGCAAACCGGTGCAGTTCTTTCCCGTTCAATCCAACGCGGCGCAGATTGAGGCGATGCGCGCTGGCCGGTTGCATGTCGCTGGCGTCAATACCGGGTCCAACCCTTTGGCCGTGGCTTGCGCCGGTTACCGTCCGTTCACCATGATGGCAAGTGACGACGGCAGCTTTGGCTATGAGATGGAGATCCTCACCTATCCCGGCTCAGGCATCGAGAAGCCCGAAGATCTCAAGGGCCGTGTGGTCGCCTTCACATCGGAGACATCCAACTCGGGGTTCAAGGCGCCCTCCGCGTTGCTAAAGTCCGAATTCGACCTTGAGCGTGATAGAGATTTCACCGCGCGCTTTTCCGGTGCCCACGACAATTCGATATTGGGCGTCGCCAACAAGGACTACGACGCTGCTGCTACAGCGAACTCCGTCAAGGCTCGCATGATCGACCGGGATGTGGTCAGGGATGACCAGCTCAAGGTCATCTACACGTCACAGACTTTTCCAACGACGAGTTTCGGCGTGGCGCACAACCTCAAGCCGGAACTCCAAGACAAAATCAAGGAAGCCTTCTTTAGCTTTGATTGGGAAGGCACCAAGCTGCTGGAAGAGTTCTCCAAGTCCGGCGACACCAAGTTTGTTCCGATCACCTTCAAGGACGATTGGGCGGTCGTGCGCCAGATCGACGAGGCGAACGGCGTCACGTATTCTTGCAACTAGGGCCGTCTTGGCGAGGTCTCGGGGTGTCTTTGCGCGGCCCGCAGCTTTCTCTTACGATGCCCGCGACCCAGAGCCTTCCATGGCTAGATCCCGGTTGGCGTCGCCCGGACAGGACATGCTGCGCGTTTCCTCACTCTCAAAGCGATACAAAGGCGGTGAAGATGCCCTACGCGGTGTCACCTTCGACGTGCCGGCCGGCCAGGTGGTGGCGCTGATCGGACCCTCCGGGTCAGGCAAGTCCACACTGATCCGCTGCATCAACCGGCTCGTGACACCGACAAAGGGCCGCGTTGAGCTAGACGACACCGACATCACGCGCCTCGGTGGCCGTGGTCTTCGTCGGGCCCGGCGGCTCATGGGCATGATCTTCCAGGAATACGCGCTTGTGGAGCGGCTGACCGTGATGGAGAACGTCCTGTCAGGCCGTCTCGGATACGTGCCGTTCTGGCGTTCGTTTTTTCGCCGGTTTCCGCAAAGTGACGTAGACAAGGCGTTCGCCCTTCTCGAGCGTGTGGGGCTCTCCGAGCATGTTGGCAAGCGCGCGAGCGATCTATCGGGCGGCCAGCGGCAGCGCGTCGGCATCGCCCGGGCTCTAGAACAAGACCCCGCGCTGCTCCTGGTGGATGAGCCGACCGCGTCGCTCGACCCAAAGACCGCACGCCAGATCATGCGCCTTGTCTGCGAGGTCTGCCGCGAAAGGGATTTGCCAGCGATCATCAGCATGCACGACGTACCGCTCGCGAAAATGTTTGCGGACCGCATCATCGGCCTGCGCGCGGGCGAGATCGTGTTTGACGGACCCCCGGCCGAGTTGGACAAGGCGGTACTGACGGAAATCTATGGCGAGGAAGACTGGACGCAGATCCATCCTGAGCACGAGGTTCGGCCCGAAGAGAGCGCCGAGGACCGGCACGCCCACGAAGAACGCATGGCAGGGCTCCGTTGAGTACGCCTGCCGCCTCCACGCGCTGGACCCGGCCACCGCTCATTGGCAATCCCTGGCTGCGCTGGGGCCTGTATCTTGGGGTTGCGCTGTATCTGATCGCCGCAGTCTCCACGCTCGACGTCAATTGGCTGCGTGTCCTCGATGGGCTCAGCAACGGTTGGCGCGTCCTCGAAGGGTTCTTCGCACCCGACTTCACCACCCGGTCGCGCGATATCTGGCAGGGCATGGAGGAAAGCCTGACCATGACGGTGACCTCGACCGTCGTCGGCTGCCTCATCTCCATACCCATTGGCCTTGGCGCGGCGCGCAACGTGGCCCCCCTCCCCGTCTACGCCGTGTGCCGCTCCATCATCGCCGTCTCGCGCGCATTCCAGGAGATCATTATCGCCATTCTATTTGTGGCGATGTTTGGCTTCGGCCCGTTTGCCGGTTTCCTTACTTTGTCGTTCGCGACGATCGGCTTCATGGCGAAACTCTTGGCCGAAGACATTGAGGACATCCAGGAAGCGCAAGCGGAGGCGATACGGGCCACCGGCGCAAGCTGGTGGCAGGTCGTCAACTATGGGATTCAGCCGCAAGTCATGCCGCGTCTGATCGGCTTGTCCCTCTACCGGCTCGATATCAATTTCCGCGAGAGCGCCGTGATCGGGATTGTCGGCGCTGGCGGTATCGGCGCGACGCTCAACACCGCGATGTCGCGTTACGACTATGACACGGCGGGCGCGATCCTGATCATGATCATCGCCGTCGTACTTGTGGCCGAGTACGCGTCCAGCCATTTGCGAAAGTGGGTGCAGTGATGCCGGTGACCGCGCTCGATGGCCGCGTTGTCTGGCGGCGGCGCACGCCCCTTGCCCAATGGGCCATCTGGTGCGGCTGGTTCGCCCTGGGCGTTCTGTTCGTTCTTTCTTGGCAGGTCATGAACAAGAACACGATCTGGCTTTTCGTGGAGGATGCGCCACGACAAGCAGCGGATCTTTTGTCGCGCGCCTGGCCGCCCCGCTGGTCCTATCTCGATAGTCTCTGGGTTCCGCTATGGGACACGCTCAATATCGCCACGCTCGGCACAGCGCTTGGCATTGTACTGGCGACGCCTATCGCCTTCCTCGCCGCACGAAACACGACGCCAAGTGTCGCGATACTCCGCCCGGTAGCGCTTCTGATTATCGTTGCGACACGATCCATCAATTCGCTGATCTGGGCCTTGTTGCTTGTGGCGATCATCGGACCGGGGCTACTCGCGGGCATTATCGCCATCGCCCTACGGTCGATCGGGTTTATCGGCAAGCTGCTCTATGAGGCCATTGAGGAAATAGACGAGGCGCAGGTCGAGGCTGTACGCGCGACAGGCGCCTCACGCTGGCAAATCATGGACTATGCGGTCTGGCCTCAGATCGCCCCGGCCTTTGCCGGTATCTCCGTGTTCCGCTGGGACATCAATATCCGCGAGTCCACGATCCTTGGGTTGGTCGGCGCAGGCGGCATCGGACTGCAGCTTCAATCCTCACTTGCACGCCTCGCCTGGGCCGAAGTCACTGTCATCTTCATTGTAATTCTGGCGACCGTCGTGATTTCTGAATGGGTCTCGGCAAAAGTCCGCGCCGCCATTATCTGAATGCAATGAATGACAAAACTGACACGAGAACCGTGCAAGCTGTCTCGGCTTAGGCCGCATCGCTTGGAGACCTAGCTTTGTCCGACTCCCGTCATCGCACAAGACGCTCCGTCACCCGCCGGGACCCGAAGGGCGAAACCATCGGCGACGTGATTGCCCGCCGCTATCATCGCCGTGACATCATGAAGGGTGCGCTCGGGGTGAGTGCCGTCGCTGCACTCTTTGGAACCGCGGGGTTGGCAGGGTGTAGCGTGGAAGAGGCGCCCGAGACCGACCCCGAGACATTTGTGCCCAAGGGGTTCTCTTTCAAGGAGGTGGAGGCTGGAGTCGACCACACCCACCATGCGGCCGAGGGGTACGACACCCAGTACCTTCTGCGATGGGGCGACCCGATTGTTCAAGATGCGCCGGAGT
>JASJEH010000004.1 GCA_030064755.1 Methyloceanibacter sp. | reverse complement strand
CCTTTAGTCACCGCCTTCGTCGTGTTGCCCACGGCATCCAGTGCGTCCGTCGTTTCGCGTACGTTTTCCGGCAGTCCCGCCATTTCGGCGATGCCACCGGCGTTGTCCGTCACGGGACCGAACGCGTCGAGCGCGACCACCATGCCGGCCAACGCGAGCATTGTGGTGACCGCGATGGCGATGCCAAACAGGCCCGCGAGGTTAAACGTGACGATGATGCCGGCCATGATCACGAGCGCGGGCAGCGCTGTCGACTCAAGGGAAACAGCAAGACCCTGAATGACGTTCGTGCCGTGTCCGGTGACCGACGCTTTCGCGATCTCATGGACGGGACGGAACTTCGTGGACGTGTAGTACTCGGTGATGACGACAATCAGTGCCGTCACAACAAGTCCGACCACACCGCATAGGTACAGAGACATCCCCGTGAAGCTCACATCGCCGAAGCTCACTTTCGTGTCCATGCCGATCATGAAGTGCGTCACGGGCCATAGGGCGATCAGGGACAAAATGCCCGTCACGATCACACCCTTGTACAGCGCACCCATGATGGATTGGCTAGCGCCAAGGCGGACAAAGTAGGTGCCGATAATCGACGTAATGACGCATGTGGCGCCGATGGCCAGCGGATAGAGCATCATCGGCTCGGTTAGGTTGCCAGTGAAGTATATGGAGGCCAGCACCATCGTGGCGACGACCGTCACCACATAGGTCTCGAACAGATCGGCGGCCATGCCAGCGCAGTCGCCGACGTTGTCGCCCACATTGTCCGCGATGGTCGCCGGGTTCCGCGGATCGTCTTCCGGGATACCCGCCTCGACCTTGCCCACAAGGTCTCCGCCCACATCGGCGCCCTTGGTGAAGATACCGCCGCCTAAGCGGGCGAAGATGGAGATCAGCGAAGCCCCGAAGCCAAGGGCCACGAGCGCATCAATCACCACACGAGACGACGCGTCATAACCGAGGATTACCGTTAGCACCCAGTAATAGAGCGCGACGCCCAGAAGCGCTAAACCGGCGACTAGAAGCCCCGTGATGGCCCCTGACCTGAAGGCCAGGCTCAGCCCGTCTGCAAGGCTCTTTGTGGCTGCCTGCGCGGTGCGGACATTGGCGCGGACCGAGACGTTCATGCCGATATAGCCGGCGACACCGGACAGAATGGCGCCGAGCGCGAAGCCGATGGCTGGCAGGATGCCGAGCAGGAAGAAAAGAACAACAAAGATGACGACGCCCACCAAGCCGATGGCTTGGTATTGGCGGGAGAGATAGGCCTGCGCACCTTCTTGAATAGCTGCGGCGATTTCCTGCATCTTCGGCGTGCCGGTGTCAGCCGCCAGGATCGCTTTCCTGGTGACAACTCCATAGGCGATCGAGAGCGCGCCACAGGCAATAATGAGATAGAGAACCCATGTCATAGCAGACTGTTCCTGTTTATTGGATTTGTTGGGTTTAGGATGAGCCGCGGCTGCTGGAATGACATGGCTAGTGTCCGCCGCTTGTTTCCCCCTAGAGTGGACTTAGCCGGGGCGGAAAATGCCAAAATTGCGTCATCGACGCAACAGACCTAGAGCCACTTACTACGAAGGATGTAGAGAGGGACGGACGGTTACGAGAAGTGGGTAAATCCCTTGTTTTTCAGCGGCATCTCGCGGCCGTTCACACCCAGGACGCGAATCTGGTCGGGGGGCGCTACCGTGCCCAACTGGGTGAAACTAACTCCATGGTCTTCGGCTTCCGATTCGAATAAACCCGCCGAATTCTCGGAAACGGCAATGACTGGAACATAGTCGTCCCCTGCCGTAATCAGCTCAGCCAAGAGCTCCGGATTTTCGTTGAGTACCTTCCGCGCAGCCGGGGAAAACGGGATCCTGGTCGTCTCGATTACGGCGCCAACATGGGAAACGTTGCAGAGTTTCTCGACATCGGCGGCAAGGCCGTCCGACACGTCAATCGCGGCTTTCGCGAAGTTTCTGACGATCAGAGCCGCACTCGTCGCGATGGGCGGCCTTCGGTACCGATCGATCAGATAGTCTACGTCTTCTTCCGATAGGCCCCAGTCTTGAGCCAACGCCGGTGCCTGAAGAAGCCTTAAGCCGAGATAAGCGTCTCCTATCGGGCCGCCTACATAGAGTCGATCACCGGCCTTCGCGCCAAGCCGAGTGATTGCGGCCTCGTGCTGAACGAGGCCGAGCGCCGAGATCGTGATCGTCAGAGGTCCGGAGGTGGCCGTGGTATCGCCGCCGATCAGCGAAATGCCCGTAAGGTCCTGCACCTCAGCAAGCCCGTCCGCGAACGCCTCCAACCATTCCATTGTGGTCTCCGGCGGGAGGGCGAGCGAGAGCGTATAGACATAGCCGTAAGCCCCTTTCGCCGTCAGATCCGACAGGTTGACTGCCAGGGCTTTGTAGCCGATCGAATTGGGGGGATCGTCTTTCAGAAAGTGCACGCCACTAACGAGCGCGTCGCACGTCACGACAATCTGATGGTCGTCGGTGACGGTCAGAACAGCGGCGTCGTCTTTTAGTTCGAGTGCGCCCGAATCTCTCGCCAGCGGTGCAAAGATGCGAGCGATAATGTCAAACTCTCCCGCTAGCGCCATGGCGAAACTCCTTTTTCGTGCTACGCCCTCGCCTCAACCCTCACCTATGGTCGCGCGATCAAACTCCGCGGATCGCACCTTGCGCGCCAGCCTATCCAGCACGCCATTCACGACCTTGGGTTCTTCGCCGCTGAAGAAGGCGTGGGCGATGTCGACATACTCGTTGATCACAACCCGCGCCGGCACATCATCGCGGATATAGAGCTCGAAAGCGGCGGAGCGAAGCAATGCCCGCAGTATGGAATCGACGCGATTGAGCCGCCAGCCCTCGGCCAGTTGCTGGTCGAGCATGGGGTCGAGCTGCCGCTGTTCTCGGACAACGCCATCGACCAAGTCGTGGAAGAACTCACCTTCGGCCGCGTGGTAGTGGTCTCCCTCCAACTCCTGTCCGAGGCGGTGCATCTGGAATTCGGCCACGACGTCGGTGAGGTCGATACCGGTCATATCCATCTGGTAGAGCGCCTGAACGGCAGCCAGACGCGCCGCGCTTCTGGCGTTGGCGCGGTCCGTGGTCTTTGTCTTTGATGCCATCGTTACTAGCGCCGGCTCGCTAACGAAAATTGCTCTTCGAGGCGCATCAAAGTGAGGCAGGCCCGGGCTGCGTCGCCACCCTTGTTTCGACCGTCGACACTGGCGCGTTCCCAAGCTTGTTCCATAGTCTCGCAGGTGATGATGCCGGAGCCGATCGGCACGCCATGCTGAACAGCAAGTTGGCTAAGGCCAGTAGCCGACTCGCGCGCCACAATATCGAAATGGCTTGTCTGTCCGCGAATGACGCACCCAAGAGCAATACACGCCCGGTGTCGTCCCGCGCGCCCGACAAACCCGTTTGCAAGCGCAAGACTGAGGGCAAGTGGAATCTCAAGTGATCCCGGCACAGAGATTTCCTCGAACTCGACGTCATTGCCTCGAAGCTCTTCGGAAGCGCCGCGCGTAAGCTCGTCGGCGATGTCTTCGTAGAAGCGCGCCGAGATAATGAGAACGGAATTAGGGCCTTTGCGGCTCATCGTGCTTACTCCAGGCCGCGCTGACCAGCGACCGTCAATCCATAGCCTTCTAGGCCGACAATTTTTCGCGCGGGCGAGTTCGATAGCAGAACCATTTCACGAACGCCAAGGTCCAAAAGGATCTGCGCCCCGATTCCGTAGTCCATGAGCCGCGACTGACTGTTGCCACGCGTTCCTTTGTTGAGGCTGGCCGACACCGCGTCCGGCCGGGATTCCCGGATCAAGACCACAACGCCTCGCCCTTCCCGCTCTATTATGTCCATGGCTTTCCGGACGCAATTGTCGCAACCCGGCGTGAGCATATCTCCAAGCGTGTTCACCGCATGGACGCGCACAAGAACGGGGCCGCCAGAGGCGATGTCCCCTTTGACCAAGGCGACATGTTCAACGGGATCAACGGTCGTCGCATAGACCTTCGCTTGGAAGGGTCCGCCTCGAGGTCCTTCGATCGTTGTGTCCGCAACGAGACGAACGAGATGATCGTAGCGAAGTCGGTACGCAATCAAGTCGGCGATAGTCGCGATCTTTAACCCATGGTGCTCGGCAAAAGATACGAGGTCCGGCAGGCGCGCCATGGTGCCATCGTCATTCATGATCTCGCAGATCACACCCGCTGGGTTCAGACCAGCCAGCCTGGAGATATCGACGGCCGCCTCCGTGTGTCCTGCGCGGACGAGCACGCCGCCCTCTTTTGCCAGAAGCGGAAACACATGGCCGGGCGTGACGATATCGCGATGATCCTTGGTCGGATCGATTGCCACCGAGATTGTGTGAGCACGGTCGTGGGCCGAGATACCCGTCGAGACGCCTTCTCGTGCTTCGATGGAGACCGTGAAGGCCGTCGAATGCCGGGAGCGATTCGATTGAGACATGAGCTCTAGCCGAAGCTGCTTTGCACGTTCGGCAGCAATGGACAGACAGATGAGCCCGCGGCCATGCTTAGCCATAAAGTTGATCGCGTCGGGCGTAGCCATTTGAGCAGGAATCACGAGGTCGCCTTCATTCTCGCGGTCCTCTGCGTCGACAAGAATGAACATCTTGCCGTTCCGGGCGTCCTCGATCACTTCTTCGATGGGCGACAGAAGCCGATTCAGCTCCGTTGTCTCCGCCGCAGTTAACGCCGTCACGACTGTAGTCCTTCTGCTTGCGCGAGCCGCGCCACGTAACGCGCGAGCAAATCCACTTCAAGGTTTACCAGATCACCGGGCTGCCGGTCGCCCCAACTCGTATGCTTCAGGGTAAACGGAATGATGTTGACGTCGAAGCGCGCGCCTTCCACTTCGTTGACCGTCAATGAGACGCCGTTCAGGGCGATCGAGCCTTTCGATGCGACGAATTTCGCGAATTCGCCAGGCACTTCCAGGAGGATACGCATGCTGTCGCCATCGGGAAAGCGCGAGACGACTTTCGCGACCCCGTCAACGTGTCCCGTGACGATATGACCCCCCAACTCCTCCCCGAGCGCCAAGGCGCGTTCGAGATTGATCATGCGTCCCGGCTCCCACGTGCCCATCGTTGTGTGGCTCATGGTCTCGTTAGAGACATCGACGGTGACGGCAGCGCCGCCGCTCTTGCCCTTCTCAATTCTCGTAAGCGTCAAACAGCATCCGTCGAAGGCAATCGAGGCGCCTAGATCGAGGCTTTTCCGCTTGTAGGGCGTTTGGATGGTGAATGAGCCGCCCTTACGTGCGACGAGCGTGCCTAGGCCGCTGACAATGCCAGTGAACATGATCTTATCCTGCGCCACCGCGTCATCCGGTCCGGGCCGATGTTTCGTGCGGCAATACGTTTGAAATGGCCGTTTCCCGCAAAGCGATCAAGTCCTTCGCCTCCGAATGGCGTCAGCCCAGCCTCGCCAACCGGGTTCGGTCCCTGATAGATCACGGCCTCATCAACGAGGTCGGCATCGACGAAGGTTTCGGCCACGGACGGTCCGCCTTCAATCAGAACGCGGGTGATTCCTCTGTGCGCGAGAGTCTCCAATGCGTGCCGCGGGTCGATCATACCAAGCTCGTCGATCGGCACGGGAACGATCTCCGCACCACTGTCATGAAGCGGGTCCGCATTGGGCTGCGGTTCGCCGGCAGCGCACAGCAGCCAAACCGGTATCATCTGGTCCTCAAACAACCTTGCTGTAGGTCGTGTGCGCAAATGCCGGTCCATAACCACGCGCACGGGCGAGCGGCACGACATGCCTGGAAGGCGGCAGGTCAGAGATGGGTCATCGGCGGCGATGGTCCCGCGCCCAACCAAAATGGCGTCGTTCATCGCTCGAAGGAGATGGCCATGGGACCGGGCTTGGGGCCCTGTAGTCCAGACGGGCTTACCGTCGCCTTGGGGAATACGCCCGTCGGATCCCATTGCCAGTTTGAGTGTCACCGCGGGCCGGCCTTCCGTGACCCGCATAAGATGTCCCAGCGTGACGGAGGCCGCCTCCCCCGCGAGGACACCCTCTGTCACCTCGATCCCTGCGTTTGTCAGTCTTTCGATACCACGTCCCGCTGTCCGGGGGTCGGGGTCGCGTATGCCGATGACCACGCGTTTTACCTTTGCTGCGACAATGACACCCGAGCATGGCGCACCGCGCCCGCCTTCATGCGCGCAGGGCTCGAGCGTCACGTAGAGCGTGCTGCCTTCAGCGCGGTGTCCTGCCTGGTCCAAGGCAATCGCTTCGGCGTGCGGCCGCCCGCCCGGCGCCGTCCATCCCCGGCCGACAATCTCGCCGGAGGGGTCGACCGCGATCGCGCCGACAGCCGGATTTGGCCAAACCTGCCCCAGCCCCCGACGGGCGATCCGGACAGCTTGGGACATGTAATGCGCGTCGCGCGGGTTCATGAGAGGTTCCTGGAAGCGCGGCTTGCTTAGTCGTCGAGGGCGTTGGGCTTGACGGCGTCCATATCGACATCTTCGTCTTCGGTACCGGCCAGTTCGCCGAGAAGCGCCTCAAAATCCTTGGCCTCGCGGAAGTTCTTGTAGACCGAGGCGAAGCGAACATAGGCGACATCGTCCAGTCCCTTGAGCGCTTCCATCACCAGATGGCCAATCTGTTCCGAATGGATGTCGCTCTCGCCCATATTCTCCAGTCTACGCACGATGCCGCTGACCATGCGCTCGGTGCGCTCGGGATCGACCGGCCGCTTGCGTAGGGCGATCTGGACGGACCGCATAAGCTTGTCTCGATCAAAGGGGATGCGGCGCCCGCTCCGCTTGATCACTGTCAGTTCGCGGAGCTGAACACGTTCGAAGGTGGTAAAGCGGCCGCCGCAGTCCGCGCAGACGCGGCGGCGCCGTATCGTCGTATGGTCCTCGCTAGGGCGCGAGTCCTTAACTTGCGTATTGGTGCTGCCGCAATAAGGGCACCGCATGGGCGACCGCCCTCCTCTTCGTCAACACCAAGCCGTTAGGCGCTTAGACCTTGTAGATCGGAAAGCGCCCGCAGAGTTCGATGGCCTGCTGCTTCACCTTCGCCTCGACGTCGCCGTTGCCCTCTTCGCCATTGGCGACGAGACCGTCGAGCACTTCAAGGATCATGCTGCCCACCTGCTGGAACTCGCCGACGCCGAAACCGCGAGTGGTACCCGCAGGCGAGCCGAGGCGAATGCCCGACGTGATCATCGGCTTTTCAGGATCGAAGGGCACACCATTCTTGTTGCAGGTGATGAAGGCACGGCCCAGTGCTTCCTCAGCCGCCTTGCCGGTCAGCCCCTTGGGACGCAGATCAACAAGGATCAAATGCGTGTCCGTGCCACCAGACACAAGCGCCAACCCGCCGTCGACAAGCGTTTGACCCAATGCCCGGCAGTTATCCACGACCTGCTTGATATAGTCCTTGAATGAGGGTTGCAGAGCCTCGCCAAAGGCAACCGCCTTCCCTGCGATCACGTGCATTAAAGGACCGCCCTGCAGACCTGGGAACACAGCAGAATTGATCTTCTTGCCGATGTCCGTGTTGTTCGACACCACGAGGCCGGAGCGCGGTCCCCGCAATGTCTTATGCGTCGTGGTGGTGCAAATGTCCGCATAGGGAAGCGGGCTTGGATGCAGACCTGCCGCGACGAGGCCGGCGAAGTGTGCCATGTCAACGTGGAGATAGGCGCCGACCGCATCGGCGATTTCGCGGAAGCGCTTAAAGTCGATATGGCGCGGATAGGCTGAGCCGCCAGCGATGATGAGCTTCGGCTTGTGCTCATTGGCCAGGCGTTCGACCTCATCATAGTCGATAAGGTTGGTGTCCTTCGTCACGCCGTATTGGACGGCGTTGAACCACTTGCCTGATTGGTTTGGCGGCGCGCCATGGGTCAAGTGGCCGCCCGCGGCCAGGCTCATGCCCAAGATGGTATCGCCGGGTTTGATAAGAGCCAGCATGACCGACTGGTTGGCCTGCGAGCCGGAATGCGGCTGCACGTTCGCGTACTCGCAATTGAAAAGCTGCTTGGCGCGGTCGATGGCGATGGTCTCCACCTCGTCCACGTACTGACACCCGCCGTAGTAGCGGCGCCCCGGATAGCCTTCGGCGTATTTGTTGGTCAGGAGCGTGCCGACGGCATCGATCACAGCCTGCGATACAATGTTCTCAGACGCGATCAGCTCGATCTCGTCTTGCTGCCGCTGGCCTTCACGCTCGATCGCGCCCCAAACGTCGGGGTCGCTGTCCTTCAAATGTTCATTAAAGAAATCTTTGGCCGTTTTCTGCAACATCTCCGACTGCTCCTTGAGCTTAAACTTGTTATGGGCCCGAAAGCACCCGCGGATGAGTGGACCTCAGTCCCACGAGATCAGGCTGATTTCGCCCGCTCTACCACATGTCGCTCAGCGACGCTAGCAACAGCCCAACGGTAGAGCTCACCCCTTCAGAATAATCTGTGAGGAATGGAAAACTAGTCGTTTTCCGCCGATTAGCGAATGAAATACGGGTGGCGGTCAGCCTGTGCCGACAGCTGCGGCAGGGCTCATGCCAAGACTGTAGAAGCCGAAAACAATGCCCAGCGAGGCGCGAATGGTCGATAGCGCGCCAAGGCGCGAACCCAGACCGAGTTCGCGGGCGCGCCCATGGACACTGCGAATGTTGACGAAACGACCCGCCTAGTAGTTTGAGGCGTAGGTCCCGCGTGGGCTATCGAGGTTGTAGATGTCGGGGCGGAAATGAACCATCCCGTCCGGCGTTCCCCAACCGCTGATATATGTAAAGTAAACCCCGATCGTTTGCGTGGCGCGGACATACTCCTGCACCTGTGTGTGCCGCAGGGACTGGATCCGCGACAGGTTCCAGGATGGGTTGTTGTCGAGAATCCACGCCGCGAGACGGTCGACATTGTGGGTGCGAACACAGCCGTGACTCTCGAACCGCACGGCCTTGCCGAACAAGCTCTTGAGCGGGGTGTCATGAATGTACACTGCGTCCTTGTTTGGGAAATCGATCTTGATGTAGCCGAGAGAGTTTTCCTCCCAAGGCTTCTGACGGAAGCGATACGTGTTCACAGCGTTGCCGTACCAGTCGATCGTGCGCGGGTCGACAATGTTGCCGTTGCGATCGATTGCCTCCATCCGATAGGCAGCAAGCATGTCTTGGCCGCGGCTTGAGAACTGCCGGCCCTTGGGGATGATATCGGATTTGATGATGCTTCTCGGCACATGCCAGTACGGGTTGATCTTCACTTGCGAGACTTTGCTCGACAGTTCCGGCGTTGGGTGCTGAACCTTGCCGACGACCGCGGTGTTCCGTAGCTCGACCCGCCCACCCCGGACGGCTTCCACCTGCGCGGCGGGTACATTCACTTGAATGTAGCGGTTTGTCGTCTTGCCGGCGCGGCGCTGGAGACGCTTAAGGCTCGCTTGCAACTGCGCGAGCCGCGTGCTGGCCGGAACATTGAGTGCGGCAACGGTTGCCTTTGAGTCCACTACGCCCGTTGCTGGTAGGCCATGCCGGTACTGGAAGCGCTTCACGGCGGCGACAGTCGCGTTGTCATATCGGCCAGGGGTGTAACCCGGCATCAGGTCGCCGCTGATCTGCAGCCGGCGCTGGAGCGTTTGAATGTTGTTGCCACGCCGTCCCGGCTTCATGGCCACGGGCTGAACCATGGGCCAGCCACCTTGTGCGACAATCGCCTTGTACTGCTGAATGGCCGAGCGGGTTGCGGCGACATTGCCTTTGGCCAGGGTCGGTGTTCCCAAGCCAGGATTAAGGATCATCGCGACTTCAGGATCGCCCGTGGGCAATTCCGAGCGCGTTACCTCACCCTGGGGCTGCTGGCTGCGTGAACCGCCATTGAAAAGGCCACCAAAAAGCCCGCCATTGCCACCTGTGCTGCCCTGCGTTGTCGCCTGGCCCTGGTTGTCGCGAGACTTGAACATATTGAACGGGCCAGCATTCAGCGGCTGCACGCTGACGCACAGCAGCGCCACCGCGAGTCCACCGATCGTCAGGCGTGGCCCGTATCGCAAGCCAGCATTCAGTTTGGGCATGCGCCGCTCCCGTCACCTGCGGCAACTAATTTCGCTTAATTATAAGCGGATTGCTGCCGTAGCTCTACCCGTTTCGGGCGCCATTGAATCCAGGCGGACCCTTACAAACCTTTAACCACCGCAGGGTGCCCCCTGCCTTGGTCAGCCGGATCAATCTGTCGCCGATAAGGCTTGAATTGGTCCCCCGAATACCGCGCCGCAAAGCGCAGAGATCGTTTCGTTAGGGAAAGGTGACGGAAAAATTTGGCGAATTTGGGTGCGCCCAAGACCATCCAGCCCAAGCTCATCCAGAGGCCAAAGCAGAAGCCCCCGAGAGCCAAGAGGCTCTCGGGCAAGCTTTACCTTGCGCTCCGACGTTCGCTTAGAGCTGATAGCGGATCTGATCTGACCAAAACCGCTGCAGGCGGAACATGGACTTGTTCAGGCTATCGAGATCGTCCTGAGCGACGCCGCCGACCTGCTCCAGCGAGCCAAGCTGCCGCTCGAACAACCGGTTGACGACATCAGAGACTTCGCGGCCTTTATCCGTAAGGCTGACACGGACCGAACGACGATCCGTAGTGGAACGCTGGTGATTCACGAAACCCGCCTGAACGAGCTTCTTGAGATTGTAAGAGACATTGGAGCCGAGGTAGTAGCCGCGGCCCGTCAATTCACCCGCCGTGACTTCATCATCACCGATATTGTAAAGCAGCAATGCTTGAATACTATTCACATCCGTGCGTCCAAGACGCTCGAACTCATCTTTGACAACATCCAAAAGCAACCGATGAAGTTGTTCAATCAACTTCAGCGAGCCGATGTAAGAAGTCTTGAGGTCTTTTTCCTCAACGGCGCTCTCGTGAGCCCCCACTTTCATAGCTACATTCATCGCCAACCCCATTTAGTTGTTGTTTATCCCCAACTTGACGACGAGTATAGGTTCCCCCCGACTAAGATGCGCTTAATTGGAACGCTTAAGAGTCGATAAAATTCTAAGCTTAATTCACGTTGATGTTTGCGGAATCGCCGTTTGATTCCAACGATTCTTAGAAAATCTGCGTTGGCTCGTTAAGCTCGAGTTCACCGTCCACCGGGGTTTCGAAGAGCTTTTCGATGTGGGAGTCCTCAACGCCGGCAACGGTTTCTGGCGCCCAACGAGGCGCCCGGCCTTTGCCAGCGATCTTCGCATTGATGCCCTCTTTGAAGTCCGGCATCGTCACGAGGTGGGAAGCGAGGCGGAACTCCAGTCTAAGAGCCTCATCCAGTTCGAGGGATTTGCCGCGCAGCATCTGCTGAAGCGCGACCTTAAGCGACGTGGGCGACTTCTGACGCAGCGTGTTTGCGGTCTCCTTGGCCCATGCCTCGTAAGGGCCTTCAGGTTCCGCATCCAGCCGTTCCAGGATTTCTTCGACCGTGGGCGCGGAAAAAATGCGGTTGATCGCGGGCGTTAGGCGGACAAGCTCGCCTTCGCCTGGGTCCCGGTGCAATCCATCGAGCAGACGATCGATCGGATGATTGTCCGCGAGCGCGGCCTTGATCACGCCGAAATAAGCCGATGGAATATAGTGACTTACGAGGCGTAGCCGATGTGCATCCGCAGGACCGATCTCAGCGCCCGTCAGGGCCAGATACGTTCCGACCCAGCCATAAAGGCGTGGGAGGAAGTAGGTTCCGCCAATGTCCGGCAGAAACCCGATGCCGACCTGAGGCATCGCAAAGCGATACCCCTCACCAGCGATGCAATGGGTTCCCAAAAGGGAAATTCCAATTCCGCCCCCAAAAGCGAGGCCGTTGATGAGCGGGACGTTCGGCCGGATGAATTTCTCCAGGACCCAAACATGGGTATAAGCAGAACGGTAGAATTTGCGTATCTCGTCGACGGCCGCGTCATGGTTCAACTGGTTCAGGACTTTCAGGTCCCCGCCGCTGCAGAAGACTTTGGGATGGGTAGACTCCATCACCACGCCGTAGATCTGTGCGGCAGGCTCCCAGCGGCGGTAGTTGGCGCTCAGGACCTCGAACATTTCGCGCGTGAGCGCGTTGAGCCTTGCGGGCCGGTCAAGCGTCACGACGCCGGCGCGGTCGTGTTCCTCGAATGTTATTCCAATCGGTTCAGACAAACGCGTCAGTCCTCGAAAGGGGTGGCGGGAGGTGCAGGGTTGGATCGTCCAGCGCAGCTACCATTCCAAGGCACAAACCTCAAGCTGCTGGCACGCGGCACGTTGGTCGAGGGCTAGCATGAATCTTGGAGGGGACAAGCATCGAGGGGGCGAGCGTCGGCTGCGTTTACTCGCGCTGGGTGCGGGTCTTACGGGCCTGTTGCTCATCCCGGCATCCCACATGCCTGCCTTCGGTCAGAGCTTCGGCCCCTTCAAGAACCCGTTCCGCACGCTCGGTTTGACGCCTCCCGATACCCAAACGAAACGAAGGGCAGTACCGAGCAGGCCGGCCGTGCCGACCCTGCCGCTGCGCAAACCCGCGCCTCCTGCGGCACCGGCAGAAGTTTCCGAGGCACCGGCGGCGGACCCAAGCCCAGCGGACGTTGCAACCGCATCGCCAGAACCTGTGGCCGCGCCGGCTGAAGTTCCAACGCCAACAGCGGACGTCGCTGCGACGCCCCCGGAGCCATCGGCCGATCCGGCAGGGACACCGCAGGCTGAGGAGGCCGCTTCTGGGGCCCTAGTACAGAGCGCTGACGCGCCTGCCCCTCATCCGGTCCGCAATCCCGTGCGCAGTGGCTCAGACCCCAATGCCGCAAAAAACCCGAAGGCCGTCGCCGCGCTTGAGCAATGCGTAAAACTCCTAGACGGTCTCGCCCTTGAGTATGAGCATTTGGGTCCGATCCGCCGCGGGCCGTGCGGTACGCTGGCGCCGATCAAGCTTAAGTCGATCGGCAAGCATCCCAAGATCGTTGTGTCGCCGCCGGCGACCGTCAATTGCACCATCGCCGCGACGTTGCACAAATGGTTCAGCACGTCAGTTCAACCGACGGCAGAGGCGCTGGGAACGAGCGTCGTTAAGATCAAGAATGCCGCCTCGTACATGTGCCGTAACCAATATGGACGGTCCGATACGAAGCTCAGCGAACACGCGTTGGCAAACGCGCTGGACATCAAGGCCTTTGTGCTCGCGTCCGGGCAGTCGATCCCAATTCTCGGGAACTGGCCCTATGGCTATCGCCCGACGCGTCCGCGCGTAGCGGAGGCGCCTTGGCCCAATCCATTACGGGACCACTCCACCTTGCCGCCGCCTACATACCGAACGCCTGGGCTGAGTGTCCTCAACAAGGACCTCGATTATCAGGAGTTCACAAAGGAGGCCGACGAGTTCGGGGAAATGGCGACACACCCCTTCTTCAAACCGGTATTCGCGGCCCCAGCACAAATACCTGACCCGGCGGATCAAGAACCGGAGGGCCCGGTACCAGAGGGCAACCTTAGCCGCGCCGAAGCCAAGAGCTTTCTGAAGACGATCCACGGAGACGCCTGCAAGATGTTCTGGACCGTCCTTGGTCCCGAGGCGAATGCAGCCCATCGGGACCACTTCCATTTCGATATGCGCAAACGGCGCTATGTCCGCATCTGCCAATAGCCTGAACGCGGAGAAAACCTTGGTTACCATGCCTCTAGCGAGACCTAAGGGTTGGATGATACCCTTTCTCCCTTCAGTGCCCGTTGAGACCGAATTGTCAATCGAGGGATCTGTAACGCGTGCCTCCACGACCTGACGACAAGACCGTTTCACTCCGGACCGAGCGTGCAAAGCGCGGCACCGTCGACACGCCGAAAGAGCTCGGTCAGGGCTTCCCTGCTTCGAGGCTCCGGCGGAATCGGCGCGCTGATTGGTCCCGGCGTCTTGTTCGCGAGATGCAGCTCACCGCCGATGACCTCATCTGGCCAATCTTTGTCATCGACGGCGATAGGGCGCGTGAGGAAGTCGACGCGATGCCGGGCGTCGCGCGGCTTTCCATCGATCTTGCGGTTAAGGCTGCCGAGGACGCCGCCGAGATCGGTATTCCAGCGATCGCCCTGTTCCCCAATACGGACCCGTCCTTGCGAGACGAGGCTGGTAGCCAGGCGTTCAACCCTGGAAATTTGGTTTGCCGTGCGGTGCGCGCCATCAAACAGGCCGTGCCGGAAGTGGGCATTGTCTGCGATGTCGCGCTCGACCCCTATACGAGCCATGGCCATGATGGTTTGCTTGACGAAGACGGGCGGGTCGACAACGACAGATCTGTCGACGCGCTTGTCACTCAGGCACTGGTTCAGGCCGAAGCCGGCTGCGATGTCATTGCCCCGTCCGACATGATGGACGGCCGCGTTGGCGCGATCCGCGCGGCGCTCGAAACAAATGGCTTCACCGATACGCAGATCATGAGTTATGCGGCCAAGTACGCCTCGGCCTTTTACGGGCCGTTCCGGGACGCCGTCGGTTCGGGCGCGCAGCTACGCGGCGACAAGAAGACCTATCAGATGGACCCAGCCAATGGTGCTGAGGCTCTCCGGGAGGTCGCGTTCGACATAGCCGAGGGCGCAGACATGGTCATGGTGAAGCCCGGACTGCCCTACCTGGACATTGTTTGGCGTGTGAAAGAGGCCTTCGGTCTGCCTACCTTCGCCTATCAGACGTCGGGCGAGTATGCCGCCGTGGTCGCCGCGGCCGAGCAGGGTTGGCTTGATAGGGAGCGGGTTGTGCTTGAGACGTTGCTCGCCTTTAAGCGCGCGGGCGCCGATGGCGTCTTCAGCTATTTCGCGCCGGAAGTTGCGCGGCTCTTGAAAGACGAGTTTTAGCCGCTGCGCGCGACGTTTAGTCCGTGACCTTCATATTCGTGAAGAGCACTTTTGCTTCGCTCGACTTGTCGAAGTTGTCGCCGGATACGCCAAAGCGCCAGCTCCCTTTTGGCGCCTGCCCCCTCACCTCGCGCACTTTGGTGCCATTGATATAGAAGGCAAGGCTGTTGCCCTTCGCATCCACCCGAAGGGTATTCGATGCGCCCGGCGCGGTCTTGATCGCGGCACTGTCAATGTTCGCCGCGATGGTGCCGACCCACGCGCCGTCTTGTTTGCGGGCAATCCAGTAGCGGCCATTGTTGAGGATCCCGAACTGGTAGTAGGTGCGGTTGTTCTCGCCCCAGAAAAGCAGTCCCGCACCGAGGATCTTTGGTTTATCGCTGGCCGCGCTTTCGCCATGAGGCCATACAGCTTCCACGCAGACATCGGCGTCCTCCACGGAGAACATAACGTTGAGATTCGACTGCATATCGTCCGCCGGTAGTGTGAATACCAGCGCGCCATCGCCAATGGACACGGCCTTCTTCTGTGACCAGCCGCCGGCGTCATCCTGGAACTTGTCTTCGAATAGGACTTCGCTGCCTTCGCATGCCAGGCCTTGACCGACGCTCGCGAGAAAACCTGCAACCGCGACTGCAACAACCATCCTCAGCATGCGTTGTTCTCTCCCATCTGCCTGGCATGAGGAACGAATCTGCGCGTCATGAATCCTACGGCGTCACTCGGTTTGCGGCAACCGAGGCAGTGCCGCCGAGCGTTTACATTGCCAAGTCCGGGGACAATTCCCATATCACTGAAAGTTGTAAACAAATCTGGAGACCCGATGCCGGACCCAACGACACCCAGTACCGCAACACTTCCCGAGCAAATGCATGCTTACAATCCGGTGACGGAGCCGCAGCTCTTCCGCGCTGTCATACGCAAGCGCTGCGTGGCCTTCCTCGTGGACGCGGTCATCATCGCTGCGCTCACGGTTATCGCATTTGTCTTCGTAGCGGTTCTCGGAGTCCTGACCTTGGGGCTTGGCTGGTTGCTGTTCGGGATGGTTTTCCCCATCGTGGCCCTCGCCTATAACGCGTTCACAATTGGCGGACCCAAGTCCTCGACCATTGGTCAACGCATGATGGGGCTGGCCGTTCCCATGTGGTATGGCGGCAAGGTTACGCCGCTGATCGCCGCTTTCCACGCGTTGCTGTTCTGGTTCTCGCTGACGCTGTTCTTCCCGATTCTCCTGTGGTGCTTTTTTGATTCCCGGAAGCGCTGTCTGCACGACATCCTGGCGGGGGTTCTTGTGATCAACAGGCCAGCGGCACGCGAGCCGGTTGCTGTCTGACACATTTACCCTGGCTGGTTATCCAGAACCCTGACAGCATTGCCACGCTGCCGATTGCGTGCGCCGCCGATCCTCGCTTAAGCTAATCAAGGATGGACTTGGATTCGTTTCCGGTCGGGTGCCTGTGACAGAACACAAGAACAACTTTCCGGAGTTCTATATAACCGCCCCCCAGCCTTGCCCCTATCTGGCGGGCCGGATGGAGCGAAAGCTTTTCACGCACCTGACCCGCGACAAGCCCGGCTTCCTCATCGACAACCTGCTAAAGGGCGGCTTCCGGCGCAGCCAGAACATCGCCTATATGCCGTACTGCGATTCATGCTCCGCGTGCGTGCCGGTGCGGCTGCTCGTCAATGAATTCGAGCCCAAAAGGTCGCTGAAACGGATCGCGCGGGCAAACAACGACTTGTCCGTCTCGCGTCAACCGGCGGCCCCCAGCTCGGAGCAATACGCCCTCTTTCGCGACTATATCGAAGCCCGGCACGGCGACGGCGGCATGGCCGAGATGAGCGTTCTCGACTTCTCGCTGATGGTCGAGGACAGTGTCGTGGAGACCTTCATCACCGAGTACCGACTGAAGCCCGATCCTCTCACGGGTGAGGCGCCGTTAATCGCCGCTGCGCTCTGCGACCGGCTGAGCGATGGCATTTCGATGGTGTATAGCTTCTTCAACCCGGAATGGGCCCAACGCAGCCTCGGGACCTACATGATCCTCGAACACGTCGAGTACGCCCGTACTCTCGGCTATCCCTATGTCTATCTTGGCTACTGGATCGAGGGGTCGCGGAAGATGCGGTACAAGGAGCGCTTCCAGCCTCAGGAGCGGCTCACGTCGAGAGGCTGGGTTAGAGGCTCAGAGCTCAGCGCGTCACCACGCTAGAATTTGTCGCCGAACTTGCCAGCTTTCGGGAAGCCGCGCGGCGGCAGCCGGCCAGCTGCGGCCCGTGCACCCCACCAGTCTCTCAAATCGGTCGAGGCAAGGGTGAAGCTGCGCTTTGCCGCATCGATATAGATGAGCCCTTCTTTCTTCGAAAAGGTCTTGGCGTCCGCGAGGCCGCCATCGCGATAGCGCTGCAAGCGCACGCCCTTGCCGCGCGGCATCTCGGGCAGCTCCGAAAGCGGAAACAAGAGCAGCTTTCTGTTGTCGCCGATGACCGCGACGCTATCACCAGATACGGGCGCGCAAACGGCTGCTTCGTCGTCGCCCTTTACGTTCAGGACCTGTTTGCCTTTGCGGGTCATCGCGATCACGTCATCCTCGGCCACCACAAAGCCGTAACCGGCCGTTGAGGCGACCAGCAGCTTGCGGCCGGGCTCATGCACGACAAGCTCGACGCAATCGCCGGCGTCCTCGATATCGACCATCAGGCGGAACGGCTCCCCATGGCCACGTCCGCCCGGCAACTTGTCCGCGGCGAGCGAATAAAAGCGCCCATTCGTTGCAAACAGCAGCAACGTGTCGGTGGTTTGCGCCGGCAAGAGCTTGCTCAACCGGTCGCCATCCTTGAAGGAGAGCTTCGAAGGGTCCGTATTGTGACCCTTGATCGTCCGTATCCATCCTTTATCGGACAGGACGACGGTGATCGGCTCCTTCTCGATCATGGCTTCGGCCAGAACATCCGCAACGTCCTCGGGCGCCTCGTCGAATGTGGTGCGGCGGCGGCCAAGGTCGGTCTTCGGACCGAAGGCCTCCTTGATCTCCTTGATCTCTCCCGCGATGCGCTTCCACTGCTTGTCCTCCGACTTCAGCAGCGCTTTCAGCTCTTTTCTCTCCTTGGTGAGCGCGTCATGCTCGCGGCGGATCTCCATCTCTTCGAGTTTGCGCAAGGCCCGGAGCCGCATGTTGAGAATGGCTTCCGCCTGAACGTCCGTGAGCTTGAACTCCGCCATCAGGACGGGCTTTGGCTCGTCCTCCTCGCGAACGATCTGAATGACCCGATCGAGATTAAGGTAGACGACCAAGTATCCTTCGAGGACCTCCAGCCGATGATCGATCTTCGAGAGCCGGAAGTTGGAGCGGCGGACAAGGACTTCCTGCCGGTGATCCAGCCACTCGAGCAAGACCTGGCGCAATCCCAAGACGTTCGGAATCTTGCCCTCGCTCAACACGTTCATGTTTAGCGAGACGCGCGTCTCAAGCTCGGTCAACTTAAAGAGCGACTCCATGAGAAGCGCGGGATCGACGCTTCGGCTCTTCGGTTCCAGCACGAGGCGAACGTCCTCCGCCGACTCATCGCGTACATCTGCCAACAGTGGCAGCTTCTTCGCCTGCAAGAGTTCGGCGATGCGCGAGACCAGTCGGGCCTTCGGGACCTGGTAAGGAATCTCGGTGACGACGATCTGATAGGTCCCGCGGCCTGCGTCCTCTTTCTCCCAGCGCGCTCGCAAGCGGAAAGATCCCCGGCCCGTCTTGTAGGCTTCGACGATTTGCTCACGCGGTTCCACGATGATGCCCCCGGTCGGCAGATCCGGACCCGGCACGAACGAGACAAGCTTGTCCGCCGTGGCATTAGGAAACCTGATGAGATGAAGGGCGGCATCGCAGAGCTCGCCTACATTATGCGGCGGGATGTTCGTAGCCATGCCGACGGCGATGCCGGCGGCGCCATTCGCCAGCAGGTTCGGGAAATTGGCCGGGAGCACCGCCGGCTCCATCTCACGGCCATCGTAGTTGGGCCGGAAGTCGACCGTGTCTTCGTCAATGCCTTCCAAGAGCCGCGCGGCGATATCGGTCAGCCGTGCTTCGGTGTAACGATCGGCGGCGGGGTTATCGCCATCGATATTGCCGAAGTTCCCCTGCCCGTCGATCAGCGGATAACGCACGGCAAAATCCTGAGCAAGTCGCGCCAGCGCGTCGTAGATCGCCTGGTTGCCGTGTGGGTGGAAGTTGCCCATCGTGTCGCCAACGATCTTCGCGCATTTGCGGAATTCGCCTTGAGGCTGCAGCCGCAGTTGCTGCATGGCGTAGAGGAGCCGCCGATGGACCGGCTTCAGCCCGTCCCGGACGTCCGGGAGCGCCCGGTGCGTGATCGTCGACAGAGCGTAGGCGAGATAGCGCTCTTCCAGCGCCTCTTTCAGATTGATCGGCTCAATGGGCCCCTGCTCAGGGGGCGTCGCGCGTTTTCCCATGCTTCGCGCTTAACGCATCCGGTGAGTCGCCTCAAGCGCCACTTGATCTCAAGCGGCATGGGGCTCGCGGCGCAAGAGATCTAGCAGCCGTCCTCGGGCGTCAGGAAATCTCAAGCCGTGGGGCGCGAGAGTGTCCCGCTCCAGGAAAAACCCGGTGAGTTCGAAGCCGGCGACGATGTCGGCGGGTGCGAACGGCGCCGCGCTGTCGATTAGGAATTGCGGCAGCGGCAGCATCTTGTCCGCGTAAGGTGCGCCAGCCTCTCGAGAGACTGCCCGTCCGGATTTCGGCGAGACATAGACAAGATCTTCCGTCGTGCCGGTCGCGGCGCAAGACGTGAGATCGAGCCCGAACCCCAGCTCTTGAAGCAGCTGAACTTCCCAATAGACGAGGAGCGCGGGCCAGACGTCTGGCTCGCCGAACGAGCGGAGCACATGGAGCGTGGTGGCATAGAGTTCGGGGTGAGGATCGCGTTCCGGCAGCAGCTTGACGAGTTCGCCGATCATACCAATCGCGGCAAGCGCACGCGGATCGTCAAGGGCACGCGCCCCATGGGCCTCCATCAGCTCGACGGTGTAACCGCCGAGATGTTCGGCAAGCCGGGCGCGCCACGTCACGCGAATGAGATTGCCGGGCTGGAGTGTCGGCCGTATGCGCCGTGACCGTCCACCGCGCACAAGCCCGAGATGGCGGCCATGTTCAAGCGTTAGCACCTCGGCAATGAGATTGGACTCACCGAGCGGCTTGCCACTCAAGAAAATCCCTTCATCGCTCCAGTCCATCGGCGCTCCAACATAGGCGCTACGCTTGGCCTACTACGGTGCTGCCGAGGTCGCGCGGCGTTCGGCGACTCGTAAGCTATCACAACATCATTGGTGGCAAATCAGCGGCGTGGTCTACGCCTTACTCGCAGTCGTAATTGCAGCTGGATCAGGGCGTGTCCTTGGCACCTTCGATGAGCTCGACACAGCGCGGCGTCTGCTGCTTGAGCAGTGCGAGCGTCTCGGCATCGTCTTTCTTGGCGGCCAGTCCCATCGTGGTCGAAATGTCGCCAATCTCCGCTTCCACCTGCTCTTTGGTCTTGGCGTCCCCGGCCGCTTCGAATGCCAGGGCCGTCGCCTTCTCGGTCAAACCCTCCCAATAACTCGCAGGCTTGCCGCCGCTACCGTTGCCCATTTCGGCAAGATCGCTGTTCACAGAGAAAATCCCGGCGCATTTCGCTTCGTCGATCGCCTTGTCGGCAGCTAGAGCCACAGTTGCGCTCGTCGCGACTGTCAAGGCGAGGAATGCTCTCAGAAATACGTGCTGCATGTCAGTGCTCTCGATCTGTTGGTTGTACGCATGCGCGATGGCCCGTGGCGTCTGCCCATGAAAACCGCCTGCTAATCGCGCAAACAGTTACTTGGGTTTATGACAAACACGCGACAGAAACTCACGGCTTAGGGTCGATCGTGAGCACGAGCTCTCGTTGGCATTGCCAAGGCACGCAGTCGGCGTTCTGCACACCTAGCTCTTGGGATAGTCGAGGCCCATTTCCCGGAAACGTTCCGGATCTTCGCCCCAGCGCTCGCGAACCTTCACGAAAAGGAACAGATGAACCGGCGTTCCAGCGATCTCGGCGATCTCTTCGCGGGCAGCCTGGCCAATCTCCTTGATCATCTGTCCCTTGGCGCCAAGAACTATGCGCCGTTGGCTTTCGCGTTCGACATAGATGGTCTGTTCGATGCGCACGCTACCGTCCTTCAAGGCCTTCCACTGCGTTGTCTCGACCGTGAGCGCGTAGGGCAACTCTTCGTGTAGACGGAGGAACAGTTTCTCGCGGGTGATCTCCGCCGCGGTCTGCCGAAGAGAGGCATCAGTTAGCTGGTCCTCCGGGAAGAGCCATGGGCCTGGTGGCACGGCCCTTACGAGATGAGCTCTCAAATCGTCGACGCCGTCGCCGGTTAGCGCCGAGACCATGAAGATTTCGCTGAAGGCCTTGAGCTCCGTGAGTTCCGCCGTGAGCTTGAGTAGTTCCGGTTTCTTCACAAGATCGACTTTGTTCAACACCGCGATGACGGGCCGGTTCAGTTCCGGCAACTGCTCGACGATGGGCGCGAGTTTATCGTCCAAGCCGCGGGCCGCGTCCACGACAAGAGCCACAATGTCCGCATCGCCCGCCCGGTCCCAGGCTGCTTGGGCCATGGCGCGATCGAGCCGGCGCTTGGGCTGAAAGATGCCCGGTGTGTCGACCAAGATCACTTGCGCATCCCCAGCGAGCACGATCCCCCGAACGGGGCCCCGCGTGGTCTGGGCCTTATGGGTGACGATGGACACTTTCGTCCCCACCAGCGCATTCGTCAGCGTGGACTTGCCGCTATTGGGCGCCCCGATCAGGGCGACGAAGCCGCAGCGCTGAGAGGCGTCGGACGTGTCAGTCATTGGGGGCAGACTGCCAGACGCCCTCGCGAACAAGCATGGCGAGTGCCGCCGCCTGCTCGGCCGCACGCTTGTTCGTCCCCTCGCCTCGTTCCGGCGCGACGCCTTCCACATGCACTTCCGCGGTGAAACGGGGAGCGTGGTCTGGCCCCTTTCGTGAGACCTCTATGTAATTCGGCAACGGGAGCTGGCGCCCCTGCGCCCACTCCTGCAGGACCGACTTCGCGTCGGGCGCAGCTTCCTTGAGCTCGGACAGATGCGGCTCCCAGGTGCGCCATACGAGCTGCCGAGCTGCTTCGTACCCTGCGTCTGAAAACACCGCTCCCAAAACCGCCTCACAAGCGTTGGCGAGGATCGTCTTCTTGCGGCGTCCGCCGGAGCCGGCTTCCCCGCCGCTCATCAGAATGAAATCACCCAATTGCCAACTCTGGGCCGCCTCGGCGCACGTCTCCGTACGAACGAGGTGGTTGAACCAGCGCGCCAGTTCGCCTTCGCTGGAGTCTGGATAGCGTTCGGACAGGAGCTGCGCGATCGCCAAGCCCAGTACCCGATCACCGAGAAACTCGAGCCGCTCATTATCTTCGTTGGGCTTTGAGCCCGGGTGTGCGCTCGAATGCGTCAAAGCCAACTTCAGGAGTGCAGGCGCCTTGAACCTGTGACCAATGCGCTCGGCCAGAACGCCCACATCCGTGATGCGCCGCTTGGCCAAAGTGCTATTCCACCGTCTTGAAGATGCGGTTCCATCGCACATCCGATGGCCAGCGCCAGACCTGCCAGAAACTGGCATCCTCGTCGATGGAGAAGAAGATCACGCGCGCCTTGCCGACGAGGTTCTCGAACGGCACAAACCCAACTTCAGACAGGAACCGGCTGTCCGTCGAGTTATCCCGGTTGTCGCCCATCATGAAGAAATGCCCTTCCGGAACCTTATAGACGTCAGTGTTGTCACCTATGCCGCCATTGACGAGATCCAGTACGGGGTAGGTGACCCCATTCGGGAGTGTCTCCATGTAGCGGGTGAAACGGCGATCGCGTCCACCGATCCCTGGCGCGACATAGTCATCGACCTTCACCCTATCCACCGGCTTACCGTTCAGATGCAGCTTTCCGTTGATCATCTGAACTTCGTCACCAGGCAGGCCAACAACCCGCTTGATGTAGTCGGTTGCGTTGTCCAGCGGCAGTTTGAAGACCACCACATCGCCGCGCTCGGGTTCTGCCGCCCAGATCCGGCCCGAAAAGAAGTCAAAGCCGAACGGAAACGAGTAGCGGCTATACCCATAAGTGTACTTCGAGACGAACAGATAGTCGCCGATGAGCAGGGTCGGGATCATGGAGCCCGACGGAATGTTGAACGGCTGAAACAGAAACACGCGTACGATCAGCGCCAAGATGAGCGCATGAATGACGACGCGAACCGTCTCCCAGTTGCTGCCCTTTGAAGCAGCCTTTTTCTCCGCGTCCACGCTCATGCGGCGCTCTCCTTAGGTTTCTTTTCGGCCGCGGTTCGGGCCAACCCGTTAAGTCTTGTCGCTTGGAGGCCCCTATAGCCCCTCGCCTTGTCTTGAGCAAACCAAGGACGTTGTGAGTGTTGCAATTTTAAGGCGAATGCCGGACTGCCGAGATGATGACAATGGCTTGGGCCGTTGGAAAATCGTCGGTGATGGTGAGGTCGATTTGCGCAGCATGTCCGTCCGGCAAAAGCTCGTCCAGAACACGCGCGGCGCCGCCTGTGAGCTTCATTGTGGGGCGTCCCGAAGGCAGATTGACCACGCCAAGATCGTGCCAGAAGACCCCGCGGCGGAACCCGGTCCCAAGCGCCTTGGCGCAGGCCTCCTTGGCGGCAAATCGTTTCGCGTACGAGGCCGCTCTTAGTCTCCTCCGGTCGGATTTTTGCCGCTCCGTTTCGGTGAATATCCGCATCAGGAAGCGATCGCCGAATCGGTCGATTGTTTTTTCTATGCGCCGAATATCGATGATGTCGTTGCCAAGGCCGATGATCATGAGGCGATCCGATCCCCGGCCCTCGCGATCAGCGCCGCTCGTCCTCGGTCCATAGCGGCCCGCATACGCCTGACGGATTCGCCCAACCCGACGAACACGGCTTCGCCGACGAGGAAGTGGCCAATATTGAGCTCTACGATCTCCGGTATGGTCGAGATCTTCTCCGCGGTGGCGTAGTTGAGTCCGTGGCCCGCATGAACCTCGATACCAAGTGCGTGCGCAAAGGCGGCGCCATCGACGATTGCCCGCCATTCTTTCTCGGCGTCGGCTGCCCGTCCTTCGATGACCGCATCACACCAGCTGCCGGTATGAATCTCAATCGCTGGAACAGCAAGGCGGGCGGCCGCTTCGATCTGAGGGCGCTCCGCGCCGATAAACAGCGAAACCTCAATCCCTGCGTCGGCCAAGGCAGCCACAACGGGTGCGAGCGCGTTGTGCTGCGAGATCACATCCAGGCCGCCCTCAGTCGTGCGTTCTTCGCGGCGCTCAGGTACAAGACATATCGCGGGCGGCCGAGCCTTGAGCGCAATATCCGTCATCTCATCGGTCGCCGCCATTTCCATGTTAAGCGGACAATCGACCTCGGCGAGCAGCCGCGCGATATCGTCATCGCGGATGTGCCGGCGGTCTTCGCGCAAATGGGCCGTGATATTGTCGGCGCCGCAATCCGCAACGAGTTGCGCCGCCCGAATGGGATCGGGGCGCGTACCACCACGCGCATTCCGGAGCGTCGCGACGTGGTCGATATTGATACCAAGCCGAATTTTTGGAATGGGGTTTAGTTTTCCCAAGTCATCCTCTCCTGTTCGCCCCGTCAAACGGCTTGATTCTCTGATCGGAGGTCGCGGCGACGATGCTGGTAGGCATTTACGGCCGGCCTGACCAATGCGTAGCTGAGGATCGCCAACGTGATGCCGATGGGTATCGACCCGAGGGTCATCGGTTTCAACAGCTCCCAGATCTGGTCAGTCTGAAAAATGCCTTTCGATAGGTCGAGTTCGAGATCGCTGTCAGTACGGCCGAGCATCAAGGAGCCCAACTCGAAACTGCTGACCCAGAACAACGGATAGGTCAGCGGGTTACCGATGAACGTCCCCAGAAGCGCGGCGACGATGCTGCCACCGATGATCCACGCAAGGGCGGCGGACATGACCATATGGAAGCCAATAAATGGCGTGCTTGAGATGAAGACGCCAGCGGCGAAGCCCAGGGCGACCGCGTGCGGGGTTGCACTCAACCGGCGCACACGGTGAACCACGTAGCGCGTCGAGCGCCCCCAGCTGCGGCGCGGCCACAGGGACACCCGCAACTTGTTCAGCCAACTTTCCGCCTCCCGGCGTTTGAATAGCATCTCCACCTCGTCGTCGGCGATAACCCGCCTTCCAGCCTAACGGCGCACGAGCCCTAACATATTTGGCGGTTTTTTTCGCGTCGTGCCAGGGTGTTGCGCCCTATTAGTCCTCGGACCGCGTGGCGTTACTGACAACGTCCTTCGCGCGCAAACCCGTCAGAATCTCATTGAGGTGCTGCAGGTCCCACACATCCAGGTCGATGAGCATCTCCGTGTAGTCGGCGACTTGGTTGGTCATCTTGATATTCTGGATGTTGCCGTCGACCTCACTAATCACCGTGGCGATTTGGGCGAGACTGCCCGGCTCGTTCATCGCGGTGACTTCGATCTTCGCGGGAAAGCGCTGCGGGTTGTCCTCATCGATGTCCCACGTAACGTCTATCCATCGTTCTGGCTCGTCGTCGAATTGCTTTAGCGCAGCAGCGTGGATCGGATAGATCGTGATGCCCTGTCCTGGCGACAAAATCCCGACGATACGGTCTCCGGGAACCGCACCGCTTTCCGCGAAATGGACGGGTAGTCCGCTCTTCAGACCGCGGATCGGGATGCCACTGGGTCCGTCGGTGCGATCCTTCTCTCCTGAGCCGGGCCACCGAAACTTCAGCCCCATGACCTTGCCAAGACCGAACCAGCCTTCATCGCTGCGCTTCACTTGCCGGCGGCGCTTCGGCATTGGTCCTGCGATTTCTTCTGGAAAGGCCGCGCGGAACACATCCTCCGATGTCAACTCACCTCGGCCGACCGCCGTCACGACGTCTTCCGCGGTCTTCTGCGACAACCGTGGCAGACCTTTCGCGATCGCGTCCTCGTTGAAAGTGTGTCCGTAGCGGCGGAAGGCGCGATCCAGAATTTCCCTCCCAAGCTTCTCGTATTGAAGGCGTACTGCTTCCCGCGAAGCGCGCCGAATGGCAGAGCGGGCCTTGCCCGTAATCGCTAGCCGCTCCCAGGCCACAGGCGGCGATTGGGCATCGGAACAGACAACCTCGACCTCATCGCCATTGCGCAGCTCCGTGGCGAGCGGCATCGGACGGCCGTTGATCTTGGCGCCCACGGCCGTGTTGCCCACTTGGGTGTGAACCGCGTACGCGAAATCGATGCAGTTGGCCCCACGGGGCAGCGCGATCAGCCGACCCTTGGGCGTGAAGCAGAAGACCTGGTCGTGGAACAGCTCGAGCTTGGTGTGTTCGAGGAATTCTTCCGGATTATCGCCTTCGAGCAGCATACCAACCAAATGGGTCAACCATCTGTATGCGCTGGAGTCTTGTGCTGGGGCTTTCTTGCCGCTGCCACTCTCCTTGTACAGCGCGTGAGCCGCCACCCCGTACTCGGCGATCGCGTGCATCTCCTCCGTGCGGATCTGCAGTTCGACCCGCTGATGTCGTGGGCCGACAATGGTGGTGTGGATCGACTGATAGTCGTTTTGCTTAGGATTTGAGATGTAGTCCTTGAACCGGCCAGGAACCGTGTGCCAGCTCGTATGGACCACCGCGAGGGCTCGATAGCAGTCCGGAACTTTGGGAACCACAATGCGGAAGGCGTAGATGTCGGACAGCTGTTCAAGCGAGATTTGCTTGCGCTCCATCTTGCTCCAGATCGCATAAGGCTTCTTCTCGCGGCCAGCGACGATCGCTTTGACGCGCGCGGTTTTGAGCTTGGATGTGAGCGCGCCTTGAATCTCGTCAATCAGGCCCTGGTTGTCCTCTCGCAGCACCTTGAGGCGCTCCGAGACGGTGGCATGGGCCTCTGGGTTCAGCCAGCGGAACGATAGATCCTCAAGCTCCTCCCGAAGCCACTGCATGCCCATGCGCCCGGCCAGTGGCGCATAAATATCCATCGTCTCCTCGGCGATGGTTTTCCGCTTTGCCGGCTTCATGTGCTCGAGCGTCCGCATGTTGTGCAAGCGGTCGGCGAGCTTCACCATGAGGACACGGATATCGCTGGAGATGGCGAGGAGCAGCTTGCGGAAGTTCTCCGCTTGCTCGGCCTTCTTGGTGACGAGATCGAGTTTCTTGATCTTGGTGAGACCGTCTACGAGCGTCCCAATCTCCGCGCCGAACAACGCGTCGATCTCGCTACGGGTCGCCTCTGTATCCTCGATCGTGTCGTGCAGCAGCGCCGTGGCGATGGTTGCATCGTCCAAGCGCATGTCGGCCAGAATGGCAGCGACTTCCAAAGGGTGGGAGAAATATGGGGCGCCGGACGCACGCTTTTGATTGCCGTGCGCCTTCATCGCATAGACGTAAGCGCGATTGAGCAAGCCCTCGTTGGCCGAGGGCTGATAACTCAGAATGCGTTCAACAAGTTCGTACTGACGGGTCATCTCAGCCCGTCAGAATGACGCGCCAAACCGTGTCAACACAAGGCCTTTGGACAGCCAAGGTTGACGCACATCCCATACCGCGTGAATGACGAAGGCCCGGCGAGGTTTTGGAAGCGCCGCCTCGCCGGTTACGTGTCGGCCTGTTAGCGAGCGCGTGGTCCCGCATTGGACCCATCCGAAGGCGCCTGAGTCGCCATGCGACGCAGCAGTTCTTCTTCGGTCATACGGTCGATCTGCGTGTCGGTGGACTGGTCGTCCTGACCGAGCACCGGCATGCGGGCGTCCTGGGACAGCGCGGGGACAGCCTCGGCCTCCGGCTCGTCCACTTCCACGTATTTTTGCATGGAGTGGATGAAATCTTCTTTGAGATCGTCCGGCGTGAACTTCTTCTCGGCAATCTCGCGCAGCGCAACGACAGGGTTCTTGTCGTTGTCGCGCGGCACCGTGAGCTGGGCTCCGGCGGAAATCGTGCGCGCGCGGTGGCTCGCAAGAAGAACGAGCTCGAAGCGGTTCGGAATCTTGTCGATGCAATCCTCGACGGTGACGCGAGCCATCTGAAAATCCTTTTGGAATGGGCGGAATTTAGCCTCTATGTATGCAAATCAGGCATCGCTGGCAAGTCGTGTGTCGGGTACCAGGGTCCGAAGAACCTGCCCTTCCCAGCCTTGCGCGACCCGCCGCCACAGTGCTTCACCTGATTCCCGGGTCACGGGGTGGCGCCAATCGGGGTCTATATCAAGCAGCGGCCGCAAGACGAAGGGCCTCTTTTCAATCCAGGGATGGGGCAAAACCAAGGGGCGGCGACCGGCAGGCGCAAATCGCGGGACCCTGCCCCGCCAGTTCTGGACGCGGCCCCTAAAGTCCAAAATGTCTATGTCCAAGGACCGCGGGCCCCAGGGGCTGCCCCCTCGCCGGCCTGCCGCGCGTTCGATCTGCTTCAGCCTGCGCAGCAAGCTCTCCGGGGGCATCGCTGTGTCGATTCGCGCGACCGCATTTACATAGTTTGGCTGACCTGCGCGACCCACCGCCGCAGTCTCGTAGAGGTCCGAAACCGCCACAAGCGCGACACCATCCTGATTGAGATTTGCCAGGGCTCGGCCGATCGTGGTGGCGGGGTCTCCCCACGGACCGGGAAAGTTTGCGCCTAATCCTACCAGTATCTGAGACATTGCGACCAGTTGCGGAGCTATTGCGCTTACCCGAAGGTAAGCTGTTGTACGCATTTCTTATCCCGTACCGACACGCTTTTTTTGATTGTTAGGACCCCCCAATGCATTTCTATCCCACGGAACGGATTGCTTTATTCATCGACGGCGCAAATCTGTACGCCGCGTCAAAGTCGCTGTCCTTCGATATCGACTACAAGCGGCTTCTTTCTCTATTCCGGTCAAAAGCACAGCTCCTGCGTGCGCTCTATTACACTGCGCTCGCCGAGGATCAGGAGTACTCGTCAATTCGCCCGTTGATCGATTGGCTCGACTACAACGGCTATACGATGGTGACAAAGCCAACAAAGGAGTTTGTCGACGCAGCGGGACGCCGCAAGGTGAAGGGCAATATGGACATCGAGCTGGCCGTCGATGCCATGGAGCTGGCGGAGCATCTTGACCACCTTGTAATCTTCTCCGGCGACGGCGATTTTCGGTCGCTCGTCGAGTCTCTTCAACACAAGGGTAAGCGGGTTAGCGTGATCTCGACGCTCTCCACCAACCCTCCTATGGTCGCCGATGAGCTCCGCCGGCAGGCGGACCAATTCATCGACTTGGTGGATCTGCAGCACGAGATTGGCCGCGTGGCTTCCGAGCGCACAACGCGCGAGAATCGGAGGCGGCCGGAATCCGAGCCAGAAACCTACGAACCGTCCGATCTCGTTGAGACCTAGGAAGCATCCGCGTTCGCCGGGACGTCCTTTCTCTGGCGTTCTCACGGCGCGGGGGCTACCCATGTATGCTCACGTGTTGGACGCCCACCTGTCTTTAACGCTGCTCATCACGCATGCCACAGATCGAACTAGCCGCAACACCAGAGATCGCAGAGCCGAGTACGGACTGCGGCCTCTGTGAACGCCTCGTCGCCTTTCGCAACGAGAACGCGGCCGCACACCCCGATTGGTTCAACGGAGCCGTGCCATCTTTCGGACCGGAAGATGCCAGGCTGCTGATCGTCGGGCTTGCGCCGGGCCTGAGAGGGGCCAATCGAACGGGTCGGCCCTTTTGGGGCGACTTCGCTGGCGACCTCCTTTACCCCACGCTTCTGAAAACGGGCCTCGCACAGGGTGAACACGATGTCCTGCGGCCAGAAGCGCTGAGCCTCGTCGATTGTATGATCACCAATGCGGTGCGCTGCGTCCCGCCGCAGAACAAGCCGACCGGCGCCGAAATCAAGTGCTGCCGGCAGTTCCTCGATGGGCGTAAGGCGGCGTTGCCGAACTTGCGCGCCCTCCTCGCGATCGGCCGCGTCGCGCATGACAGCATCTTGTCCAGTTTTGCGGTGAAGAAGAAAGACTACCCTTTTGCGCACGGAGCCCGGCACACGCTTCCGCGCGGCCTTCTTCTATTCGATTCCTTTCACTGCTCGCGGCTCAACACGAATACGGGGCGGCTGACCCCGGACATGTTCGAGGGCGTCGTCGCCGATGCTGCGGCTAGCCTACGCAGTTAGCTTGGTCGGATTGAGTTGCTGGGGCCCGCCAACTCGGGCATGCTTTCTATATTGTATCAATGGTTGATTGAGGGATGCCGCAGTCCGGCAACGATCCGATGGCGAGCTTGGAGATTTCACCGACAAAGGTCGGCTTTGTCATCCTAAGGGCGCGGGAATTCGACGCCAAAGTCGGCGCTTGGGACGACGGAGATACCTCCGATCGCGACGCAGACTCAATTCTTGAGGATTTTAAGGACGACTCTACGTTCGCTGAGTTGCGCGAGTTTATTCGCGACCTCAACATCGATGAGCAGGTGAGCCTGGTAGCCCTTACCTGGGTCGGCCGAGGCTCATTCAGTGCAGAAGAACTCGACGATGCACTCGAAACGGCTCGTGCCGAACACAACAAGCGTACGGCTGAGTACCTTCTGGGCATCCCGCTGCTCTCCGACTATCTCGAAGAAGGTCTCAGCGCGTTAGGCTACTCAGTCGAAGACGCCGAAGACGACGCCTTGGGTGACTAAGTATCGGCTGACTGACTATCGGCTGACTGACTGAGCGCTGTGGGGACTGGCGTCTCCGATCTACGGCATCGCAGTCACACCTGTGTATTCAGCCAATCCAGCACTTCACCGGCATGCGCTTCCGGATCATCGACCGGATAAAAGACGTGTTCGGTCTTTCCGTTGCGCACGACGAACGTGAGTCGTTTCAGGTAGCTGTTGTTGCCGGCTGTGAAACTGGGTAAATCCAGCGCCCGCGCCAGCGCGCCCGCCTCATCGCTCAGAATTGGGAATGGCAGCTCCAGGCGGAGCGCCATCTCACGCTGGAATGCCGTCGATTGTCCACTGAGCCCATATAGGCGCGCGCCGGTCAGCGAAATCGCCTCGAACTGCTCTCGGAAGCCCTCGAGCTCGGGCGTTGACCCATGGGCGCCCGGGATATCGTCCCAGCCCGGCGGGTTGGGGATGCCTGGCCGGCCGGTCCAAGGGTAGACGGCAACGACGCTGCGGCCCGGGAGTGTCGCCAGGCTGATGCGCGACCCGTCCGTGGCGGGAAGCGCGATCACAGGAAGCGGCATGCCCGGCGTTAACTGAATGGGCTCCCGCGCGTCCATGCCCCTACCCCTTTTCGCGCATTAGCCGGGCCTTTTGCCGGTTCCAGTCGCGCGTCTTCTCGGTTTCGCGTTTGTCGTGAACCTTCTTACCGCGTCCCAATCCCAGCAACAGCTTAGCGATACCGCGGTCATTGAAATACAGGCGCAAGGGCACGAGCGCCATTCCTTGCCGTTGAATGGCGCCAAGCAGTTTCGCCATCTCCTTCTTGTGCAGCAGGAGCTTGCGGTGACGCGTGGGCTCGTGTCCGAAGCGCGCAGCCCCCGGATACTCCGCGATATGCGCATTGATGAGATAAAGTTCGCCGTTTTCATTGGAGGCATAAGACTCGGCGATGTTGGCCTTGCCGGTCCGCAAGGCCTTCACCTCCGATCCGGTCAGAACGATGCCGGCCTCGATCGTGTCTTCTATCTCGTAATTGAAGCGGGCCCGCCGGTTCTCGGCGACGAGCTTTCCGCTCTCGCGTTTCGGCGCCATGTCACGGGCCCTTCCAAGATCCTAGACCGGCTTCAAATCGGCGGCCGCGATGGCCGCATCGACGCGCTCGCGCGTCGCATCGGTAATGGGTGCAAGCGGCAGGCGAGTCGCGCTTCCGCATAGCCCAAGCTTCTCAGCCGCATATTTAACGGGTCCCGGGTTCGATTCCACGAACAAGGCTTCATGTAACGGCATAAGCCGGTCTTGTAACTCAAGCGCTCGCTTGTAATTTCCTCCAAGGCACGCGAGCTGGAACTCAGAGCAGAGCGCCGGGGCGATGTTCGCGGTGACCGAGATGCACCCGGCCCCGCCATGGGCCATGAATCCGAGCGCCGTCGCGTCTTCCCCCGAAAGCTGGATGAACTCGTGCCCCATCGCAGCCCGCTGCTCGCTTACGCGCGCAAGATTTGCCGTGGCGTCCTTCACACCCACAATGTTCTTCAACTTGAACAGCCGCGCCATGGTCTCCACGGACATGTCAACGATGCTTCGGCCCGGAATATTGTAGATGACGATCGGGATATCGGCCGCCGCGTTGACGGCCTCGTAGTGGAGGTAAAGACCCTCTTGGGTGGGTTTGTTGTAGTACGGCGTGACCACGAGCGCGCCGTCTGCGCCTGCGGCCTTCGCGTGGCGAGTGAGCTCAACGGCTTCGGCGGTCGAATTCGAGCCCGTGCCGGCAATCACCGGCACCCGGCCTGCGGCGGCCTCTATGCAGAGTTCGATCACGCGGCGGTGTTCGTCGTGGTCAAGGGTCGGCGACTCGCCAGTCGTGCCGCAGGGCACCAGCCCGTGCGTGCCCTGATCGATCTGCCACTCCACCAATTTGCGGAAGGCGGTCTCGTCCACGGAACCGTCCTTGAAGGGCGTGATGAGGGCCGTGATAGAGCCCTGAAACGGCGGCATAGTCACAACTCAAACTCCTTCGCGCGCCCTGCTCTGGCACAGCCCTTGAGCGCGGAGGCGATTCTTCTCGATTTCTAGTGGGCCAGTGGGCGGGGACAATAGGAGTTCGGGGTTTGGCGGGCAAGCGGACCATCGCGGATATTCGGCAGTTGGCCCCGCGTTTCTTTGTCAGCCCAACTAAGGCCACGCCAGGATGGCAAAAAGTGCTGCCGTTAACCGGAATACAACACGCCGTTGGCAACCGTTCTCACCTTTGGCGGCCCAAGTCAGTCATCTTTCCGCCGGAATCTTTGAGACAGTGTAGAAAGTCGTTACACTGCGCGGACTTTTTCGTCGCGGCTCCTGGGTAAAGGGGGACGTTCCAAGCGCTTAACGCGGGTCGTAGCCGGTAGCAATCGACGAGCATGAAACGCACACACGCGAACAATATCGCGCTTCTGATGGCCTTGGCATGGGCTGCTCCCTCGTGGGCGATTGCGGCTCCAGGCGCGCTTTCGCTGCCTGAGCGTAACCCAGAAAGGTCGCCCGCGGTTTCGGATGCCGCCCCGACAACGAACGCCGCCGCAGATCCTGCCGTTCCTCAAGTGCAAGCGCGCGAGACCCCCGCGACAGAAGCCGCCGCGCTCAGGGGGCCAATCGATGCGGCTGGCCAGAACCACACCACAGCGACAAAAGTGTCGACAACCAACGAAGGCTCGGGGAACGCCGCCGCTGTTCCAGAGCCCGTTTCAAATCCGGAAAGGTCTGCCGACGCGTCGGCCTCACAGGAACCGGGCCAACCTGCCCCTGCGACGGACGAAAAGGCGGGCCAGGAGAATGCTGGCGCTGGCGAAGGCGATGATTCCACGAAGACGGCCGCCGCGCCGGCCTCCTTCATGCCGGATACGGTGCCCGAACCCAACATTCATCCCCGCCGCGACAAGTTGTTTCCGCCGGCGCCTGAGCCCGCGCTCGACTATGCGTCCATCCTAAAGCCGCTGATGAACTACAAGCTCAGTGGTGCCGACGAGAGCCGAGTCCGCTTCGTCATGCGGCATAAGGGTACGATCGATGACACGCTCGCCAAGATAAGTGATCCGGCAGCTCGCGACTTTGCGCTTTGGTATAGGTACAGCCACACAAAGAGCACCTACCTCAAGGCAGAGGCCGTGGAGGCCTACCGAAAGACGCACCCAATGTGGCCGCGCCTTCATAAGCTGCGCGAGAAGGCCGAGACATCGCTGTTTCTTACCGACGCCTCGCCCGAGCGCGTCCTGGCATTCTTCAAGGACTCAGAACCAGAGACCGGCGCTGGCCGCGCCGCATTGGCCGGTGTCCACCTGAAGCAAGGCGATAAGGAACGCGCTGAAAAAGAGGTGGATGCGGCGTGGCGCGAGGACGACGTTGGCTCAGACACCGAGAAGAGGATTCTCGATAAGTTCGGCAGCATGTTGGATGCGGATGACCATCGTGCCCGCATCGATGTTTTGCTTTATCCGGACAAGGTCAAGCAATGCGCCGCCGCCTTGCGCGTTGCGAAGAAACTTCCTGAGGCCGAACAGAAGAAGGTCAAGGCGCGCGTGGCCGTGGTCAAGCGCAACGCAAATGCCGGCAAGCTGCTAAAGGCGCTGCCGGACGATGCGATCAAGTCTGACCTCGGGCTCCGCTTTAACAACATTCAGTGGCTGCGCCGCACAAAGGACAAAGAACAGCGCCTTACGGCTTGGGAACTTCTGCTCGACGTTCCGCTGGAGCCGGATCTCCTCCTCGACATGAAAGAGTGGTGGATCGAGCGGCGGGTCAACGTCCGTGCAGCGCTGAATGACGGCCAACCCCGCACAGCCTACAAAATCGCGGCCAAACACGGTCTCGATGCGGAACGGCACAAGCTGGCCGACCAGTATGTCGAAGCAGAGTTCCTAGCAGGCTGGGTGGCCCTGCGTCAGCTCGACGAACCGCATACGGCACTTCGGCACTTCATCGCCATGCGGCGCGGTGCGGCCGACTCCCGCGATATCTCCCGTGCTGAGTATTGGCTCGGCCGCACAGCGCTCGCCTTGGGCGACCGGGGATCCGCCGCCGTTCATTTCCATGTGGCTGCGAAGTACCCGCAATACTTCTACGGTCAGCTCGGCCGTCAGGCGCTCGACCCGCGCCCTGCCCGGCTTGCCGTCACCCCGACGCCCGTCCCGACCCAAGACGACATCGACCGTTTTATGGCCCGCAAGGCCGTCAGGGCCCTCGGCGTCGCGCGGGCCGTTGGCGTGAGCTGGGTGACACCCCAGTTCCTGCTGTCACTTTCCCGCACGCTCGACAATGCAGCCGAGGTCGTCTTGCTGGCGGAATACGCCAAGATGGTCGGCCATAAGCAAATGGCGCTGCGCCTTTCCAAGATCGCGTTCAACCGAGACCTGCCCATGGGAGACTATGCGCTCCCTGTAGGCGTCATGCCCACGTTCAAGAGCCTCTTGGAAGAACGTGTGGACTCAGCTTTGATCCATGCCTTGTCGCGGCAGGAAAGCGAGTTCAACGCCGCGGCGAAGAGCCCAGTTGGGGCGAGCGGCCTCATGCAGCTCATGCCTGCCACGGCGCGGGGCGTGGCACGCCGCTACAAGGTTGCCTACTCAAAGGCCCGGCTTACCAACGCTGCGTACAACACCCAGCTCGGCGAAGCCTTCCTGAGCGACATGATCGAGAATTATGACGGATCGTATTTCATGGCGCTCGCTGCCTACAATGCCGGTCCTGGCCGTGTGAAGGAATGGGTCGGCCTCTTCGGTGATCCTCGCAGCGCCGATGTGGATCCCATCGACTGGATCGAGCGCATTCCGTTCACAGAGACCCGGCGTTATGTGATCAAGATCATGGAGACGCTACAGCTCTACCGCTCGCGTCTTTCAGGCCCTGAAAACGCGCTCCACCTCGTCCAGGACCTCAACCGCGGCCGAAGCGTGCCGCCATCCGAGACTGCCTCGGTTCAAGCCGTGACGACCACGGCAAAGACCCGTTAAGCGCTCGGCGCGGCGCTTGCGCAGTTGACTTCTTGAGCGTTGATCCGCCATCAAGGTGTCGAATGGAAGCGTGGGCTGTCGGCCCGCACTGGTCGGGTTCCTCTTGGGTCCTCCCACACTGGCGATGAACGATGCTTGATCTTCAGAGCAAGCCTTGGCGCGATGTCTACTATCAGTCGTCCGACGACTTGAAGCTGCATGCGCGCCACTATCCCGCGCCAGATGAGCGCTATCGCAGTGTCATTTGCCTAGCCGGGCTCACGCGCAACGCACGCGATTTCCACGCGCTCGCCACCTATCTCTCCACCCATTCGGATACGCCGCGCAACGTTTACTGCATCGATTATCGCGGACGCGGCCAGTCTGCGTTCGACCCGAATTGGCGCAATTACATGCCATATGTCGAGTTGGACGACGTGCTCGACTTCTTGACAATTCAGGGCCTTCATCAGGTTGGTATCGTGGGTACGTCCCGGGGTGGCATTATCACGATGCTGATGGCCGCCGCGCGGCCGACCGCGATGGGGCCGGTCGTCCTCAACGACATCGGCCCCGTGATCGAAACACGTGGGCTCGCGCGGATCGTCAACTATGTTCGCCGCATGCCTACGCCAAAGACCTGGGCAGACGCCATGCAGATTATGCGGGACATCAATGGACGCGGGTTTCCCGACTTCACCGATGCGCAGTGGGACCAATTGGCCCGGAGCGTCTTCGAGGAACGCAAAGGCCGGCTGGCTTTGTCCTACGACCGGAAACTGGCAAAGGCCATAGGATCTATCGACCTCAGCCGGCCCTTCCCGCCAATGTGGCCCGAGTTCATCGCGCTGAGCAAGATGCCGACATTTGTCATCCGGGGAGAGCATTCTGACATTCTCAGCCCTGAAACACTGAATGAGATGGTCGAACGCCATCCAAATCTGCGCTCAATGACAGTGGGCAATCAAGGGCACGCGCCGACCCTTGCCGAGCGCGACCAGATCGAGGCTATCGCATCGTTCTTCGCCGTGAACGATTGAGCCGTTCCGGTGCCTGATTGGAATGCGCTGGACGCGCGTCAACGGCTCGTGGCGCCGAGTGGAATGAGCGGTGGGAGCGACCCGCTCCGCCATCTCCCGCCAGGCTCAGCGGGCACTTTGATCCGTGGGATGATCGTGGCGGCCACATCCTGGGCTGCTCCCGGTTCCGAGCCCAAATCAAGCTGCAAGGCCGCTTCCTTCCACTTGATACGCTCAGAGGTCGAGAAACGCTCCGGCAGGTCACGCTTGAGCTGATAAGACACCGCGACGGCCGTACCCTGATCGGGCGCGACTCCTTCGATGCTCACGTCCACGCCGGAGAGGGCGACCTTCCCCGTTTCAAGCCGTGATAGCGCGCGCAAAGCAGCGGCTACCGCTTTATCCCAATTCTTCGGCGCACCAGACGCCACCTCCAAGCGGTCATCCAATCCTGGCCGGGCAAAGAGCTGCCGAGATAGGTCGCGGACAGTTTTGCGGGCGCCTTCGCTTGGAACGCTTCCTGCCAGTCTCAGAGCATTGGGACCGAGGTCAGCCTGAAAGACAAACGGGTCGGCAACAGGCGGGCGTACACCCACACTTCTGAGCGTCAGTTCGCCGGGCAACGTGCCGGTCAAAGCCTTCTTGAGCTTTCCATATTCCTCCGCATTGACGGCCCGGCCCGCTACTGTGAGCGCGCTGCCATCGAGGCGGACCTTTCCCTTCGACATATGCGAAAGCTGCTGCAGACCGAAACTCACTGCAGCAAGCCATTGCTCTCTGGGCTGGCTCGTCTCTGCGATGATGACCTTGTCATCGATTGCGAGGTCGGGGAAATGTGCTTTGACCATACCAAGCGAGGTTTGCCGATCTTCCTCGGACGGCACCACACCCCGAAGCGTAATCTTGGAGTCGTTGCGATGGGCAGACCAGCTCTTGTCGGGTGACTTGTCAGGTAATTTGCTCTCTGTGCTCTTGTCGGGCGTGGCAACATCAGGCTTGGCGGCAGCCTTGGCGCGAGTCTCTTCCGTCGCTACGGCATCAGGCGCCGCGAGCGTGTCAGCACACGAGAAAACAAAGAGCCCCAACCCCAGCAAGGCTCCCAGCCCTAGCATGCAGGTCGCGGGAACCACACGCCGGCGCAGAATGCGGCTGCCCACTGGGCCAACTCGACTGGCTCCGCCCTTCACTCGCTTCGTGTCCTCAGTTGGCGCAATCGCCGCTCTTAGGGCGCACCTGCGCGGCTTGGTGAGCCGAGCGCGGTCCGCCCTCGAAACAGACTGTGCAACATCCGTCCGAACGTGGCCGGCACCCTGCTCGGCCTTAGATTCGGTTGTAAGGAAAATATATGCGATGCCGACGGCCCATTCTAGGGCTGTTTGACTGCATGATTCTCCCACAGTGGACAAGCACCCCAGCAACCGGGGTGCTTTCCGAATGTTCAACCTATCGTTACTACAGCATGACTACTGCAGATGTTGTGCAAGCCCGATAATGCCAATTGCAATGAGGTAAATCGCAACAACATAGTTCAGAAGTCTTGGCATAAGCAGAATTAGAACACCCGCAATTAGTGCAATCAACGGATTCAGAAGTACAGGATCCATGGCTCTTTCTCTGACCTCCCCCAGTTAGGCGCAACTGCGCGACATTCGGCGCTAATAGCATAGGCGATCACCTTTTGAATGTCCCTGTATGAAGCACAGTCCGCCCACGAAGAAATTCTGTGGACGGTTTTCTCAAACCACTCAGGCGCGGCTACGCGGCGCATGCTCAAAGCCGGGGCTGGCATCGGTTCGCTTGCCGTGCTCCCGCTCGATGGCCGCGTTGATCTCAGCGCCGAGCAGAACGATGTAAAACGACATGTAGAGCCAGAAGAGCAAGATGATGACCGCGCCCAGAGATCCGTACATCCTGTCGTAGTTTGAGAAGTTCGACACGTAGTAAGAGAAGCCAAACGACGCGAGCAGCCAGACAAGCGTTGCGAAGATGGAACCTGGTGTAACCCAGTGCCACTCTGGGTCCTCGTGGCTCGGACCAAAACGGTAGACGAGCGCCAACATGAATAGCGTCAGCAAGAAGAACAACGGCCAGCGCAGATAGGTCACCAAAACTTGGAGCATTTGCGGATGTCCAGTTTCTTCGAACAGGACGGGCACAGAGATGATTGCGAATAGCATCGCAGCGACGCCGACAATCCCGATGAAGGTGTACCCGAACGCGGCAAGATTGAAGTGCACGAACCCCCGCCGCTCTGGTTGCCCATAGGCGATGTTCAAGGCTGAGAACATTGCCTGCGTGGCATGGTGAGCGCTCCAGAGGGCGACGAGCAAACCGGCCGCGAAGCCCCAGCCCAAAGTCTGACCGGAGCTCTCGACTATTCTTTTGATTTGATCGAGGACGATCGCATAAGCCTGCGGCGGGAGAACCGACCGAAAGACATCGAACTGCCGCTCCACATTGGCTGGGTTCGCCGTGAGACCGTATAGGGAGATCGATGCGGTCAACGCCGGAAAAATCGCGAACAGCGCGTAGTAGGCGCAGCCAGCCGAGACGACGGACAAGTGATCCCGCCCCGTCCGCAGCCCGATATCCTTGACGACCGTCCAGGTATGCTTAAGCCGGCCGGCCGGTTTTGGCGAATCCGGAGCGCGGCGCGTGGCGTCGCCGTTCTGGACGGTTTCATCGGATTCTCGGTTCATGGTCTCACGACGGACATTGCTCCCGTGGCGCAAAGAGACCCCGCTTCCGCAGCGAACGCAAGACGTGACGAGCCCGCCTAGGCCGGTCGTCAAATGGGGGATTCACCCTATCGAGGCCGCACGGACCTCGCCTTACCTTCTCCCCATCGAGACACGCAGGCGAGACACCATCGCGACCAACGCACCTTCGATAAGGAGTATTCTCATGAACGTTTTTGCCAAGACTGCAATCCTAACGGCGCTCTCAGCCCCGCTTCTGATGTCAGGTCCCGCCGCGGCCGGCGGTCTACTAAGCCCCGAGGAGTTGGTAATCCGCGGAGTCGCGAATGGCCTCACCTCCATTGCCCGTGATGCCGAACGCCAGTGGGACAGCCATTATGCGTTCAAGAAATGCCTGAAGCGCTACACAAGCCGAGGCGTACCAGCTTCGATCGCCAATCGGAGATGCCGGCACTTTCGCTAGGCACTTCACGCCTCCCTCTAGGGGCGCAAAACAGGGACCGGTTTGCATGAAACGGCAGGCCGGGTCCTTGTCTTATTGGCCGGCCAAACACATCGATCCATGTTCCGCATTGCAATTGCCGCGTCAGGCCAGTATCTCCGCATGTCAACGCAAGGAGGGGTGGCCGAGTGGTTGAAGGCACCGGTCTTGAAAACCGGCAGGCGGGCGACCGTCTCGTGGGTTCGAATCCCACCCCCTCCGCCATAGGCCGCCGCGCGCTCTCCCGGCCCACTGTACTATCGATTTGAGTGTTGCTTTCAAGAGCCATCGGCTGCCCAACGTTTAGAGCCGCTCAGCGTTAGCGCTCGCTCTGATTCATGAGAATTTGTACATCAATCATTGTCACCGAACGCCTCCGTGCCCAGATGATGTGCACACAGACGAAGGCGATGGCTTCGTCAATTGGCTCGGCGGATTCAATCGTGAGCATGTCTCACGGTTTTTTTGTTGGGCCGTAAATCTTTGAGGAGGTAAGCGATGTCGAAGAAGTTTCTATTTTCCGGGATTGCGTCGGCTTTTGTTTTGGCACTGTCCCTACAGTTCTCTCCGGCCTTAGCTGATGAGACGCACGGTATGACGAACAAGGACGCTGCCGTGGCAGAACATGTCGTTATCGACCCGAAGCCTCTCGTTAAGGAGAAGTCGAGCGACGACAACTCGGAAGTTCAAGTTGCACGGTTGTTTTCCTTGTTCGGTCGATAGGACATAGGTCCCGCAGCGCATTGCGGCATCAACCGCCTGCAATCAATTAGCGCAAAGCCCGGCTCAAAAGCCGGGCTTTCCTTTTTGCATCCGCGCTTGCGCTTGTCTGGCAGGTTTATCCGAACACTTGTTCTGTGATTGTCCGGAACCAGTCCGTGCCGTAGTCGGCTTCTTCTCGGCGAAACTCCGCGGAGGCGTGGATGGGACTGATCCCCCCTGCTCCCTCGATGGATTCGATGCGTTGCTCGCCTGGCTTGTAGACGCCCGCGATAGAGATGCCGTAACCGGGTCCCACGAGGCTGTAGCAGGTGTTGAGAAGCTTGGTGCGAAGCGGCAGCTGGCCGTTTAGCAGACGCGCGATTTGTATGGCGCAGACCTTCCCTTGCGAGTTCGCGGAGAAGGCGGATTTCGGCATTGCTCCAGCAATCGCGGCATCGCCCAAAACGTGAATTCCCGGCCGTAGGGTCGACTCGAACGTGACCGGATCGATGGGGCACCAACCTGTCTCGTCGGCCAGCCCGGTCGTCTGTGCAATGTGGCCTGCGCGCTGCGGCGGAATGACGTTTGCCACGTCCACCTTGATTTCCTTGGACTCGGTCACCAGGACCATTTCCTTCGGCTTCACCGCAATCACCGGTCCGTAGTCGAGGACGCTGTGCCACTCAATCAAATCGCCATAGAGTTCGGCCCAGGCGCGCTGAAAGAGAATCTGCTTCGAGAAGTACTCTTTGGAATCGAGGACCAACAGCTTCGAGCGCGGTTTGTGCGTCTTTAAATAGTTCGCAATCAGGCTGGCCCGTTCATAAGGCCCTGGTGGACAGCGGAAAGGGTTCGTGGGCGGGGCGATCGCAACGACACCGCCATCCGGCATCTCCTCAAGTTGTTTGCGCAAAAGCCGTGTCTGTGGACCAGCTTCCCAGGCATGGGGCATCAACGCCGCGGCGGCGCGATCGTAGCCGGGGAGCGCATTCCAGATGATTTCGATGCCCGGCGCCATCACTAGCCGATCGTATGGAAACTCCAGATCCCCTTCGGTCCGAACTGTCTTGGCCACTGGATCGACCCGCGTCGCGCGCTCGAAGACCATACGGATCCCCGTCGCCGCGACCCCGTCATAGCCGAAGCTGATCGCCGAGAAAGGAAGCAACCCGCCAATCACCAAGTTGCTGAAAGGGCAGGAGTAGAACGTGCGGCGCGGCTCGATCACCGTCACGTCGATGGAGGGATCCGCTTTGCGCAAGAAACGCGCGACCGTTGCCCCACCATACCCGCCGCCGATCACGACCACGCGCGCTGAGGCGATCCCCGTTGAAGCCCCTCTCGCCGGCAAGGACGCAACGCTGGACGCGGTGAGAAGTGACGCGGCGGCGGCGAAAACCTCGCGGCGGTTTAGCTTTGGCGTGTTCGCGCTCATGTGCTGCACCTCCGTGGAACCTTCATGCAGACCCGGAGCACGGGCGCCGAAGGCTGACCGAGAAGAGCAGGCAAGATCCCCTGCCGCCAATCACAGCACGTCACAATCCAGTGGCTGACGAGACGGCGGATCACTTGCCAGGACCACCTGTGCCCGTCGCCGGCTGCTCAGAGAGGTAGGTGGCCAGAACGTCGATCTCCGCTGGGCTGTAGCCCTTTGCGATCCGGTTCATCACGGTCGCGGCACGTTCGTCCGTCCGAAAGGCCAGCATCGCATCGCGAATCTCGGCCGCGGGGCGGCCATAGATTTGGGGAAACACAACTTCGCCCACCGCGTTTGTGTCATCGGAGGCTGCTTTGCGATGGCACCCCGAACAGCTCGCGGCCAGCAAAGCGGCGCTTGTCCCACCTTCCTGCGGCTGAGCAGCGGCTGTCGGTCCGACCATTGGAATGAGATATGTAAGCACCAGAAGCGGTGCCACCGGACGAAATGGCATACAGCAACTTTGCCTGATTTCGGCCCTAGAGCAAGGCGTCGATCAGGGGAACCCGTGGCCGAGCCGCGCCGGCGGCCACACGAAACCATTTGCCCCGCCGTGCCCGCAAGTCCCGCCCACGGCAACCTGGCTCTCGTTCATGAACACCGATGCGACGGGCGAGGAACTGTCGTTTGAATGTAGAAGGCCCCGGCGTCGGGGAAGAACACGCCGGGGCCAAAACAAAGTCGCGAGACGTCAGCAGTATGGGGGGCGCACATGTCCCGCGATGTGTCTCAGTAGGGGAAAGGCCTGACGGGAGTACCTCAAACCGCCAGGCCCTGCCCCCAAATCAACAGCATCATAATAGCGATTCAAGCTCGCTTCAGTTATCGAAAGCTCCAGGCTCTTCCATCGGTTTTGTCGGAGGCATCTGTGGCTCGGCGCCGCGAGAACGTATCGCGTTTTGGTATATGTCTGCGAACCTTCACTACTACCGGATAAACAGGCGGCTTTAGATGTCAGCGTTGGGCTCAAGATGTACTCAAGACGCCCGCGAGGGAGGCCTTGCTCCTAATTCTCGGGCTTCGGCCTGTGCGTTTGGATGTCGAATCCTTCGTCCGCCGAGGGCGGCACGAAGTGCCGAGTGATCCGGTCGAACTGCGCGTCGGTTGGCGCGAAGGCATGACTGCCCTCTTCGTTGCGGCGGCGAAGCCGGACACGGCACACGTCTTCGGGCACATCAAGAAAATGAAGCCGGTGGGCGCAGCCCGCGTTCTTGAAGATCTCCCGCATCCAGAGCCGCGCTTCGATCGTGTTGGCCTGAAAGTCTGCAACGACGGACACACCGGTACGCAACAGCGCAATCAGGTGCGGCATTAGGACAGCCCGTAGACGACCTGAGCACCGGACATAGTCTTCGATTGTTTTCATTTCATCGCCGAATAGTCCGGCAAGCCATTCGTCTTCTCGCACGATCACCGTGCCAGGTGCCTGCCCCAACGATGTTGCGAGTGTCGACTTGCCCGCCGCAATCTTGCCGACGAAGAAATGTAGTACCGGCTCGTTCTTAGCATTCATATCCCACACCCGAGGCATTCCAATCGAAGAGCGACCACCACCTATGGATGAAGTATGTCCCGGCTGCGGCGCTTGTCTGCCCGCCATTGACGGACCTGTGCACAAATACATGGCATCGTCGGCTGCGTGCTTTGCTGCCTTCAACGAGATCCTGGCCGCTGAGTACAGCTCCGCGCTCCTCATGCGGGATCATTCGCTGACAGTGGATGCCTATGCCGCGCAGCACCCCGGCGATCCGTCCGACCGTCGCTGCGTTCAGTCGGTGGGACTGCATCTTGCTCGGCTCTATATGGCGCTTGAGCGGAACGCCCGGCCACAGGATCTCAATGCTATTATGCTGCGCTTCGGCAAGAGCAAGACCAGCCTGCGCGCGCTGACGGCGCCGCCCAAGTTTCAGATAACCGCGTCGTATGTTGCGCCTTTCGCCGGTACACCGCACCATTTGAGTAAGACGCGCGATTGGGCCATGGCCACGTGGCAGGACTGGTCAGACCATCACAACTACATTGCGCGCTGGGCTGATGCGCACGCTGCATGACGTGATCGCCAAGCGCCGGCGATAGTTCTACGCACCTGACTTGGGCGGGTCACCCGACAGCCCCAATGCCGGGCCACGTACGAAGTCCTTGTGCAAATCCGCCGTGCTGCGTTCGCCAACGAAATCGAAATTCTGCTCTAACCACTGCTTGGCAACCCGTTCGCCGTCCTTTCTCAATGTCTCAAAGAACTCGGGGCTTGTGTCACGCTTTGTAGCGTTGCTGTAGGCGGCGAGCGCAGCCGTACCGTCGATACGATGCAGACGGCTGAGCTGGAACTTGCTGCCATCGACGATGTTCTGCTCTATCCAACTGGACATCAGGAAGATGGAGCGCAGTTCCTTTATCAGCGAGGTGTTGAACATAATCTCACTCTCGCGCTGCACCACATCCCACGGGGTCTCCGGAATGCCCTTGCGAAGGGCCGGGTTGACTTGGACCAGGAGTACATCGCTCGGCTCGGGTCCTTCAAAGAACGGCCAGAGCGGCGGATTGGCGACATAGCCGCCATCCCAATAAGGCTCCCCCTCCACATGCACCGCTTGAAAGAGATGCGGCAACGCCGCCGATGCTAATACGACGTTGGTCGTGATCTCATGATTGACAAAGATGCGGCCCCGACCGGTCCTCACATTCGTCGCGCCAAGGAAAACTTGAATCGACTGAGTCTTCCGAAGCCGTTCGAAATCGACGACTTTGTTAAGCAGCTCTCCGAGCGGGTTGATGTCCAGCGGGTTAGCCCCGAAGGGCGACATCGCCGTTGTTTCCTCCATCACCTGCTCTGCAAAACCGTACGCGTCGAACCCTGGGACCTTCCAGTAGCTCATCATGGCATCGACCACCTCATAGACGGCCGTGCCTATGCCGCCCTCCGCGCTCACGCCATTCCAGAACTCTCTGAGATTCTCGCGCGCCGCCTCAGGTCCCCCCTTGAGGAACCCGTCGACAAGGACGACCGCATTCATCGCACCGGCGCTCGTGCCGGAAACGGCCTCGATTGTGATCCGCCCATCGGCAAGGAGCTGGTCGAGTGCACCCCACGTAAAGGCTCCGTGCGCGCCTCCGCCTTGGAGCGCGAACGACATTGGCTTGGGACGATCTATCGCTGGGCTGCCTTCCGCCATGTCTCCCTCCGCGCCATGACTCTCGTTCGTCGGTCGAGCCCAGCAAACGCGGACCTATTGGCTATAGGCCCGCAACGACGCGGGCACACTGACGACCTCGTTCTGACAAGGAATTCTCTGGGGCCGCAAGCCCATCCGCCGGGGTTCGAGCCAGACTAAACGTCATTTCCATCGAGCGTGACGCCAAAGACACAAAACGACGGCAGCTACAGTTCTCTTAACGGACGTTCGGCGCCCGGTACTCCGGCAAGCCGGGGTCGGCGGCCCGATAGCTTTCAATCTGTTGCCTGGCCTCTGCAAGCTGTTCGGAGCTCATGTCACCGGCAACCTCTTGCTTGTTCGACAGAGCCCGCTCTCGATGGCCGATTTCTGCGGGTTGGTACCCGTCCGCAGCCAGACTGAACCATTTATAGGCGGAGACAGGGTCCTTCGGCACACCGCGACCGTTCTTAAAGAGAACCCCTAGATTATTCTGCGCATTTGGATGGCCGAGTTCAGCCGCCTGCCCATACCATTTCGCCGCTTCCGCGTAATCTTGCGGCACGCCCTGTCCCCGTTCATGCATGAAGCCAATCATGAACAGCGCGTATCGATCTCCCTCCTTGGCAAAGGGGGTCATCGCCTTGATCGCTTCGGCATAATCGCCTCGATAGTAAGTCGCCATCGCGCGTTCAAGGGCTTGAGCCGATGCGGGGACGCTCATCCCGAAGGTAAGACCGCTAGCGACGGCAGTGGCCAAGAGAATCGATTTCATCATGGGTTTCCCCTACAGATTTGCCTAATTGTTACGCAACAGCTCGGCCCTTGGATCAATCGGCATCCCGCGGGCGCCGCCAGGACGCTGCTACTCCTGCATGCAGCTGTCATGTTTCTTGACGACAATCAGAACCACTTGTTGTGTGGCCGCTGTCGGCCTATGGACGGGACATGGAAAAAGATAAGAAAAACCGTGATTTGAAGCTTGAAGCCTTCCTCGCGCGCGAAGGCGCGCGACGTAGACGGGCTTCGTATCTGACCGAATCGACCAAAGCTGTCGACGAGGATCTTGAGCGCTTGGTCGAAGAGGAACGGATCAGGCGGGATACAGAGGAAGAGGAGTCCAAGAAGCGATAAGCATCACGCCTACCTGCAGACTCCTCTGTTCAGCCGCCCTATCCTCTCCTGAAATGCTCATCCGCCCCGAAGCACCTGCGGACGAACCCGCCATTGACCGTGTGTTGCGGGACGCCTTTGCGGCCCGCTCACACACCAACCATGCGGAGGTAGCGATCGTCCGTGCTCTGCGGGACCACGGCGATTTGACGCTCTCCCTGGTCGCCGAAGTGTCCGAGACTATTGTGGGCCATATCGCCTTCTCGCCTGTCTCCGTTGCAGGCCGGCATGATTCTTGGTTCGGCCTTGGACCGCTTGCGGTGCGAACGGGCGTTCAGCGACAAGGGTTTGGCTCTGCGCTTGTCCGTTATGGACTTGAGGACCTGCGCCTTCGAGACGCCATTGGATGCGTCGTACTCGGCGACCCGCGCTTCTACGGCCGCTTCGGGTTTCTGAGTGACGGCCGCCTCCGCTACAAGAATCTGCCCGCACGCTTTGTGCAGCGGATCGTATTCCGTGGCGAGCCACCAACTGGCGACATCACTTATGCGCGCGCCTTTGATTTGGCTTAGCAGTAGGCTGAGCATCCACTCGTGCACGGAAAACTGCGGCGGTTCTCTTCACGGTTTGCCGCCTAGCGTTTTGTTGCAACGCCTTGCCCTTCGGCAGATAGCAACGAGGAGGAGCATGACCTGTCGCGTGCCATGCTCCCCCTCTCAGCGTCGATCATCGCCAAGCCTCAATCGGCTGGGCTGAATGCATCAGCGTTAGCCCTCGGACTAGACAAAGCTGAAATCGTCTTGGTGCAGATCAGCCTTGGAGACATTGCTCAGAATGATCTTGTTGCCATCGCCAAATTCAATCTCAGTGCTGCCGTAATTTTCCGAGGCGATGTCTAGAACATCCGCAAGGCTCGTCATCCCCATGTCACGCAGTTCGATCACGTCGTCAGATCCCGCGCCAGTGGCGAAGTCCGCGATAATGTCGGTCCCAAAGTTCGGGGAGAAGACGAATGTATCATCGCCCCCGCCGCCGATCAGCGTGTCATTGCCTGCATAGCCCCGCAGCGTGTCGTCACCAGAGGTCCCCCTCAGCGTGTCCGGCCCGCTTGTTCCATGGCCCGGCACCCGGCTTATCATGTCCTGCAGAGTGAGTGTTTGGTCATGGAACTCAAACGTTTCGATGACATCCTCATCGAGGCTATCCAGATACCCGTCACGATTACTATCGCTGAGGGCATTACGAACGAGGACCTCGACATCCGGCCTGTTATCAAAGGTGAGGATCAGGTTGTCTCCGTCGATGGCGACATTCCAGCCCCCTGTGCTGTGATGGTCCTTCAGAAGCACCGTGTCCCAGCCATCACCATTGTCTTCGATGATCGTGTTTCCGAAGTGCCAGTGTAAGACGTATGTGTCGTTATCACCTTCGCCATGCAGACGATCAGGCGATGCAAGCGTACCGCCACCATCGCCGTCGCCCTCTAGGGTGTCGTCTCCCTTACCCCCGAGCAAGAGATCAGTTCCGCTGCCGCCGATAAGTTCATCATCGCCGCCCTTGCCCAAAAGGATATCCGAACCACTAGAACCGTAAAGCCGGTTGTTTGCCCATGACCCTACAATTGTGTCGTCACCCAAAGTTGGAACGCCATGGTTCAGCAGCTCCGGCCATATCCCATCACCGTCGTCATCAAGCCCATGAAGCCTTTCGACGGACGCCAGAAGTAGCCTTTTCGCGAATGCTAGATCCTCTGCCGTGTAGTTCGCACTAAGCATATCCTCGATGACGATCTCCTGGTAGCCGCCGGTCGCAACAGGGATCCTCATCACGATATCCTTCATGCTGGCATCGTTGTCTCCCACAGCGGCCTCGGCTTCACTCCCGTGCGGATCGAATGCGTCGCGGCTGCCCCAGGTGCTGACGGTATCCTGGTCTATGACCTCGAACGTGATATCGCTGACGTTGATGGTGCCGAAGTGGGCAAGGCGAATGACGTCCTCTCCAATTGTCAGATCGGCAATTGTATCGCGGTGGTCCGTGCCAACGTTCTCGGGCTTTTCCATGTCGAAGATGAAGTAGTCTGTTCCGTTACCGCCTATCAACAAGTCCTGCCCAGCGCCGCCGATCAGGTATTCTCTATCGCCGTCACTGCCCCACAACAGGTCGTTGCCGCCAAAGCCATAGAGATAGGCGTTCTTTGTCGACCCTTCGAGGTCTTCTGGCCCTCCGGCAAAGATGATGTCTGAGTCATAGCTGCCAAACAGATTCTTCGAATCCCACTCGCCATAACCTGATCCATCAACGACCCGGCCCCCGCCAATCAGATAGGCGATCTGACCGTCCAGAAGCGTCGCTTGGTAGTAGTCGTATAGATTATCGTAGTCGGAGTGGAAGCTCTCTAGCGCCTGAAGAACCGCGACCTCTTGATTGTCGCCATTAATGAAGATGCCAGACAAAGCAGGGTCGTTTGGGTCGCCTGGCGTGCCGGTCGTCGCCTTGTCGTCATCTCGTTGCAGCGTGACGATGCTCTCCGACAGTGTCTTGTACATCGTAGCCTTGAGATTTTTCTCCGACAGGGTTCCGCTGGAGTATCTCTTGTTGAGAGTGTGGAGATGAGAAACAAAGTCAGCATCGTAGTCGATCTTTGCAATAATGCCGCCGCTGTTTTCTGAGTTTTGATCCGCCTCTAGCACCAGTATGTTCGTGTTGTCGTCTTTGTCGAACACTGCTTTGCCGAGCGTGAATGAATCGGTTGGGACAGTCGTGTACAGGGCACGATCATCGCGGATGTTGAAGTCGGTGATCGTGACATAGTCTTCCTCCGTGAGCGTCACACGGGGCGGGTTCTGGTCCTTTAGAGCTTTTAGAATATTCAGCGTTGTCTTCACGCCTGTTGCGGCCACCGCACCAAAAAATGTGGTCTCAAGCGTTCCTTCAATTGTTGACTTGACCATGAGCTTGGCCACATCCGCTGAGACCGCAGTCGCGATGTCATCGATCAGTTCTTCATCGTCGAAGCCGACTGGTTCACCATCCGACGTGTAGGAACCGACGATGTGTCCTAGATTCACGAAGTCACGCCCGTCTCCTGTCGTGATCTCATCGATGCTGCTGCCGTCGCGTCGACCAGCATCGATAAAGTCGTTTCCGTTGCCGCCATAGAGCCTATCCGAACCTGAACCGCCTAGGATGATATCGTTGCCGTCGCCGCCATGGATCTCATCATCGTCGGCTCCGCCATAGAGTCTGTCGTCACCATATTCCCCGTGGATTTCGTCGTTGCCGTCACCGCCCCGGATCGTGTCGTCGTAGTTCTTCGTGTCATCGAAAGTCTCCAGCGTGCCGGTGTTCTCCCATGGCTCGTCCTGACCGCGGTCATTCGACGTCGTGCTGTCTCCGTAGATGAGGTCGCTTTTCTCGCTCCCTGTAATGTTGTCGTCGTCAGACCCGCCATACACCGTGGCTCCATCGCCAAAACCACCCATTCGTGAGGCTGTGATCGTATCCGTGCCATCTCCACCATCGATGAATTCGTCGTAATTGTCTCCGGCCCAGCCTGCCTTCACCTCGCCCACGACCGTGTCATCACCCCCTCCAAGATGGATATAGACCAGCTTTAGGAGATCGCTCGTGCCCTCGCCAACAGTCTCTCTCGGCACAGCCGATATCCTGACGTTATCCTCCTCATCCGACGCGAAGATTCTGAGTTGCCAATGATCCTCGTGGGCGTTGGTAGGGTGACCGACATGCTTGACGTGCCGATGTCCACCTTCATCCCAAGTCCTCTTTTCGTTTTTGACTGCCATTGCCCTTAGTCCCCCTTTTGGCGCTCCCCCGAGCGCTGTTTCTCGATTCAACGACTGACGATTGCACGACTTGAACTAAAAATTGTGCTATCTTCTTTCTGCCACTTTGAGATGACGGTCTGTCGACCGTTGGATGACAGCTCGTTGACGTTTAGATGAAAGGGAGGTGGGTAAGCACTCAGGCGACTGAGCAACAGACAGCGCGCGCTACGCGCCCGCCTTTAATAGAGGGAAGGCATAGCTTCAATCTCGAACGCTAACGCTTCGGGAAATTGGGCCGGTCTTCGTTGTAGTTGGCCTCAAGGTAGTCGAGGACGACCTCACGGTCGTCGTTGGACAGCGGCGCCATGCCCTGTTCCTCGATCATCCAGTCCAGTGCCTTGTCCCACCGCTTCCGGGTCTTGCCTTGTTGCACGATGATCATTTCCGAATGGCACGGCGTGCAGAGCGCGTAGGTCTTCTCGACACCCGGCGCATCGACCATCAAACCAAAGTCCCGCTTCTTGTTGGCGTCCGACGCGGCAGCTTCCGCTTCCGCAAGCTCCGGATCGAGACCGATCGGCAGCGGGTTCGCGCTGTTTTGGTTGAGGTAAGCAATCAGGTCCGAACGTTCCGCATCGTCCGTAACTCCGGGGACCATCATGCGCGTGCCCGGTACCGTGCCCGCCGGATCGGCCAGGAACTCGTCGAGACGCTCCAACTCCCAAGAACCGCCGTACTCTTGCAGCGCCTCGCTGTAGCGAAAGTCGTCGTCGCTTGCGACCGCGCGATTGATGATGCCCCAAAGATTGGGTCCGATCTTGTCGCGTCCGCCCTCCTCGACCGTGTGGCATGTACCACACCGCAGGAAGACTTCTTGTCCTTTCGCCGGGTTTGCCTTGGCGAGGCGATCATCCAGCGTCTGCGCCAGCGCAGACTGCAATCCGGCCAACAGCACGCAGGCGGCAAACAAGGGCACCGATAGAAGGGCACTGCGGAGACTAGGCCACATTGACTGCCACCCGATGGATCGCATTGTTGAGATAGCCTTTCGGGTTCCAACCAACATCGAACGGCTGCGATGCGCCCTCGCTGTCGGTTGCACGCGACCAGATTTCATAATAGCCAGCTTGTGGAAACGTGAGTGTCTTCTTGAAGTTCTGCCAAGCGCCGAAATTCACCGGGGCCGCCAAATCAGCCGGCATCCAAGAAGCCCCGAAATCGATGGACACTTCGACACTCTTGATCGTGCGGTCTCCGGACCATGCGTGCCCGCGAACTTCCACGGACTTGTCGGAGACATCGGACTTCGTGGCTGGATTGGTGATCAGTGACTTCACAGGTAGCCGCTCGATGATCTCGAAGTCCTCCAGAGGTACGTCCTGCCCCGGCGCGACCGGATAGCGCGGAACGCGATAGGACGTGCCCCCCATTTTGGGCCCATCATGGACGACGTCGCGCAACCAGATGCGCGTTAGCCATTTTTGGGAACACGATCCTGGCCAACCCGAAACAACAAGGCGCAACGGACGCCCGTTCAGAACGGGGATCTCCGTATCGTTCATCTCGAAAGCGATCATCACATCCTCGGCCATCGCCTTTTCAATGGTCAGGCCACGGGAGATCGGAAGCCTGTCGGGGTCCCCAGATAGATGGGGGTCCGCCCCTTCGTTGGCGGTGTAGATCGCTTCCTTTTTCACACCCGCCTTGTTGAGTACGTCGCGCAAACGCACGCCAGTGAAGTAAGCGCAGCCAACCGCGCCATAGGTCCACTGATTGCCGCCCGGTGGCGGGCTGAAGAAAAACCGTCCATTGCCGGCGCACTCAATCACAAGCGCGAGCTTAACGACGTCGAATTGGTTCTTGAGGTCGTCGATTGAGAGCTTGAGAGGATTGTCGACCAACCCATCGATGGTCAGCTCCCACCCTTTCGCATTCGTGTTCGCCGGTACGCCGCCATTGTTTCGAACAAAGAAATGCTCGTTCGAGGTAAAGGGACTGTCGAGCAGATGGGGCGGCGTCTCCGCATTGATCGGCCGGTCGTTGAGAAGAACGAGGCCGTCCTTGCCCTTCAGCAGCTCGGAGTCCGCGAGCGCGGTGGGAATGAGACCCGTCGGCATGCTGCGGTGAAACGGAATAGCGGCGCCTAGCATCGCGCCCATGGTGGCAAGGCCCGCTCCGCGCAAGAAGCCTCGCCGGTCGGGGTAGGACTCGCGGCCAAAGACCGCCTTGTCCGCAGCCTCTGGGTTCTCGTGGAAGAAAGCGTACATGCCTTTCGGCGAGGTGGGCCGCTTGGTCTTCATTGTGTCCTCCCTCCGGATGACTCTAGACCTAGCGTGATCGCGTGACAAACGAACGGCAGCGGGCAAAGCCAAGAACCTGCCAAGAGTCCTCAAAGGACTGCCACGTCGGCATATGTGCGGAGCGACGTAACCGTTAAGCGGGCCAGACGAAAGCCGTGAGCCGACGGGGAAGCCGTTTGCGGTCTAAGCGCGGTCGCGCCAATTGCGGGCGGGCCGGCCCGCACGGCGGGGGCCACCGACAAGCCACGAGACATGCTTGTTCTCGCGGTCTTGCTGTTCGTGGCTTGGTTCACCGTGCCCGTTGCTATGGCCGTTCGAGCCCGTTGACATAGATTGCTGAGCGGGCCGCTGCCGTTCTGGCGCTGGCCGCGGCGGGAAGTCCGCTGTGCTGTTGGGCATCGTGGGTTCCGACGCAACCGCCGGGGTCTCAGCGTAGCTAGTGTCCGAGGGTTCCGCCTTCTGCTCAGCTTCGGCGACTGGCGAAGGCAAAACGGCTGGTTCGGCGTCATAGACGTCCTCGGTAGGCGCATCCGCAACGACGAATTCATCCTTCGCAGGCTCTGGTTCTGCAGTCCGCTCTGAGTCAGGCCTCTCGGTCTGAGGCTCGGCCTGGTATGCCATACGCGTCATGGGCGTTGACGTCATGGGCGTTGGCTCAGCCTGATTCTCGGAGGCATCCGCCTCGCGCGCCCATTCTCTATGCGCATACGGTTCGGCCGTGCCGTGCTCGGCTACATCCTGGGCTGTCTGGATATGCAACACGCCCTGACCTACGGACCACAGGGCTGGCCTGTCGAGATCGTAGGGCAAAACCGTTCCGAGATTGCCCTCCGCCTCGCCAATCTGATCGGTCGTCAAATCGCGCGCGTCGGCCAGGCTTGCGCCACTCAGATTGGCCGCTTTTAACACCGCCCCACCCAGGCTTGCGCCGTCCAGCTGCGCGCCTGCCAGGTCGGCGCCGGTAAGGTCGACGCCCTCCAGCCTCGCACCGCGGAGATCCGCGTTCGTTAGATCCGCGCCCCTCATATCCGCGCCGGTCAAAGTAGCAAAGTAGAGCGCCGCTTCGTTGAGGAGCGCACGGGACAGATTAATGGGCCCACCATTGATCGGTCCCATCTGCCGGTCGCCAATGCTCAGCGCAATACCAGTGAGATCGGGCACAATTGACGGATTCTCGGCGCGCCAAGCATTCCAAATGCGCGGCCCGCGACGCAGAATCTCCATATGCTCTGGTATGGTCATGACGTGTCACTGCGTACTACGGGGACAGTAATGAGCTCAACGTGATATTTTGTGCGCTGCGACTAAATAATGCGCAGCCGCCACGAAAAGCGCACTCAATATGGCGTACTCGTCGGATGTAACAGTTTGCTAGCAATACACCCCTTGTCCACAATCCCCAACCAGACCCCTCCATTGTAGTCGCGCCCCAGTGTTTGGTCACGCCTCGGACAGCCTCTCTGAAGAGCGCTCCTGGCGCGCCGGACTAACGCTTGGCCTCAAGACAAAAAAAGACCCACCGGGCGAACCGATAGGCCTGTCTCGGGCAGTCCCCTTGCGAAGAAAAGGGCCGCCGCCCTGGACAGGGGCGGCGGCAGTTTGGCGAAAGGGGACAGTCTCGCTTTCAGATAGTCTGGCTTTACCAGTCGATCTGGGCGCGCATGCCGAAGCCGCTAATGGTGGCTCCGTCGTTGTCACCCCCGTCGATTTCCGACTGGTTGTAGTTGAATTTCAGTGCGGTGTAGTCATTGATCCACCAGTTGAGCGCAATCAGCCAGGTCTCCTGGTCACCGCACTCAGAGCATTCGACGGCATTTGGCGCCGTGGATGCATTAATCTGGGCGGCACCATCAGCCAAGTTGATCACATCGTACCGGCCAGCGATTTCCCAGGCGCCCCAACCACCGGTCTTCAGATCAAACGGATTGTTGACCTTCTGGCGACCGAATTGCCCGGCGTCAGCCTTGTAGTTCCGCTTGTCATCCGTGAGGAACAGACTGGCGCTGATGTACCAACCATCATAAGTCGGGCTCACGTTGGCAATCGAGCTGGGTACGGACGTCTCGACCTGGTTGTACTCGCCCTGCAACGAGAAGCGGTTGTACAGGAACATGCCCTCGAGATTGAACATATCCTCATGCTGGGCGATCCTTGGCGTCGCAACGAACCGCTCATTTAGGTGTAGGTTCGCTCCGCGAGCACGATACCGAATGAGGTTGTCATTGCCGTCCTCCTTATCCCGAAGTGATCCGGCGTTCCGGTGGCGATAGGCAGCACCCAGATGGACAACCGTCGAGCCTGTGTTGATCGGCGCAACAGTGCCGCGGACTGTAGCCACGGTTTCGTCATCGAAGAAGTCGCCCGCCGTATCAACCTCGGCACCGTAGTAACCTGTCTGAAACGACCAGTGCTTGTCGCCGACCCAGAGGCCAGCACCAATACGACGATCGAGCGTGAAGGCTTCAATGAAGGACGCCCGTTCCAGGAATGTGATGTACCGGGAGCTGGTCATTTCTTCTAGAGATGCCGCGGCAAAGTGGTTGCCGAGAATGATCTCTGACTTCTTCCACGGTCCCCAATTGGCATAAGCGATATATGCGTCCTTGACCGCTGATTCGTCGCCGGCCCAGTCAACCTCGAACTTGTACTTCCAATCGTAATAGAGGTGACCTTCGACGCCGATACGGCCGCGGCGCAATTCGACGCCGTTGATGTCGTCCACGCCCGTAATCGCCCGATCGTTATCGATGCCGTTGTAATCTAGATTGATACGGCCACGAATCTTGAATTTGAATTTCCCATCGCCGCTAGATATCTGCGGTGCGCCTTTCCATTTTACCTTGATATCAAGGTCGCTTCCGCCCGCATCAGCCGATGCCTTGGCTGAGGCAGCCGTGCGGCTCGCTGTAGTTGCTGTCGCGGTCGCTGCGGCAGCCCTTGCATTGGCTTGGTCGATCTGCCGCTGAAGATCGTTCATCTGTCGTTGCATCGACTTCAGCTGAGCTTGAAGCTCCGCCGTCGATTGTGCATTCGCTGATGCCCCGCCAAAGGCGACGGTCCCCACCGCGGCAACACTTGCAAGCAGGCATATCCTAGCCTTCTTGAATCCCCCGATCATAACCCCTCTCCTCACTGAATCTTGCTGACTTCAAAGTCTGCTTCGCCGCCGGGCTGTGTGAGGCTTTCTTGCCACTTAGACCCAGCGATCAAGCAGGCCCGCTCCATGCGAACCTTGGTTAAGGTTGTATTAATTGAGGCGTGACACGTGTATGACAGACCCGTGTCAGAGCAGATTTCGGGCATGTCTGTTGCAGATCAGACACAGCCACGTGTGGCAGATTTGATTGTTGGGTAAGCGGCGCCTCTTCAGGCCGCGGGCTCCCTACTGAAGGAGTCACATGCCGGGCCATGGGAGCGCATCATTTAAGGCACATAGCGGGGCACAAGGCGCGTAGCAGGACGCTGTGCCAACAGCTTAGTCGGCCCGCGCCTGTTGAGCACTCGATACCCGCCACGCGTGATACTCGTCACCTCGGACGGAGGTTTACTCTAATGCTCGTTGCGCTGTTGCGGCGGCGCTTGGATGTACTGAGGCTGTTTTGCCCTTCCGAAACTCACGAGGTTCGATCCAGTGAGTGCCGAGGGTTCGTCGACTGAGGAATGGGCGAGTAGTGACGCAGTCAGGAAGATTGCGCCGCAACGGGCACAATCTTCCTCTTAGAGATCAATCACTTGCGTTCAAACAATGCTGAGATTGTTCGACTTTGCGCCGACCCTAGCCGTCCGCGTCATACGGGAGGGACGAGTGGTGCAGGTTGATACGCAGCTTGCCATCATCATCAAGCGCGTAACCAAAGCTGTACTCCACCTTGGTTTCCTTACCGTCCGGACCGGTGAAGTAGTAGTTGCCCATTGATAGGGCTTGGTCGCCGTTGATGAGAATGCCCTCGTTCTCCCAGCGAACGTCTTTCCAGCCCTTGATTGCGAACCCTTTGTCTTCTGGCTCGATGCCGCCAACGAAGTACGACAAGGCCTCGTCAAAGGTTCCCCGGAACTGATCGTCCTCGGCCAGCGTCGGCTTAAACAGCACGAGGCCATCGTCATATGCATAAAGGTCTTTGATATGCTTGGAGGCGCGCTCCTTATAGTCGCCCTTATCAGTATGAACTTTACTGATCGCTACGATGCCATCGCCCCAGCTTTTTTGGGCTGCCTTGACATCGGACTCGCTAATCGAGCCGCTATCGGCGGCATGTGAAATAGCTGCGGGGAGCATGCTTACACTAAGTACAAATGCCCCTATCGCAAAGGGATTAGTTCTCATGGCTTGGTTCTTCCTTTCCTCTTACAATCAAACGCGACTACGTGTCTGCAATCATCGTCAATAATTGAGGTCTCTCTTCTCGCTTTGACGAACGCAACGCGTAGGCGGCTTGAAGTTCCGTTTGCGATATAGGTTCCAATCTATAACAGTTCTATATTGGCTTGATTGATATGCGATCGGTTGTTGATAGGAAATTCCTTTTGACAGAATACAGAATGATCGTAGGTGAGTTGTGAGCGGGCCGTTCGATGTCGTCGTGGCCGGCGCCGGCCCAGCCGGCATTGCGACTGCGCTGGCTTTGCATCATGTCGGCGCGACCGTGGCGCTGGCAGGCCCTTCGCCGGTCCAGACGGCGACCGTGAGGCCCGAGACCCGTACGGCCGCGCTGCTGTCAAGTTCAGTGGACTTCCTGAAGCGGCTTGGCGTGTGGGAGAGCCTACTGCCGGACGCGGCACCACTCAGGGCCATCCGGATCGTCGATGCCTCGCGGAGCCTGCTCCGGTCGCCCGACATCGTCTTCGAAGCCCGCGAACTGGGCTTGGATGCGTTTGGCTTCAATATCGCCAACACGGCCTTGAGCACCGTTCTCTATGACCGGGCGCGTGCCGTACTCCCGCATCTTGCGTCCGAGCCAATTGAAACCGTGGAACTTGGCGCCGATCACGTCACCCTAACGCTCGAGAAGGGCCGGCAGATAGCGTGCCGCCTTGTGGCTGGCGCCGATGGACGGCGCTCAATTTGCCGCCAGGCCGCCGGGATCGAGACGCGGGATACGCATTATGAGCAATCTGCCATTGCTGCCAGCTTCCGCCATAGCCTTCCCCACCGAGGTGTTGCCACGGAACTCCACCGGGAGGGCGGGTCGGTGACCAGCGTTCCAACACCCGATGACAACCTGTCGAGCTTGGTCTGGGTTGCTGGCGCAGAGAACGCCAAAACCCTCATGGCTCTTGATGAGGTCGTCTTTGCTGCCGAGCTCCAGGATAACTTCGATCAGACACTCGGGGTGATCTCGGATATCGGCCCGCGCGCCAGTTTTCCGATCTCGGGACTCACCGCCAAACAAATGGCTGCCAACCGCACGGCTCTGATCGGGGAAGCGGCTCACATCATGCCGCCGATCGGCGCACAGGGCCTCAACCTCGGACTTCGCGATGGGGCAGCTTTGGCGGATTGCGTGGCCGATGCGCTGCGCCATGGGCGTGATCCGGGCGGCCAACATGTACTTGCGCAGTACAGCCGGGCCCGTCAGCTCGACGTTCTGTCCCGTACCGTGGGCGTCGATCTCTTGGGTCGGTCTCTATTGACCAAACTCCTGCCTATTCAGCTCGCTCGGAGTGCGGTACTAACTGGCCTCAACGCCTTTGCGCCTCTAAGACGTCTGGTGATGCAGGCGGGTCTTGCGCCCCCTTCCGATCTGCCACGGCTGATGCGCCCGGTGCATGGCGCGCCCGCTTGACGTCGCTTCAGAGTTTCTTCAAGACGTTGCGCTTCCCAATGCCGCTCCGATACCCATTCGCGGCGCCCCACTGACATGGAAAGACTCAAGGCTGACACTTGGCGCACTCACTCGACACGTCATTCGCAACCGACCTGAAGTACCGGCTTGAGTACGGGGGTCTTCGTTTTCTGATCGGCCTTGTCCGCCTTGTTCCGCTCGATACCGCCTGTGATATCTCAGCATTCTTCTGGCGGATATTGGGGAAACGGAATCGCCGGCACAAGCGGGCCCTGGCCAATCTCGAGCGGGCCTTTCCCGAAAAGACACCGGAAGAACGCGAACGCATCGCGGTCGCAGCCTGGGACAACCTGGGCCGGGTCATGGTCGAGACGATGAATATCGATCGGATTATCAAGGATCCGAGCCGTCTGCATGTGACCAACGGACACTGGATCGGGCGCTACAAGGATAAGATGGGCCCCGCACTGATCGTGACCATGCATATGGGCAACTGGGAGATTGGCATGTGGCCAGTGACCCTGGCTGGGGTGCGTCCCGCGGGGGTCTACCGGTCCGTCAAGAATCCTTACGTCGACCGCTATCTTCGCCGGCAACGTCAAGCCCTTTACCCAGGCGGACTTTTCGGCCGAGGCCGAACCGCTGGCGACGACGAAACTCAAAAGACGGCGCGTCTCATCATGGACTACGTCCGCCAGGGCGGGCGGCTTGGCTTCATCTCGGACCTCTACGATAGCAACGGAATCGAGGTACCGTTTTTCGGTCATCTCGCCAAGAGCATGCCGATTGCGGCGATGATTGCCCGGCGCGTCGGCGCGCGCATTTGGATTGGCCGCTGCGTACGGATTGGCAACCGCTCAGTATTCGACGTGAACGTCAACGAACTCCGGATTCCCCGCACCCAGAACCAGGCCGAAGACATCCGCGCCATCACTGCCGCCATCCAACGCTATTTCGAAGTGTGGATTCGTGAGAATCCTGAGCAGTTTATGTGGTCCAATCGACGCTGGTCGTGAAGTCGCGACATGTCACGTTGACACCCAAACCGCCCCACGATCTTATCGGGATGATGATGCAAACAGTTCGAAACGCGCGATTCCAAATCGGCCAGGTTGTCCGGCACCGGGTCTACCCGTTCCGGGGCGTCATCTTCGATGTCGACCCGACCTTCTCCAATACCGAAGAATGGTATGAGTCCATTCCCCAGGATGTCCGGCCCGCGAAGGACCAGCCGTACTACCACTTACTTGCCGAGAACGCTGACACTGAATACGTCGCCTATGTCTCGGAGCAGAACCTATTGCCCGATGAGTCCGACGAGCCCTTGCGGCATCCGCAGATTCCAGAGTTCTTCGAGGACCTGCGGGACGGCGTTTTTCGCTTCCGCTTCGTGCAGGAGCATTAGCTGCGCCGGGCTTCCTCCCCCGCAACGCGCTCACTCTGAACAAGCTTCGTCAAAACAAAAAAAGACCGCACAGGCAAACCCTGCGCGGTCCGTGTGTCTCGTAGATGTCGCGCCCGTGCTCGGACGCGTATGATGGCTTACTGTCCGGGAGCCGGGGCCTGCTGCGGAACACCCTGCTGCGGCGGCCCGACTTGCTGTCCCTGTCTTGCCTTGGCGGCGAGTTCCTGCTGCCGCTTCCGGTACATTTCAATCGTCTGACGGCGCTGCTGCTCATAGGCGGCAGTGTCGGTGGGTGGTCCGTCGAACGCCTTGGAGAACCCCGTCAGAGGAACCGGGAAAGCCATCGTCTTCTTCTGCACGTTCATCGCGGCCACGACCATTTGCTGCCCCGCGCGCATCTTGCCCAACAGGTCATCCGTCAGTTCCAGATCCGCTTGGCAGCTCGCCGGGAAACAAACGGAAAACGGCATCGGCGTCGGCTGCTGTTTGTCGACGACAACCTGCGCGCCTGTCGGCATCACAAGCGAGTACACAGTCGGCATGCGGACAATGAACTGCTTCTTGGGGTCGCCTTCCACGGTCCGAATGGCCGCGTAGACCATTACGATCCCCATGTTGGGGTCGAACGTCTCGTGCTGGATCAAGCAGATCTCCTTGTTCTGGGTCTGCTCGTTCTTGACGCAGAGCTTGACCCATGAGGGCTGTGCGGGAGCAGCAGCAGCAGCGGGCGCACCTTTCGGTGCGGCAGACGAATTCTGGGCCATCGCAAGCACGCTGGCGGAGGTTATGCCGAGCACAAAGAGACTTGCGCCGAGCACCATACGCGCCGCGCCGCTGCCAAAGCTATTCCAGCGATCCTTGGACCAGATCATTAAACGACCTTTCCTCTTTCAATTCTTGGACTGGCAATAACCCGCCGGCCCTATCGGTGCCCATTCTTCCTAACTAGGGTCAATACCTGAAATGCGGCGCGGGCGTGGCTAACGACCGCCGTCTCGGGCTCGCCGTACTCTCCGCCGCCCTTTGGTCTAGACTGGGGAAGGATTCGGTACGACATGAGATTTCTTGGTCAGGAATGTTACCTTTAGCTAGATAGCGTAACTCGCTGGCATCTATAGCCATCCACGGTCATCGTTGAAAGCCCCAATTTTGCTCCTGACCGCGGGACTCCTGCTTTGCTCTGCGGGAGCCCTGGCGGACCCGAAAGGCGGAATTGCCATGCATGGCGATCCGCTTGAGCCGGCTGATTTCTCTCATTTTTCCTATGTAAACGCCGACGCCCCCAAGGGCGGTCGTGCCCGCTTCGCCAAGCAGGGGACGTATGACAGCCTCAATCCGTTCATCGTGAAGGGCGTCTCGGCCGACGGGGTGCGCGAGTACGTATACGAAACCCTGATGTCGCGGGCCTATGACGAGCCCTTCTCGCTCTACGGCCTCATTGCTGAGCGCGTTGAAACACCCCCCGACCGCGCCTGGGTAGAGTTCACCCTGAACCCCGCAGCAGAGTTTTCAGACGGGGCCCCAATCACCGTTGACGACGTGATTTTCTCTTACGAGGTGCTCCGAGAACGGGGCAGGCCCAATCATCGCTCCTACTACAAGAAGGTCACAAAGGCCGAGAAAACGGGCGATCGTACTGTGCGCTTCACCTTCGACGACTCCGGGGACCGGGAGATGCCCCTGATCATGGGTCTCATGCCCATCCTCCCAAGCCACGCTCTCACGCCTGAGAGCTTCGAATTGACCACGCTCGACCCACCGCTGGGTAGCGGTCCTTACGTGGTGGAGACAGTCGATCCCGGGAAGACGCTCAGTTTCAAGCGCAACCCCGATTATTGGGGCCGGGACCTGCCGGTCAATCGGGGGCGCTATAACTTTGATGAGATCCGCGTCGACTATTTCCGGGACGCGAGTTCGGTGTTCGAGTCATTCAAATCTGGGCTCATTGATCTTCGCGTAGAACTGTCGCCCACGCGCTGGTCGCAAGGCTACGACTTCCCAGCCTTGCGGAATGGTTCCGTGGTGAAAGAGGCACTGCCGATCGAAACGCCCGCTGGGATGTCCGCACTGGTCTTCAATACGCGCCGGCCGGTGTTCGCAGATCCTAAGGTGCGCCAAGCCCTGATCCGATTGTTCGACTACACCTGGATCAACCGGACGCTCTACCACGACCTTTTCGCGTACTCGCAAAGCTACTTTGCGCGTTCGGAACTCTCGTCGCATGGACGTCCAGCGGACGCGACCGAGCGCGCGCTCCTGGCGCCCTTCCCCGATGCGGTGAAGCCGGAAATCATGGACGGGACGTTCTCCTTCCCCGCTGGCGATGGGTCGGGGCAGAATCGCGATGGCCGCGTCGCAGCGCTCAAGCTCCTAAAGGAAGCAGGCTATGTCCCGAAAAACGGGACGCTTGTGAATGCCGAAACGGGGGAGCCTCTCACGTTTGAGATTTTGGCCCGAACGCGGGGGCAGGAACGCTTGCTTCTCACCTACGCCAATGCCCT
>JASJEH010000093.1 GCA_030064755.1 Methyloceanibacter sp. | reverse complement strand
GCTTCTCTCTCGCGTAGACATAGGCAAGTGCCTGCCCAGTGGCGTCGAGCACTTTGTAACCCCTGGTATCTGCTCTACACGCCAGGCTGCCGTGAAACGTCGTGATATCACGGGAAGCCCTCTAAACTTCCCCCTGCGCAGGCTGACTCTAGCAGATAAGAGAAGCCCCGATGCGGGGGCGCCAGGGCTTTGGAGAGTAACGCGCTAGGCTACTTCGGGGGGCAGGGGAGGCCGTAACGAGCTGCAAAAATACGCGTGCTCTGAGCGTTTGGGTCAGTTGAAAACCCAGACAAGCAAAAGCCCCGGCCGGGAGGGGGGACCGGGGCTTTGCTTCTAGCCTTGGTAGCTTAGCGACCGAAGTTGGTCTGGTGAGGGTTCGGGAAACCCTCGGCAACGACAGGTGCGCCAGAGGCTGCGAGAAGAGCAAGTGCGAGAAGTGTGGCTTTCATTTTCAATCTCCTAATCGGTGCCCCGTCTGCGATATTGCTATCGGGTTCGTCATGATCAGAAGGTAGAAACTGGCAGCACGCATTACCAATAACGCTGTGTCAGAACGGCGTGCGCCAAACCTCTCGCTCGTTCACGGCGGTGTGTGGAGTAGTTGAGTTTCTCTATGCACGGCTTCTGGGTTGCTCGCGTGCTCAGCCTGAACACAACCACCGTGCGCCCGAAAGCAGACATCTTCGGGTTCCGGTACTAGGTCTGCTTAGTGCCAAACGCAGACATGGTGAGTCGCGCAGTGCCATTCCCGAACCCGCTTTCGAGGCCGGCCTGGCCGTTGACGCAGATCATGGCCCACAAAGGGGTCGTGGGGCATTGAGAACGACACAAGGCATCGATTGAGGCTGGCTAGCCCCGCCCTTGTGATGGGCGCAAGCCGTGTTCGGGATTTGTGCAGGGGATACAAATAGACTCTCGCGCCGAGACGGACCCGGATGGAAGCATGACTCAAACGACACAGACCTGGCTCGTTCGGATTCTGATGGCTGCGGTTGTTGCGGGCGCCACTTACCTCATCTGGCAAACCATGAGGCCCGATGGCACGCCACAGGGTTTTGCCAGCGGCAATGGTCGTATCGAGGCCACCGAAGTTGATATCGCAACCAAGATTGCCGGGCGTGTCGAGAACATAAAGGTCCGTGAGGGCGACTTTGTCACAAGTGGGCAGGTTCTGGCGGTGATGGACACCGCCGTGCTCGAGGCGCAGCTCCGCGAGGCGGAAGCCGAGCTTCAGCGCGCGGTGATCGGCGTGGAGACGGCGCAAAGCCAAGTCTCCCAGCGCGAGGCTGAAAAGTCTGCCGCCGAGGCCCAGGTGGCGCAGCGCGCGGCCGAGCTCGATGCGGCACAAAAACGCCTGGCGCGAGCGGCGGAACTTGTGCCGAAAGGCGCCACATCGGTTCAGGTCCTGGATGATCGCAAGGCGAGTTTTGAGGGCGCGAGGGCCGCAGAAGCGGCGGCCAAGTCTCGAGTCTCGGCCGCAGAAGCAGCGATTGGTCTCGCCAAGTCGCAAGTTATCAGCGCGCGGGCGACGGTAGACGCTACACGCGCGACCATTCAGCGCGTCATGGCGGATATCGACGACAGCACGCTGACTTCTCCCCGTGACGGCCGTGTACAATATCGCGTCGCAGAGCCCGGCGAGGTCCTGCCGGCAGGCGGCACGGTCCTCAATATCGTCGATCTCACGGACGTCTACATGACTCTCTTCCTGTCGACGCTGGATGCGGGCCGGGTCAAGCTTGGAGCCGAGGCACGGATCGTGCTCGACGCCGCCCCGCAATATGTCATCCCGGCGAAGATATCCTACGTCGCCGACGTGGCACAGTTCACGCCGAAGACCGTGGAAACTGCAGAGGAGCGACTAAAGCTGATGTTTCGCGTCAAGGCCCGCATCGACCGGGCGCTCTTGGAGAAGCATATTCGTGACGTGAAGACGGGACTTCCCGGCGTGGCCTATGTCCAGCTCGATCAGGAAATTCCTTGGCCGGAAGACTTGCAGGTGCGCTTGCCAGAATGAGCGCGCCCGACCCTCAAGCTGAAACGGATACCGTAGGAAAAGGGGTTGCGGTCCAGCTAAGAGATGTGCGTTTGCGTTACGGCAAGGTGCAAGCACTTGCCGGCATTGATCTCGACATCCCCGCGGGGCGCATGGTGGGACTTCTGGGTCCGGACGGCATCGGCAAGTCCAGCCTCCTGTCGCTCATCGCTGGAGCACGCGCGATTCAGACGGGCAGGGTGGAGGTGCTTGGCGGCAGCATGGCCAAGGCCGGGCACCGTCGAAAGGTCTGTCCGCGTATCGCGTACATGCCGCAAGGACTCGGCAAGAACCTTTATCCCACGCTATCCGTCTACGAGAACATCGACTTCTTCGGCGCCCTCTTTGGACATGACCGCGAGGAACGCGGACGGCGCATTGCACTTCTGACCGAAAGCACCGGGCTCGCTCCCTTTGTCGGCCGGCCCGCGGGAAAACTCTCCGGCGGCATGAAGCAAAAGCTCGGCCTATGCTGTGCGCTTGTGCATGACCCAGACTTTCTTATCCTTGATGAGCCGACAACCGGAGTCGATCCGCTGTCGCGTAAACAGTTCTGGCATATGATCGATGACATCCGTCGCGACCGGCCGGGTATGAGTGTCCTTGTCGCGACGGCCTATATGCAGGAGGCGGAACGTTTCGACTGGCTCGTGGCGATGGATGCCGGCGCCGTGCTTGCGGCAGGCACGCCGACCGAGCTCATCGCGCGAACTTCTGCTCCGTCACTGGAAGAGGCCTTTATCGCTCTATTGCCCGAGGAGAAACGTCGCACACACAGCCCGGTCGACATTCCGCCGCGTCCGTCCGACGGTCATGAGATCGCCATCGCTGCGGATGGGCTGACCAAGCGTTTCGGCGATTTCACCGCCGTCGATCATGTGAGTTTCGAAATCCAGAGGGGCGAGATTTTCGGATTTCTGGGATCGAACGGTTGCGGCAAAACCACCACAATGAAGATGCTGACCGGCCTTCTGCACCCGAGTGAGGGCCAGGCGTGGCTCTTCGGCAATGAGGTCGACCCGCGTAACATCAATACGCGCAGGCGAGTCGGCTATATGTCGCAGTCTTTCTCCCTCTATACAGAACTAACTGTCCGGCAGAACCTGGTGCTCCATGCGCGGTTGTTCGAAGTGCCGGAAGAAGAGATTCCAGCCCGCGTTCAAGAGATGGCGGGGCGCTTTGAGCTCTCGGACGTCATCGATGTCTATCCCACGGCCTTGCCACTTGGCCTCAAGCAGCGCTTGTCCCTTGCAGTGGCCATGATCCACAAGCCGGAGATGTTGATCCTCGACGAGCCCACTTCGGGGGTCGATCCCATTGCTCGCGATGCATTCTGGCAAATGCTGATCGACCTCTCGCGCCGCGATGGTGTGACCATCTTTATCTCGACCCACTTCATGAACGAGGCCGCACGCTGCGACCGCATCTCGCTCATGCATGCCGGAAAGGTGCTGATCACGGACGCGCCTGACACGCTGATTCGCGAATGCGGCGCCGAGACTCTCGAGGACGCCTTCATTGAATACCTCGAGCAGGCTGTGGCTGGAGAGGTCGAAGAGGAACTTCTGGAGGGAGACGCGGAGAAAGCCCTGGCGGCGGCGATGCGCGCGCCCGAGCCCAAACCTGCCACCTATTGGCGCCGCTATCTCGATCCCCGCCGCATGCTGAGTTATTCCCGCCGCGAGGGGTTGGAGCTACGCCGCGATCCCATCCGGCTGACCCTGGCGCTGATCGGGAGCGCAATACTCCTGCTGGTGATGGGATACGGCCTCAGCCTCGACGTGGAAGACCTGACTTTCGCTGTCCTCGACCGCGATCAAACCACGACGAGCCGCGACTACACGTTCAGCCTATCAGGTTCACGCTATTTCATCGAGAAGCCACCTTTGGCTAGCCACCACGAACTTGACGAGCGTATGCGTTCGGGCGAACTCAGTTTGGCCATCGAAATCCCACCCGATTTCGCCCGCGATATCGCCCGCGGGCGTAACGTCTGGGTGGCAGCCTGGATCGACGGCGCGATGCCTCCGCGCGCCGAGACAGCCCGTGGCTATGTGGACGGTATGCACGCGCTATGGCTTTGGGAGAAAGCTCGCCAGCTAGGGCACGAAGACGTACTGGCCGGGCTTCCCAATGTGGAAATCCGCTACCGCTATAATCCGGACGTCAAGAGCGTGGTGGCGATGGTGCCGGCCATCATTCCGCTTTTGCTGATGCTGATACCCTCGATGCTCACGGCACTGAGCGTCGTGCGGGAGAAGGAGCTCGGCTCCATCGTCAATTTCTACGTGACGCCCACGACGCGGCTCGAATTCCTCATCGGCAAACAGCTCCCTTACATCGTTCTCGCCATGTTGAGCTTTGCCGTTCTCACTATTATCGCAGTTGCGTTTTTCGGCGTGCCGCTCAAGGGCAGCCTGCTCACTTTGGTCGGTGCTGGGATACTCTATGCGGGTGCCGCTACGGCTCTCGGACTTCTCATCTCGACTTTCATGCGCAGCCAAATCGCGGCGATCTTCGGCACAGCGGTTCTCACGATCCTGCCGGCTATCAGCTTCTCCGGCATGATTGATCCGGTCTCCTCGCTTGAGGGTGCGGGCCGGGTCATTGGCGAGATCTATCCGACCTCCCATTTCCTCACCATCTCGCGCGGCGTGTTCTCCAAAGCGCTGAGCTTTTCCGACCTGCATACCTCCTTCCTGCCACTGGCCCTCGCAGGCCCTGCCGCACTTTTGTTGACGGCAGCCCTGCTTAGAAAGCAGGAGCGCTGAACATGCGCCTGACCCATATCTGGTATCTCGGCATCAAGGAGCTGCGCAGTCTTGCGCGCGATCGGGGCATGATCGTCCTGATCCTCTATGCTTTTACCCTGGCCGTCTACGCGTCTGCGACGGCGATGCCCGAGACGCTCAATCGGGCGCAGATCGCTATCGTGGACGAGGATCGCTCGCCGCTCTCCGCGCGCATCGTCAATGCCTTCTACCCGCCTTACTTCGAAACGCCCGAACTCATCACCCATGCTGAGATGGACGCGCGACTCGATGCGGGCCTCGACACATTCGCGCTCGACATACCGCCTGAGTTCCAGCGCGATCTGCTTGCCGGGCGTGGTCCGACCATACAGCTCAACGTCGATGCCACCCGTATGAGCCAGGCTTTTACCGGCAGCGGCTACATCAACACGATTGTCGGCGACGAGGTGCTTGCCTTCGCCCAGCGCTACCGCGAGACCTACGAGCCTCCGGTGGGGCTCAATTTGCGAGCGCGCTTCAATCCGGAACTGAAGCAGTCTTGGTTCGGCGCGATTATGGAAACGATCGACAATGTGACGCTGTTGGCCATTGTGTTGACCGGCGCTGCGCTCATCCGTGAGCGTGAACACGGCACGATCGAACATCTCCTCGTCATGCCGGTTACGCCATTCGAAATCATGGCAAGCAAGGTATGGGCGATGGGTGATGTGGTTCTCGTGGCGTGTGCCGTCGCCCTGGCCTTCGTTGTCCAAGGACTGCTCGCTGTCCCGATCCAGGGCTCCATGTCCCTGTTTTTGGCCTGCACCGCGTTGCAGCTTTTTGCCACCACGTCTTTGGGCATCCTGCTTGCTACGTTCGCTCGTTCCATGCCCCAGTTCGGTCTTCTTCTGATCCTCGTGCTCCTGCCACTGCAAATGCTCTCCGGTGGCATGACTCCGCGTGAAAGTATGCCGGAGGCCATACAGACCTTGATGCTGGCCGCCCCGAATACGCATTTTGTCATGGCGGCCCAAGCGATTCTGTTCCGGGGTGCCAGTCTTGATGTGGTCTGGCCACAGTTCCTGGCCCTCGCCGTCATTGGCGCCATCATGTTTGCGATCTCGCTGGTGAGGTTCCGCGCGACCGTTGGGACGATGGCCTAAGAGCTACTGTGTGTACCGAAAACCTCATCCTGATTTGTCTAGCTGAAGGAATCGCCTAACGTCAGAGCACGATGTTTGCACTGATTTGGTTCGTCCTGGCCGTGTTGGCCGCGCCATTCAAGTCAATAAGTCGGCTTGAAGCAGAGAATGCGGCACTCCGACATCAGTTGATCGTTTTGCGGCGTAAGGTGCCAGGCCGAGTACGGCTCACGAACAATGATCGCTGGTTCTTTGTCCAGCTGTACCGGTT
>JASJEH010000092.1 GCA_030064755.1 Methyloceanibacter sp. | reverse complement strand
TGGCTGTCTGCTGCAGCGCGCTCATTGCCGCCTCGGTCGCCATGGCGCGACGCGGGGGCAGCAGCGCCGTCGACCGTTAGACCGAACAGCGCTCCGCTACCATGCCAAAAGCAAAGTGCCGCTGCACCTGCTTCCTTTTTGAGCCAAGACTCAAGGCCTGCGCACACGCAGGACGTCAAGCTCTAGATACAATTCAAAGTATCTAGCTCCAGAACAAAGTATCTGGCTCCAAGTTAAATATCTAGCTCCAACCTTTACATTCGACTCAGAAGCAAGGAGTCTGCATCAGCAGACACCCATAGTCGAAGCAAAGGCACGCTGGCAGGGCAGTGCCCGCCTGCGTGCGCAGGCTGTGCCTGCAGCCTACGGCGCATGGCCACGTGCGCAGCCAGCGCCTACAGCCAGGCCGAGTGTGCTCGGCCGGCCATAGCCAGATGCCGATGCCTGTGCACCGGACTAAGGATTTCGTCACCCCTCCTCGGTCGCGTGGCGTTAGCCAGAGCGACCGCCGGAAAAGAGGGTGCACGCAGAGGCCTGCGTTAGGCCTAAGCCCTAGTCGCCGAAAAATGTGACAAACAAACTCCGCCCCTCAAGGCGGCAGCCTTCGCGAGCAAATCCTGCATGCCCGCTTCGCCCTTGCCGCGTGGTCCCGTAGAACGGGACAGCCAGGTAGATGGAAGCACTCGCCGTGGGCCGTAACGTAGACGATGTTCGCCGTCGTCGCCAAAGCCGTGAAGCGTTCGCCAGCCTGTGTGCCCGCCTCGGCCGTCGTGGCCGCCTTGTACTTGCCGTAGAAGTAGCGCCCGCACCAGCCGAGGATGAACATGACCACCCACGAGAGGAAGAGCGCCAGCCAAGCCACGTACCCGTCGAAGACGTAGTACACCTCCTCGTCGTTCACCTCGCACACCTGGTTATCCTCGCCACCTGCCGAAACGGGGACCAGCTCCAACGCGTTGACCTCGTAGATCTCGTCCGCCTTCTGCTCGCCGAGGTCGTACTTCGTGCCCACCGAGTCGTCCACCTTCTGCTTGCCGAAGTCGTACTTCGTGCCCACCAAGTCGTTCCTCTGCCGCCTGCTGCTCCCACGGTCGTAGACGAAGTGCGCCTTGCCGTTGACGTAGTTCACCTCGCCGTTGACGTAGTTCACCTCGCCGTTGACGTAGTTCACCGCGCCATTGAACTTGTCGACATAGTTCACCTCGTCATTCATCTCGTCGACGTAGTTCACCTCGCCATTGAACTTGACGACATAGTTCACCTCGTCGTTCATCCCCTCCTTGGTCGCGCCCTCCGTGATCCACTTCACCGGCACGACCGTCTTGAGCCTCTCCAGAGTCTCCTTAGCCACTGGCTTCGTCAGCATGTCCGCGCCGTTCCAGATTCCAGATACCTTCTGCAGCCTGATCTCCGCACTCTTCAGCAGCTCCTTCAAGTAGGCAACACGGAGGGCCACGTGCCTCATACGTGACGCCGTTGTGCCCTTCTCGATGCCGCCCTTGGCTGCAGCGCTGTCAGTCTCAAGGACGATCAGCTTTTGCTCGTAGCCTAAGCACGCCAAGATGTCGCGCACGATGATGCCCTCCATGGCACCGCTGACGCAAGCGTTCATCTCAGCTTCTCCAGAACTCATTGCCACTGTCGCCTGGGTCCTGCTCCAAGACGACACTACGCATCCAGCCAACTCAACGTAGCCTCCAGAAGTACTTCGCATCGTCGACTTGTCGTCTCCCCAGCTCGCATCAACAACAACGCGGATGTCGAACTTCTTCGAAGCCGTTACGGGGACAAACTCCATCTCAACCTTTGGGAACTTCTTCACATACCTACACAGCCTCTTGAGGGCCGTCATATGAGATTCCTGCGGGGCGTGTGCCACCTTCGCCAACGTCTTCGTTGCAAACTGCAGATCCATTCGGTCGCAGGCAGCATAGAGCATCTTGCCGAGACACCTACGGAAGATCGCGTAGTTCTCACCCGAAAGCGGTGGGTCATTCTCGTCGTCGTTGGCACTCACACTCTTACTTGTCATCGGAGTGTCCACAGATTTGGCGCGCGCGAGATTCAACTCAAGCGCAACCTCTTCGGCAAATCGGCCAGAAGTGACAATCTTGTAGCCGTGGTTGATGCGCACAATTTGTCGTCCAAGCATCATACCACTGTCGTTCACCTTGATGATCGGCTCACTGAAAGTAGCCTCGATGTACTTCGAGATTGAGTCAACGAACGACCTAATCTTGGACAACGGTCCAGAGATCAAGATGTCGTCCACATGCGCAACCGCCACAATGCCATTGCCGACGTAGAGATTCTCGTCACACTTCTGCTCCTTGAGTCCAGCCTTGTTCATGCTGCTCCGCAGTAGTTCCTGCCACCTACGAGGAGAAATTCGCAGCCCATAGATCGGCCGCTTTGCAAGCAACGCAATCTTGCCCTTCATCTTCTGCTTGTTCTTGTACTCCGGCGGAGGGATCAAATACACCCACTCTTCTTGAGGAAGATGGTCCTGAAGGAAAGCACTGGTCGCGTCCATCAGCATGAGCCCATGAGGCTCGAGGTTCTTGCTCTCCGACTCCTGCACCTTGCGTGCCGCGTCCACCAAGACAGTCTTGAGAGTCTGCAGACTTGGAGTCGATGCATAGAACTCAGCCGGCCTAGAGCCGTCTGCAAAGTCCTTTGCCACCAGCCTACTCTTGCACACACCACTGCGTAGACGCCTGACTACACGAGTGGCGATCATCCTTCTACCACTTTTGATGGCCTCATCCCACGGAACTTCTTCAAAGGTTCCACGCGCCATCAAGTTGTCGAACTCCTTGCAGTCACCAGCATAGATCATCTCTGGAGTCATGTCGTGGTCCAACGTCTGCTCCGAGTTCTCCAACGCCTGGATGTTCCTCACTTCATCATCATCCCAATTATCCATTTCCTCCAAGATTGACACCACCTGGTACTTGTTCGCAGGCTCACCATCTCCGTCTCCGCCAGCAGGTCGCTTATGAGTGATTCGTCGTCGAACTGCTTGCTGATGTCCAGGATCACTGACATTGGTTCGAATTTCACCATGTCCACCACCAGAAGATGAACTCGCAGTAGTCGCACCCGAAGGCGCTGAGGTAGAAGATGCTGCTCCAGAAGCAGCCTCACCGACGTCCATGTTGTCGTCAAACTTCACCCTCTTACCACTCGGTTCATCTTTCTTCTCCTGTTGCTCTTGATGCTGTTCCTCCTGGGAGGCAGCACCAGGTTGAGGTACAACTCCGCGATTCTTAGGATGTCGAGGACAGCTACGAAGATGGTGACGTCCAGCTCGTTGACAACCAAGACAACCCTCTGTTTTAGGAAGAGGAACAGGAGCAAGTCCTGCAGAACGGGGTCTCCAAGGTTGTTCGTAATCTCGTCGTCCATCAGGTCTCCAAGGCAGTGCTGTGATGCGCTCAAGCTCATCACTGCTCCAACGGTTCGTCTCGTCAGACAACCTCTTGATGCTCCGGAATCGTCGAGCTTCATTGTCCACGCAGATGACAAACTCATCCGACTCGTCCGTCTTGCCTAAGAAGAAGCCTTCAATCCACTTTGATTTGGCCTTGCCAATCCTAGGGTCCAAGTTCTCGTACGCCATCACCTTCTCGCCAAACTCGACAACAGGTCCTTGGTAAGGTCGTCCTCCATGAAGAACAGACCATGCTGGGGGTCCACCTCGTGTAGGTTGAAAACGTCCTAATGCCCAAGCGGAATGCTTGATCAGCCAAACAAACAACGGCTTGTTGATGTCGACCTCCTTGTCCAACTTTTTCTCCAACTGGAATCTCAAGCTTCGGATTTGACCTTCCAGCATTTGAATTGCTCTTTCTGCCACGCCATTTGAGGCTGGGCTCCCACGAGGGGATTCTCTTGTTCTCGCTGTTCTTCCGCACTTCTTTGCAACTTCAGTTGCCCAAGCTCCCAGTGGTTTCTCTGGGTCCGTCTGAATGATCACCTTGGGATGGCCCAAGAAGTTTAGCAACTTGATGCCCCAAACAATTGAGCTCTCCTCAATTCCCTTCTTCGGCACAACCGTTGCCGCCGGGAAGCCAGAGTTCACGTCCACAGCAACCAACACCTTGATGCCATCTAGGTCCAAATAGTCCGCCTGCACAACCGGGTACTCGCCGACAATGTCACGCGAGTCGTCGTGCTTATAGTGGCTGTCGATCTTTCCTTTCGACTTCTTGCAGATGTCGCACCAGGACTTATAAGGCAAATGCAAAGCCTCATGCTCCTTCACCTCTTGCGCACTTGGCATCTCAGGTGCCTTGCGCACGCGTGGAGCAACCTCATCACCTCTCATGTCTTGATCATCCACATGTTGATCTTCTTCAGGTTCAGGCGCACGACGCGCCGCACGAGGTTCTCCAGAAACCAAAACTCCATTTCCAGATGAAGACGCGCTCCCCGCATTGCGAGGCTCGCCATCATCGTCGTCGACTCCCATCACAGCGTTCTCACCAATGTTGCTCATGACCTTGGCGTCCAAAAAGAACAACCCACGGTCATAGACGATCGGCATCCACTCACCAGTCTTCTTGTTCACCACACCTGAGCCATTGGCGTCGAAGATCACCCGATGTCCATTGTTCACCATCTTGCCGACAGACAGTAGAGGTCGTCGGACTGCTGCAACGTCGAACTTAACCTTGGCCTTTGTGCCCTCGGAACAGTCCAACAAGACCGTCCTCTCACCGTAGTAGGTCAATTTCTCACCTCCAGCACCTCGAAGATCGAGTTGCCTACCCGAGGACTCAAGCTTGCTTGCATGAGCTCCAAATTCAGGAGGACAAGCATGAACACAGGATCCAGAGTCCAACATGACCCTCTCGTTCATCCTGGTCTTGCCACCGAACTCATTCACTTCAACAGTCTCAACCTTCTCAACATTGAAGAGGAAGGCGTTCACCTCATCGGTGCTGTTCATCAAGTCGTTGGTCTCCAAATCGCCTAACTCGTGGCCAGAAATGTTAGCAACACCCAACGTGTTTGACACAGAACTTCCTGGTCCAACACTGCTCGCCGCCGTGCCGGAATTCAGCTCATTCCCGGTCAGCTCCGAAATCTGCCGAGGATTTTTATTCCACCAGCACTGCGCGGCATAGTGACCAGCTTTGCCACAAATGTTACATTTGTCCTTGTCGTTCCACTTTCCATCTTTTCCTTTCTTGCCGTAGCCTTTATCAGGTTTTCCATATCCTTTGTCGAACTTCCCGTGGCTCTTGGTCTTGCCAAAGCCCTTGTCGTTCTTGCCGGGCCCCTTGCCGTCCTTGCCGTAGCCCTTGCCATTCTTGCCGTAGCCCTTGTCCTTGCCACCTTTGTTGTCCTTGACACCTTTGCCACCGGACTTGCCCAGGTAGGAGACGTCCATGGGATCTCCTTGCCAAGTTCGTCGAGCTCGATCATAGTTCTCGATCGCCGTCTTCACCTCCAAGTACGACGTAGTCGCCGTGACCACCATGTGCAAATGCATCTGGACCTCCTTGGGAGAGCAGCGGATCAACGTAGCAGCCTTCACATCGTCAGCCACCTTCTGTCCGCTGTTCACCTCATACAAGTTCACCTTGGTCTCGAATTTCCTGATCTCATCAATGAGCGGCAAGCGGCCATCAAACGATGGCTGGGAGATGATCTCCATCAAAAGTCCAAGACCCTGTCCACGTTCTCGCGGCTCCATCTCCGTGAGGATCAATCTGAAAGCCTCGAAGCCGTTCTGGTCCTTCACCGACTGCACCAAGCGCAGCAACTTCCCCTGGAGGAGTGTGCCCAAGCAATGGTACAACTTTCTACTTCTTCCATGATTCTCCGAGCCTGCCTCCGGCATGAGGATCGGAACCCTCTGCGCCTCAATGTGCTCCACAATCGTCCCGTACTCCGGGTCCTGCACGGCCAGCCAACAGGTGAAGCTGAACCTCCAGTCCGTCCACGCCTGCCGGTCCGGGTCAGAGTCCAACCGGTTCGGCGCCCTGATCATCTTCGACTCACCTCCTTGCTTTGCCATACTCTGTGCAGCTGTTGCCGCAGCCAGCGCAGCATTGGCTGTCTGCTGCAGCGCGCTCATTGCCGCCTCGGTCGCCATGGCGCGACGCGGGGGCAGCAGCGCCGTCGACCGTTAGACCGAACAGCGCTCCGCTACCATGCCAAAAGCAAAGTGCCGCTGCACCTGCTTCCTTTT
>JASJEH010000003.1 GCA_030064755.1 Methyloceanibacter sp. | reverse complement strand
TGCAGCAGGGCTTGGAGTACATTCGCAAGGCCGTGAGCTTGAAGCCCGACGATGGGTACTACGTGGATAGCCTAGGCTGGGCGCATTATCGCTTGGGGAACATGCAAAAGGCCGTGGAGCAGCTGGAGCGCGCCGTGGAATTGCGGCCGGAGGACCCAATCATCAATGACCATTTGGGCGATGCCTACTGGCAGGTGGGCCGCAAGCTAGAAGCGAAGTATCAGTGGCGCCAATCCCTGACGCTTGAGCCTGAGGACGACCTTCGAGAGCTGCTGAACAAGAAAATCGCATCGGGTTTGGATGCGGTGACCGTGACAAAGTCGGCATCGGAAATGGTCGAAGCCCAAAACAGCACCTCGCAATAGGGTCCAATTCGCGATATCTCGCTTGGCGTTATGTGCATGCGGGATATCGCTTGGGCGAAGCTCAACCTCACTCTTGAGGTGCTAGGCCGCCGCGACGACGGCTTTCATGAGCTGAGAAGCCTTGTGGCCTTCGCGGGCGTCGGCGATACGCTTAGCCTCGCTGTGGAACAGCCCCGCGGTCTAAAGCTCGTGTCGGACCGCGGATACGCTGCAGACCGGCCAGAGCCATTCACCCTTGATATTGAGGGCCCGTTCGCCACATCGCTGGGCGGCACGAACCTCATCCTTGAGGCCGCACAAGCAGCGCAGCGCCGGTTCCCAGCTTTGGTCCCTGGTCGGTTCCGCCTCGTCAAAACGCTTCCTGTCGCCGCGGGTCTTGGCGGCGGATCGGCCGATGCCGCAGCAGCGCTCCGGCTGCTCATACGGTCCAGCAAAGGGGCGGTTTCCGCAGAAGGCATTGCGGCGCTCGCACCTGAACTGGGATCCGACGTTGCCGTATGCTTGCAGAGCGTGCCTGCGATGATGACGGGCCGCGGCGAAGTCGTTGCGCCCGTGACGGGCTTCCCGCAATGCGGCGTTGTGTTGGCCAATCCCGGTTTGGAACTCGCTACAGGGCCCGTGTATGGCGCGCTCGGCGCCGAACCGCTTGAAGGCGAGCCTGAACCGGAGCCATCACCTGACTTCAGAGGGGAATTCGAAGCGCTGATGGCTTATGCCTCCACGCGCAACAATGACCTGGAACCAGCGGCGCTGACGCTCGTACCGGAGATCGGAACGGTGCTGGAAAAGCTCAGAGCCCTCGAAGGCGTTCGACTGGTTCGCTTATCGGGCTCAGGCGCGACCTGCTTTGCCGTATTCGCGACGCCGCGAGAAGCTCTGCGGGCGGCGATCCTGTTGGCCGAGCAGGAACCAGACTGGTGGATTACCGCCGGCACTCTCGGCGATCCGCGGAAGGCCGCTGGAAGCTGAGCGCGCGATAGCCCTAGTAGGGCCTACTGACTGAAAACTCGATCGCACCAAGCAGTGCGGACTTGACGTTGCCGTCAGGGAAGATAGCGAGCGCATCGCGTGCGATGGCGCCGTAATGGCGCGCCCGCTCCATCGTATCGGCCAGCGCGTTGTGCTTGGTGATGAGGTTGATCGCGGTCTGAAGATCGGCATCGCCGATTTCACCCTGTTTGAGCGTCCGTTCCCAGAACGTGCGCTCCTCGGCGCTGCCGCGCCGATAGCTGAGAACGACTGGCAGCGTAATTTTGCCATCGCGGAAATCGTCACCAACGCTCTTGCCCAGCTCCGATTGCTCACCGGAGTAATCGAGCGCGTCGTCCACGAGCTGAAAGGCCACGCCAAGATTGCGTCCGAATGAGCGGAGTGCCGCTGCCTCGGATTTCGGGCGTTCGGCAATCACCGCCCCGACCTCGGCCGCGGCAGCGAACAGTGCCGCCGTCTTGGCTTCGATAACGGCCAGATAATCGTCTTCGGTTGTATCCGTGTTGTTGGCCGTGATGAGTTGCATAACCTCACCCTCGGCGATAACCGCCGCTGCGTCGGACAGGATGCGCAAGGCGCCGAGAGAGCCGACATCGACCATCATCTTGAAGGACTGACCGAGCAGATAGTCGCCAACGAGAACGCTCGCCTCGTTGCCCCACAATAGTCTCGCGGTAGTCTTCCCGCGCCGGAGACTGCTTTCATCGACGACATCGTCATGGAGCAGGGTCGCCGTGTGCATAAACTCTACTGCCGCCGCAAGCCATTGATGGCCTTCACCCTCGTAGCCGCACAACTTAGACGCGGCAATGGTGAGCATAGGACGCAAACGCTTACCGCCAGAATCAATCAGATGCCGCGCGAGCTCCGGGATCAAATCGACGTCCGAGCGCGCCTTGTCCAGGATGAACTGGTTGACACGGGCCATGTCCTCCTCGACAAGCGCGAAGAGTGGGGAGAGGCTCGCGCTGGAATCACGCGGGTCGGAAAGCTTGACGACAATGCCCACAGGCCTGTCTCCTCTGGTGAAGGGTTGGTCTCCTCCGTTTCGGAGGGCTTATAGCATTGTCGGCGGGCCGAAATGAAGAACAAGGCGCGGGCGGCTTGTCGGGAACGGTAGAGGCGATGAAAGAACTGATACGGTCCAACGATCCCGTGCTCATCTCGTTTGTAAGCGCGCTGCTCAAAGAGGCCGGTATAGCCTTTACGGTGTTGGACACCAATATGAGCGTCATGGAGGGGTCTATAGGGGTCCTGCCGCAGCGCGTGTTGGTCGATGGGGCGCTGGTCAGCAAGGCGCGCGCGCTGCTGACCGAGGCGGGCGTTGGCGATGATCTCGAGCGCGACAATAGGTCCTAATGGTCCCGATGAGCCGGACACGACCGCCGACGCATTTCTCGGCGGGCGGATCGAAGTTCTGCAGCACAAGAAGGGGCACCGGGGCGGAAGCGACGCCGTGTTCCTTGCCGCCGCCGTGCCGGCGTGCGAGGGTGAATCAGCGCTGGACGCGGGCGCGGGCGCGGGTACCGCAGGTCTATGCCTCCTAGCGCGTGTCGCAAGCATTGATGTAACCGCGGTCGAGATCGACAAGAGCCAATGTGTTCTTGCGCGGAAGAACGCAGAGCGAAACAGCTTCGGCGACCGGTTTCGTGTGGTCGAGGCGGATGTCACCGCGCCCGGTAAGACACTCGGTACGGCAGGGCTCGTCCGAGAAGGCTACGACCAGGTGATGGCCAATCCGCCCTTCTACGGAGCTGGATCGGTTCGCGTCGCGCCGGACGTCGCCCGCGCGAGCGCCCATGTCATGCCTGAGGGTGAGCTGGAGCGTTGGGTTCGGTTTTTGACGACCATGGCGGGCCCGAGGGCGACCGTGACACTGATCCATCGGGCGGAGTATCTCGGTCCTCTCCTCGATGTACTAAAGGATCGGTTCGGCGCCCTTGCCGTCTATCCGCTCTTTCCGAAGCGCGGGGTTCCCGCTTCGCGTGTCATCATTCAAGGCCGAAAGAACAGCCGCGCTCAAACGCGCCTGTTGCCGGGATTGGTGCTGCATGAGGAGGGAGGGGCCTACACGGCAGAGGCGGAAGCGGTTTTGCGCAATGGCGCGGCACTGACTTTGGAGCCCTCCAGCGCCTAAGTGCGACGAGACGGGAAAGCGAGGGCTGCCGCCATGGGGGGTCAAGCGGCAGCCCCACATTCGCCCAGGTCTAGGGAGGAGCCCCGGGCGGGCGATGGCCTGCTAGACGCAGACCCTCACGTCCTTCCAAACCCATTTTCGATAAGAGTTTCCCCGGCGATCCCAGACCTTGATCGGGACCTTGCGCGGTTCGAAACGGCAATAAGGGCTCCCGCGATAGTCGAACCAGCTGCCGTCATAGGAATGGAAGCGGCGGGCGCCACGGCGTCCTGGCTTGTACCGGTACCGCCCGGCGTAAGGCCGCGGGGCGTAGTTGTGCTTGTAACCGCGATGTCCACGATATGTGCCGTGACCATGGCCTTTGTGACCGTATCCGCCGTCTGAACCCGCATACGCGACCGGCGTTCCGAAAGCCAACACCGTGGCGGCGGCAAGTAGGATCGTTCTCAGCATGTCCTAACCTCTGTTCCGGCGCTCGTCGCGCCGCTTCAAGTCCTCGGTCTTGACAACAGAGTTACAGGTGAGGGGCTGAACTGGGGCTGAGGGCGTCATTCATCGGGCATTCAGCCGAGGGGTCACGCGCGGAAAACAAAAGGCCGGTCTCGGGTTGCGAGACCGGCCTTTTGCCGGAGTGCGATACGGATGGGAGAGCTATTGGTGGTACCAACCGCCCCAAGTCCGTTTCCGCCAATAAGGGTAGTATGCGTAAGGGTAGGCGCCGCAGCCATAACGGGAGCGGCAGCGCTTTGGTTTGTAGTACGCGGCGCGCGGCCGGACATAGCCGTAGCGATCTGTTCTGGTGAAGCGTCGGCCGCAATACCCGCGGCTGTAGTAGCCATCGCGCCAGACCTTGCGGCACCAGCCAGCCTCGGCCGACTGCGGCGCCATCGAGACGCCCAAGAATGCGACAGCTACCGCCAAGCTCGTCAGGATCGCAATTTTTCTCACTAGTGGGTTCTCCAAGAACGGTCGTCTCATTGAATCCAGCCGACTGTAGCGAAACGCGAGCCTGCGATACACCAATTGTATACCATTCAAATGCCTCCGGCTCATGTCTGTTTGAGAATTCTGCTTAACGGACGAGGTTAATCAGGCGGCGCAGACTCCTGCCCAGGTCTGGCCTTTATTGATGCCGATCTAGTAGCGGGCTCTTGATCTCAATAGACCTGGCGGTACGGTGCGCTTATGAGCGAAAACGGTATGATGAAAGTTATGAAATCACTGCTTCCGGCGAGCTGGACCAAGTCCCGCCCGCTCGTCCCCGTCTTGCGCTTTAGTGGCCCCATCGGCATCAGTTCCCCCTTCAAGCAGGAGCTCTCCCTGCCGACGGTTGCCGCCGCCATCGACAAAGCATTCGAGATGCGTGGCGCAAAGGCCATCGCCATCCAGATTAATTCCCCCGGCGGCGCGGCCGTACAGTCCACGCTAATTCACAAACGCATTCGTGCTCTAGCCAAAGAGAAGGACCTTAAGGTCTATACGTTCTGCGAGGATGTGGCGGCCTCGGGCGGCTACATGCTGTCGCTGGCGGGCGATGAGATCTACGCCGATCAGAGCTCCATCGTCGGCTCGATTGGCGTCATCGCGGCCGGATTCGGATTCCCTGGTCTCATGGAGAAGATTGGCGTCGAGCGCCGCGTCTATACCGCGGGCAAGAGCAAGGACACGCTCGATCCGTTCCTTCCCGAGAAACCTGCCGATGTGGAGCGCATCAAGGCCATCCAGCTCGACGTGCATGAGGCCTTTATCGACATGGTGAAGTCGCGACGCAGCGACAAGCTGACAAAGCCTGACGACGAGCTGTTCACCGGTGCATTCTGGTCGGGCAAGGTGGCGGTGGAGTACGGCCTTATCGACGGCTTGTCGGATCTGCGCACCAAGATGCGTGAAGTCTTCGGTGAAGATGTCCGCTTCAAGCTCGTTTCCACGGGCGGCGGCTTGCTCCGGCGTAGCAAGAAGTCCGTATCGGCGGGCGCCAGGGGCTTTGACCTTGGCGGTTGGCCGCAAGGCCTCGCCGCGGACGTGATCTCGGCAATAGAGGCGCGGGCACTCTGGTCGCGCTTCGGATTGTAGGACAATGCCTCAGGTTCTTCTCTTGGCTGCAATTGGCGCGGGCCTCCTTCTGGTCCGGCGCTATCTGAAAAGGGAGCAAGAGCGTGTCCGGGCCGAACTGCGCAAAGCGGAGGAGGCCATGGAGCGCCGCAATATTGAGAGTGCCGTGCCCCTGGAGGAGGACCCTGTCACTGGGGTTTACCGCCCGAAGGAGCACAGCTAGCCAAGTGCGGCGCGACGCCGTCCACTCGCCCAGCGCGGGGAGGGATTAGAGCCTGCGTTTTGTGTAGGAGGGTTTTTCCGCCAGTGCTCGCCCGGTGCGACCCTGCGAAGCATGCCCTTCTATGGCTTCCATTGTCGGTCGCAACGCAATAGCGTGCGGCGGCAGTCCTGCCCCGTCTCGAATCGAACATGTCCAAGCCAGCAAACTCAGCCGCGAAAGCCCACGCAACGTCGTTCCAGGACCTCATTTTGAGGCTCCAGCGCTTTTGGGCCGACCAGGGCTGCGTGATCCTGCAGCCCTACGACATGGAGATTGGCGCGGGCACGTTTCATCCAGCCACGACGCTGCGCTCACTGGGCCCCAAGCCCTGGCGGGCCGCCTATGTGCAGCCTTCGCGGCGCCCTAAGGATGGCCGTTACGGCGAGAACCCCAACCGGCTCCAGCACTATTACCAATTCCAAGTCATCCTGAAACCGTCGCCGCCGGACATTCAGGATCTGTATCTTGAGAGTCTCTACGCCATCGGCATCGACCCGAAGAATCACGACATTCGCTTCGTGGAGGATGACTGGGAGAGCCCGACACTCGGCGCTTGGGGGCTCGGATGGGAAGTCTGGTGCGACGGAATGGAGGTATCGCAGTTCACGTACTTCCAGCAGGTGGGCGGGTTCGACTGCGATCCAGTATCCGGCGAGCTCACCTACGGGCTGGAGCGCCTGGCCATGTACGTGCAGGGCGTCGACAATGTCTACGACCTGAACTTCAACGGCGGCGAAGGAGACGACAAAGTCACATATGGTGACATTTTCCTGCAAGCCGAACAGGAGTACTCGCGGCACAATTTCGAGCACGCCGATACGGCGAAGCTGTTCGAGCACTTTCGTGACGCAGAGGACGAGTGCAAGGCGCTGTTGGAAGCCGGCGAGAACGGCGAGCACCACTTAATGGTGCTGCCCGCCTACGATCAGGCCATCAAGGCGTCTCACATCTTCAACCTGCTGGATGCGCGCGGGGTGATCTCGGTCACCGAGCGCCAGGCCTATATCTTGCGCGTGCGGGATCTGACCAAGGCCTGCTGCGCGGCCTGGCTCAAGACCAATGCGGGCGGGGCTGCCGCATGACCAAGGCTAAGATCCTGCACCAAGCGCCGGTGCTGTTCGCGCGCGATTTGCCAAAGACGATAGGCTATTGGACCGAGAAGGTCGGTTTCCACAGCATCGGCGTTTGGGGAGAGCCGCCCGAGTTCGCCATCTCCGCTCGGGATGCGGCGCATGTGATGTTGAGTCAGGCGCCAGCGTCGCACGAAATCGTTCCCCATTGGCGCATCAAGGACAAGCTGTGGAACGCGTATTTTTGGATCGACGATGCGCGAGCGATGTTTCGGGAACTCAAAGAACGTGGCGCACGGATCGACTACGATCTCTGCGAACAGCCCTATGGCGTTCTTGAATTCGGAATCCAGGATCTCGACGACCACGATATCGGTTTCGGGCAAGACCTTGCGCCGGTCAGTGAGGCTGGTGTGCGATGACGGAGCTTCTGCTCGAATTCTTCTCCGAGGAAATTCCCGCGCGCATGCAGGCCCGGGCGCGGGAAGATCTCGCACGCCTACTAGGCGACAAACTCAGCGCCGCCGGTCTCGATTTCGAGGAGATTCGAACCTATGCAACGCCGCGCCGTATCACGGCTGTGGTGGAGGGGCTGCCGCAGCGCTCGCCCGATGTGAAAGACGAGCGCAAAGGTCCGCGTGTTGGTGCGCCTGACAAAGCCATCGAGGGCTTCCTAAGATCGGCGGGACTTGGTTCGGTCGATGAGGCGCAGACCCGCGAGGACAAGAAGGGCAGCTACTACGTTGCTGTTATCGAAAAGGCGGGGCGCGACTCGGCCGACGTCATCGCCGAGATCGTTCCGGAGATCGTGAAGGCATTTCCATGGCCCAAGTCCATGCGCTGGGGCGCCGGCAAGCTCCGCTGGGTGCGTCCGCTGCACTCGATCCTGTGTCTCTTCGGCGGCAAGGTTGTCGACTTCGAAGTCGACGGAATCAAGACCGGCAAACACACACGCGGCCATCGCTTCATGGCGTCGAAGGAATTCGAGGTGAAGGACTTCGCTGATTACGAGGCGAAGCTGCGCAAGGCGTATGTCATTCTCGATAGCGATCTGCGCGCGGCCAAGATCCTGGATGCGGCAAAGGCGCGTGCCGATGAGCACGGCTTCTCGCTTGTCGAGGACGCTGGCCTGCTGAACGAGAATGCGGGGCTAACCGAATGGCCCGTGCCGCTGCTCGGGAGCTTCGATGAGGACTTCTTGAGCGTGCCCCCGGAAGTGCTCGCCACCTTCATGAAGGCGCATCAGAAGTGCTTCGCGGTGTCGAAAGGTGACGAGCTCGCGAACCGTTTTGTGCTGGTGGCCAATTTGGAGGCCGAGGACGGCGGAACCTCAATCACCCAAGGCAATGAGCGCGTGATCGCCGCACGCCTCGCGGACGCGAAGTTCTTTTTCGCGTCGGACCTGAAGGTCTCGCTCGAGGCGCGCGTACCGCAGCTCAAGGACATCACATTTCACGAGAAGCTTGGCACGCAGTATGAGCGTGTGCAGCGCATCTTCCATCTGGCTCGGGAGCTCGCGCCGATTGTTGGCGCTGATCCAGACGATGCGGAGCGGGCCGGCATTCTCGCCAAGGCGGACCTCGTGAGTGACATGGTCGGCGAGTTCCCGGAGCTGCAAGGCATTATGGGCCGCTACTACGCCATCGATCAGAATGAGGCGCCAGCCGTCGCCAATGCCATCGCGGATCACTACAAGCCCGTTGGACCCACGGACGAAGTCCCTACGGAACCCGTGTCCATTGCCGTGGCGCTGGCCGACAAACTCGACACGCTCGTGGGCTTCTGGGCCATCGACGAGAAACCGACAGGGTCTAAGGATCCTTATGCGTTGCGGCGCGCGGCGCTCGGCGTTATCCGGATTGTCTTGGAGAACAATGTGCGGTTGCCGCTCTTTACACAAGTGCAAGCGCAACTTCCCGAAACAATCGAGAGCAAGGACGAGGTCGCGAGGAGCCTCCTCGACTTCTTCGCCGACCGTCTCAAAATCTACCTGCGCGACCAAGGTGCGCGGCACGATCTGGTGGACGCTGTGTTCGCGCTGGGCGGCGACGACCTTCTGATGATCGTGCGGCGTGTCGACGCGCTGGGCCGGTTCCTCGACACGGATGACGGCGCAAACTTGCTCGCAGGCACCAAGCGCGCGGCAAACATCCTTCGCATCGAAGAGAAGAAAGACAAGAAGGCCTACGACGACGCGCCCGATTCCGCGCTGCTCGAAGCCCCCGAAGAAAAAGCGCTGGCCAAGGCTGTGGACGAGGTTGAGACAGCCGCCGCGAAAGCAATCGAGGATGAGAATTTCGAGGCGGCCATGTCCGCCATGGCGAAGTTGCGCGCACCCGTCGATGCCTTCTTCGATTCGGTCACGGTCAATGCGGACGATCCAAACTTGCGCGAAAACCGTCTTCGGTTGCTCAATCGTATCCGAAACACGACCAAGACGGTCGCAGACTTCTCCAAGATCGCGGGGTAAGCCATGCGGCCTTACATCAGCATGATCACGCTCGGTGTCTCCGACATCGCCGCGGCGACCGCCTTCTATGAGCGTTTGGGCTTCGCCCGCTCAAGCGAAAGCCAAGAAGCAGTCACGTTCATGCAGGCTGGTGCGGTCGTGCTCGGCCTGTTCGGCCGTGAGGCGCTCAAGGATGACGCCAAGGCAGACACCATATGGACCGGGAACGGAGGCACCGCTCTCGCTATGAACTGCGCCGACGAGGCGGCGGTCGATGCGATGATGGATGTGGCCAAGGCGGCTGGCGCGCAGATTCTGAAGCAGCCACAAAAGGTCTTCTGGGGCGGGTATAGCGGTTACTTCGCCGATCTGGACGGCCATGCCTGGGAAATTGCCCACAATCCCTTTTGGCAGCTCGACGAGGGCGGCCAGGTGAAGCTCCCCGCGTGAGCGACCCGGCGCATATCTTTGTTTATGGAACGCTGCGCCATGGCAGCAATCATCCCATGGCACGGCGCCTCACCGCGCAAGCGCGTCACATCGGCCAGGCCCGCACGCCTGGAAGGTTGTATGACATGGGCTGGTATCCAGCGGCGATGTTCGATGCCGAAGCGGCAACGCGGATCATCGGCGACGTATTCGCACTTCCGCCAGGCGGACGGCTTCTTGCCGAGATCGACGCCTACGAGGAGGGCGATCCCAACTATGAGCGAATTCGCCTCGACGTGACGCTAATTGGGGGTGGCAAGCTTCATGTCTGGACTTATGGGGTGCATGCGCCGCCAAACAGCCGTGTCATCCCGGGGGGTGACTTTCTGGTTCATTGGAATGCGAAACGGCGGCGGCCCAAATGGCCGTAGGCCCCAAAGGACATTGGGGTCCCTCGCGGGCCGAACATGAGGCCGCGGCTGCTCCCTTTTGCCCGTTTGTGCGCGATGTGCTGCCCGCGCTACAAGGAGGGCCAGGCTTGGACAATCCACAACACGCGACAGGAGGTGGCTCGGGATGGCGGAACAGGCGCCCCAATGGGTGTACATATTCGGCGGTGAAAACGCCGATGGTTTCGCCGCGGACAAGGATCGCCTCGGGGGCAAAGGCGCGCATCTCGCGGAGATGTCGCGCATCGGCCTACCCGTGCCGCCCGGCTTCACGATCTCCACGGATGTATGCGCCGCCTACTATGAGAACGGCCGGAAGCTCCCCGACGAGCTGAAACCTATGGTCGATGTGGCGCTCGAACAGATGGCGGAAATCACGGGCGCCCAATTCGGCGATGTCGAGCATCCGCTGCTCGTGTCGGTTCGTTCCGGCTCGCGGGCATCCATGCCTGGCATGATGGATACGGTTCTCAATCTCGGTCTGAACGACGAGACCGTCGAGGGGCTTGCCCGCCATACAGGCGACCGCCGCTTTGCCTACGATACCTATCGGCGCTTCATTCAAATGTATGCGGATGTGGTGCTAGGCGTTGACCACGGGCTATTCGAGGACATCCTCGAAAACTACAAGGCCTTGAAGGGATACGAACTCGACCCCGAATTGCAGGCGGAGGACTGGATCGAGATCGTCGCGCGCTTCAAAGGGCTCGTGGAAAAAGAGCTGAACCTGCACTTTCCGCAGAGCCTTGGTGACCAGTTATGGGGCGCAATTTCCGCTGTCTTTGGTTCCTGGCAGAATGCGCGGGCGATCGCCTATCGGCGGCTTCACGATATTCCGGACGACTGGGGCACGGCCGTCACGGTCCAAACGATGGTGTTCGGTAACAAGGGTAACAACAGCGCGACAGGTGTCGTTTTCACGCGCAACCCGTCGACAGGCGCGAACGAGCTTTTCGGCGAGTTCCTCCTAAACGCGCAAGGGGAGGACGTCGTTGCAGGGCTTCGGACGCCTCAGCCTCTAACAAAGAAGTCAGGCGTGGCGAATGGCAATGGAAAGCCGTCCCTGGAAGAGGCGATGCCGGAAGTCTTCGATAAGTTGAAGGCCAACTGCGCGCAACTGGAACGGCACTTTCGCGACATACAAGACATCGAGTTCACGGTCGAAGCGGGTGAATTGTTCATGCTGCAGACCCGTGCCGGCAAGCGCTCCACGCAAGCCGCGCTGAAGATTGCCGTCGACATGGCCCGCGAAGAAATCATCACCAAGGAAGAGGCGGTGCTGCGGATTGACCCCGTGCAGCTCGACCAGCTGCTGCATCCGACGCTCGATCCCCGTGCGGACATGACCGTGCTAGCCAAGGGGTTGCCCGCATCGCCCGGCGCGGCGTCGGGCGAAATCGTCTTCGATGCAGACGAAGCGGTTCACATGAAAAGCCAAGGGCACACGGTCATTCTGGCCCGGATCGAGACGTCGCCGGAAGACGTGCAAGGCATGCATGCCGCAGCCGGCATCCTCACCACGCGCGGGGGTATGACGAGCCACGCCGCCGTCGTTGCGCGTGGCATGGGCCGGCCATGCGTTGCTGGCGCCGCCGCCGCCCATATCGATCTTGAGCGCGAGACCCTGGAAGCTGGCGGGATCGTTCTGAACAAAGGGGACATCGTCACGCTCGACGGGTCGTCGGGCAAGATCATCAAAGGACGGGTGACCATGCAGCAGCCCGAATTGTCGCCCGACTTCGCCACGCTCATGGCGTGGGCCGACGACCTGCGGCGCATGGAGGTGCGGGCCAATGCCGACACCCCGGCCGATGCGCGGCACGCGCGTGACTTTGGCGCCGAGGGGATTGGCCTGTGCCGGACCGAGCACATGTTCTTTCAGGACAACCGCATCGTCGCCATGCGCGAGATGATCTTGGCGGAGACGAGGGAGGCGCGCCGCTCCGCGCTTGCCGAACTATTGCCGGCGCAGCGCCAGGACTTTATCGCGCTCTTCGAGATCATGGCGGGCCTGCCCGTTACGATCCGTTTGTTCGACCCGCCGCTCCACGAGTTCCTGCCGAATGAGGAGGATGCGATAGCCGAGGTGGCGGAAGCCATGGGCGTGGACTTCGCGCAACTCAAGCGCCGCATAGGCGTTCTCAGCGAGTTCAACCCCATGCTCGGCCAGCGCGGGGCGCGGCTCCTCGTCACCTATCCGGAGATTGTCGATATGCAGGCGCGGGCGATCTTCGAGGCGGCCATAGAGGCTGGCAAGGAACTCCACGACCGCGTCCGACCCGAGATCATGGTGCCACTCGTAGCGACCAAGCGGGAGCTGGACATCATTAAGGACCGCATTGCGGAGACGGCCCGCGCGGTCGAGAAAGAACGCGAGACAAGCGTGGCCTTTCAGGTCGGATCCATGGTCGAATTGCCCCGGGCGTGTCTGGTGGCTGGCGAGATCGCGGAATCGGCGGAGTTTTTCTCTTTTGGAACCAATGACCTAACTCAGACCACCTTCGGGCTCAGCCGGGACGATGCTGGCCGATTCCTAGGAGAATACGCGGACAAGGGGATCATTAACCACGATCCATTTATGACACTCGACCCAGCGGTCGGAGAGCTCATGGAAATGGGCGTCCAGCGAGGCCGCGCGGCTCGTTCCGAGCTCAAGATTGGCATTTGCGGAGAACACGGCGGCGATCCGGAAACCATTGGATTCTGTGAGAAAATTGGGCTGAACTATGTATCCTGCTCGCCCTATCGAGTACCTGTCGCGCGACTCGCGGCAGCCCAAGCAGCCCTGAAAAAGCCAATGGTAACGGATCGTTAGCCAGTCTGCGCCGAAAGTGTTGGGCGTTGCCGATATGCACAGATTGATTTAGAATAATCAGTGCTTGTTAAGGCACACAACGGGGTTCCGGGCTCGATCCGGCAGGGGGGCTTTTCGCTGACAGTCCGTCAGTGCACTTCCAGCCAGAAGCTTGGGAAATTTTGGGGACACCCGTGGGAACGTGTGGTTCGTCCATACGTTTGAACGGGGTATGAAGTTTCGGAGGCTCTCCAGGGGGACGCTCGCCAAGGCGGGCAACTGGGTGGCTTACCGTACGGGGACCTGGAGGGATAATGGGCCGACGCTCGTTCCGTCGGATGTGGTACGCCGCCGCTGCGCTCGTATCGCTCCCGTGCATCGGTGTGGGTTACGCAGCCGCGTACGGCAGCCTATTCGGCACCGAGGTCGAGCTGTTCCTGCCCGCTCCCGGTACTATTTCCACCGCTGTTCGGACCGAAAACGACGCCGCTCCTCGCGAGGTCTCGACCGCGGCATCGCGCCTGTTCTACGAAGACGGCAAGGGTCCTCGGGCCGACCGTTTTGCGCTTTCCGCTTCGCGGCCGGCCCAAGCATCGATCATGGCGAGCCTGGTGAAGCTGCCTCGCCTCCCAGGCTTTTCGACGGAGTACCGCAGCAAGAAGGCCGAAAGCAAACAAGAAAGCCTGCTCAAACGCGTCTCCGTCTCTCCGTCCGATCAGCACAGTCTCGGAAAGGCAGTCCTGCCCACGGCCGGCTATGCTGCGCTCTTCGATGCTGATTATGAGATCGACGGCTTCCGTCCCGACCCGTATGACATCGCCTACCGCCCGTCTAAGGAAGCCCTGAAGTTCCGTTACAAGGGCGAGACACAGGCCGAATTCGAGGAGCGTGAGCGCCACTGCTTGGCGACGGCCATTTATTTCGAAGCACGCGGCGAGCCGCTCAAGGGTCAGATCGCTGTATCGCAGGTGATCTTGAACCGTGTGCGTAGTCCGAAATTCCCGCAGACGATTTGCGGTGTGGTTTATCAAGGACAGCACCGGAAGGGCTGCCAGTTCTCATTCACCTGTGACGGTCATTCCGACAACCCGCGTGACAAAGGCCAATGGGCGCACTCTCAAAAACTCGCCAAGAGTTTCATGGCCGGCGAACACTGGCTGCCAGAAGTTGGCTACTCGACGTTCTACCATGCGGACTACGTGCGTCCGCGCTGGTCCTACCGCATGAATCGGATCGACAAGATCGGCCGGCACATCTTCTACAAGAAAAGAGGCGAACAGCCTTACATGGTCGAAGCGGCCCTTGACGGCGAGTCCGACGCAGTGGCCAGTGTAGACGGCGCGGGCGACTTGCCGACAACCTCGCTCGCCTGGGCGGTCCAAGCCGTCAGCGACTCCGTGGATACCGTCACTGGAGCGAGCCCAGCAGCTCCCACTCCAATGATGAGTCTAGGTTACGGGGCGAGTGAGTAAGGGCTCCTACTGAGATCAGGTCGACGCCCGTTTGCGCGATTCCCGCTACCGTCTCCAATGTGACGCCGCCTGACGCCTCCGTCAGGACTCTTCCATCCGCTACCCCCACAGCCTCTTTCAACGTCGGGATATCCATGTTGTCGAACAAGACCGCGTCGATAGGGTAGTTCAGCACCTCGCGTAGCTGATCAAGTGTATCAACTTCCACCTCGATCTTGACCATATGTCCGGCGCGCGAGCGCAAACGCGACAGCGCCGCCTTGATCCCGCCTGCCGCGGCGATGTGGTTGTCCTTGACCAGCACCGCGTCATAGAGGCCGAAGCGATGGTTGAGGCCGCCGCCGCAGCGCACCGCGTATTTCTCCAATCCACGTAGACCGGGTGTCGTCTTGCGCGTGCAGGCGATCTTCGCGCGCGTACCTTTCACCGCCGCGACATAGGCGGCGGTGAGGGTCGCGATGCCACACAAGCGGCCAAGAAAGTTCAAGGCTGTCCGCTCGGCTGTGAGCAGCGCTCGCGTCCTCCCCCTGATCCTTGCGATGGTCGTGCCAGCCTCGGCTGTCATGCCGTCATCCACCAGGCGCTCAAAGATCGCATCCGGATCGAGTGCGTGGAATGCTGTCTCTGCGAGATCAAGCCCTGCAATACGTGCGGGCTCGCGGACCACAATTGCCGCGGCCCCGCGCGCATCCGCCGGGATGATGGGGTCGGTGGTGATATCGCCCGCGAGGCCGAGATCCTCTTCAAGCGCGATCCGCACCGCGTTCTCCACGAGGTTGCGCGGCAATGGCGTAATCTGTGCCAGGGTACTCATAAGACGCCCCTTCAAGTGCGAGGCCCGTTACGGGCAAGGCCCGTTGGCTCGGCTCTGAACCTAGCTCTGGCTGACGATGCGCAGCCGTGGCGGGCTGGCAACACCTGCGGCCTCGCGTGCGATCGCGTCGGCCCGCTTGAGGCTCGTCATGCTGCGGCGAGCCTGGCTCGCATCGGTTCTCGGATAGTCACTTCGGAAGTTCGCACCGCGGCTTTCCGTGCGCTCGTAAGCCGCCGCCGCGATGAGCTTGGCCGTAAGAAGCATATTGGCGAGTTCTGTGTCGCCATCGCTCTCACGCTCAAGCGCTATGATCGTCCCAAGCGTCTCCGATAGCCCCTCTGCATCGCGGACGACACCGACGTTGGCAGACATAGTTTCGCGCAACGTTTGCTCAGCTGCAGCGCTGCCGGAGGACGGAGTACCGCCGCGCGTGGCCACATGAAGGTTCAGGGTCGGCAGTGGGGGCAGGGCAGCGGAGATGTCCTCGGCGACGCGGGCCCCGAAGACTACGGCCTCCAGCAGCGAGTTCGAGGCTAGCCGGTTGGCGCCGTGCGCTCCGGTGGAGGTGACCTCGCCACAGGCCCAGAGTCCATCGACTGTGCTTCGCCCCTGTACGTCCACCAACACACCACCCATGTGGTAATGCGCCGCCGGCGCGACAGGAATAGGCTCCTGCGCAGGATCGATGCCGGCCGAATGGCAAGTCGACACGACCGTCGGGAACTTCTCCGCGATCCCTGGACCCAGCGGACGGCAATCGAGAAACGCGCCACGACCGTTGATCACTTCGCGATGGACGGCGCGCGCTACCACATCACGCGGCCCGAGTTCGGCATCTTCGTGTATGGCGCGCATGAAGCGCTCACCCTTGCGGTTGATGAGCAGTGCGCCCGCGCCGCGAAGGGCTTCGGTGGCGAGCGGGGCTGGATCGCGCCCAACATCAATGGCGGTTGGGTGAAACTGCACGAACTCCGCATCGGCGATCACCGCACCCGCACGGGCGGCAATGGCGACACCTTCGCCACGGGCCTCAACCGGGTTGGTGGTGACCGAATAGAGGTGTCCCGCGCCGCCGGTTGCCAGCACCACGGCGCGCGTTGGCAGAACGAAGCTGTCTGTATGCGAACTTTCGGTCGTCGGCGCGAGAATGACACCTTGGACACGCCCCTTGCGAAGGACCAGATCACGCGCAACCACGCCTTCGAGCACAGAGATTGAGGGCGTCTGACGGACCGCAGCGATGATGGCGTTCATGATGGAGCGGCCCGCGGTGTCTCCCTTGACGTGAAGGATGCGGCTGGTGCGATGCGCGGCCTCATGGCCGAAGGTCAGCTTTCCTTCGAGGTCCTTGTCGAAGGGCACCCCGTAGCGCAGCAAGTCTTCTATCCGGGCTCGGGCCTCGCGCGCCATCAGAAGAGCGACAGCTTCGTCGACAAGGCCAGCACCAGCGCGCACCGTATCGGCGGCATGGTCCTCGGGTGTATCGCCTTCGGACAAGGCCGCAGCAATGCCGGCCTGCGCCCAGACGCTGGAGGCGCCTTCGCCGATCGGCGCGGGCGAGATCACGGTGACCTTCAGCGGGGAAAGCTTGAGGGCCGTAAAGAGACCTGCAAGGCCGGCACCGACGACCACGACGCCGTCAGCCGCATTTTCCAGCACGACGGATGGACTGCCGTTGTTCATCGCTGTCCTTTCGACGGTTGCCATGAAAGGCTCTAGTGGTTGAGGTTGATCATCCGTTCCACGGCGGCACGGGCCGGTTCGACCACGGCTGGATCGACGGTGACCTCTTCCTTCATGAAGATCAGGCTGTCGAGAATCTTCGGTAGCGTGATGCGCTTCATATGCGGACACAGGTTGCAGGGCCGCACGAACTCGGTGTTCGGTGCTTCTACGGCAACGTTGTCGCTCATCGAACACTCCGTCACGAGCAGTACCTTGGAGGGCTGATTGTCCTCGACCCACTTGATCATGCCGGAAGTCGAGCCCGTAAAGTCAGAGGCCTCGATCACATCGGGTGGACACTCAGGATGCGCGATTATCTTCACGCCCGGGTCGCTCTCGCGATACGCGTTGAGCTCCTCGGCGGTGAAGCGCTCATGCACTTCGCAGTGACCCTTCCAGGTGATGATCTCCACATCCGTCTGGGTCTGCACCCACTTTGCGAGAAACTCGTCCGGGATCATGATCACGCGTTTGACGCCCAGCGACTCGACGACGCGGACGGCGTTGGACGATGTGCAGCAGATGTCGGACTCGGCCTTAACGTCAGCCGACGTATTGACATATGTCACGACGGGAACGCCGGGATAGGCTTCACGCAGTGCGCGGACATCCTCTCCAGTTATCGACGCCGCCAGCGAACAGCCCGCGCGGCTATCCGGGATCAAGACTGTCTTATCGGGATTGAGCAGCTTCGATGTCTCAGCCATGAAGTGGACGCCGCCCTGAACGATCACGTTGGCATCGGCCTTGGCCGCCTCACGCGCGAGCTGCAAGGAGTCGCCAACCACGTCGGCGACGCAGTTGTAGATCTCCGGCGTCATGTAGTTGTGCGCCAGTACGACCGCATTGCGGACCTGCTTGAGGTCGTTAATCGCTTTCACGTAAGGCGCGAACCGTGGCCATTCGACAGGAGGGATCACGCGCGCGACGCGCTCATAAAGATGCGCGGTCTCGCGAGCGACCTCCGGTGTGTAGGAGAGGTCGGGAACAAGCGATGGCGTGAGCGCAGCCTGCGCCTTGGCTTCCCATTCCTGGCTCCCAATCTGAAGCGATTCCATCGACATAGGCCTCCGCTAAATATACTCAATATGAGTATATATGGGGTGTAAAAAGGTCCGGCTCAAGGCCGGCGCGTCTCCTCGTGCGCGTGATCCGCGCTATTCTCATCATGAGTATAGCTATTTATCCTTATTCTTCAAGGCGTCGCTGCTTTGCACAACTTTCATGCGACCGATCAAGACGTTACGGCCGGCCCGGAATTGCGATCTCAGTCACGGGAAAAGCAACCAAAACAGTTGTGGTTGGCAGGAAGGGGCATCCCGGATTACCCTTAGGGCCGTTAGCGGGGTTTGTAGGATGCGTAAGATTGGTTCAATCGCGATCCTGAAACGGCCAGGGCTCCTCGCCCTTGTGACACTGCTCGGCCTTTTGACGGTATCTCTTCCGTATTCGTCCTTTGCTGACGATAGCGTCACTCTCGAGATTCCCGATCATCCCGGCATCGGAACTGTCGAGATGCCCATAGAAGCCCAGGAAGCGCCTGAGCCTCCGCCGCAAGAACTGATGATCGCCGATGCGATTAAGGTGCAGCTCAACAAAGCGAGTCTCGCGGAAGGACAAAACGCCGACGATGTCACGGCGCTCACGGAATTTTATCGGACGCGGACAAGCCCCGCACTTTGGCTGACCACGGCGGGCTTTTCCGAGCGCGGAAAGGCTCTCCTGGAAACGATTGCCGGAGCAGACGATTGGGGGCTCGACCCCACGGCATTCCCAGTACCGCCGAAGGACTACAAGCCGGGCTCGGAAGAGGATCAGGCCACCACGGAGCTGGCGATGAGCCTCGCCGCTTTGAAATATGCCCGTGCCGCACGCGGGGGGCTAACAGAGCCCAAGAGCATCAATACAATTTACGGCCACGCGCCGACGGTTCGGCCGCCGGCCGACGTTCTCAGGGAACTCTCGACGTCGTCCGCACCCGATACAGTGCTCGAAGGCCTCCACCCGAAGCACGACCAATTTGTCCGGTTACGGAAGGCGCTCAAGAGCGCCAAGTCCGAGAACGAGGATCTGCTATTGCGCCGGAACATGGACCGGTGGCGTTGGATGCCAGAGCAACTCGGGGCGTCCTATGTGTGGCTCAACATCCCAGAGTTCATGTTGCATGCGGTTGAGGACGGTAAGACGGTCCAATCCGAGAAGGCTATCGTTGGCGCGACGGGATCGCCGACGCCGGTGCTTTCGGCGGACATGACGGAAATCGTGTTCAATCCGGAACGGATCGTTCCGTCCTCGGTGATCCGCCGAGACGTGTTGCCGAAGCTTCGAGGTAGCGGATCGTTTTTCGGCGGGACCGGCAATACGGCCGTTCTGGATCAGTACGGGATCACGGTGAAACGCGGCGGCAAAACGGTCGATCCCAAGACGATCGACTGGAAGAAAACCAACCTGTCTGGCCTCACCTTTGTTCAGAAACCCGGCCGCACCAATATTATGGGCAAGGTTCAGTTCCTCTATCCGAACGACCAGAAGGTCTTCATGCGAGACACGACACTGCGCGGTAAGTTCGCGCGCGATACACGCGCCGATGGCGCCAAGGAACCGCGTATTGAGAACGCGGACAAGCTGGCCGCGCGAATCTTGGCCGCGACCAATGATTCAAGCAGTGCGACCGTCCGTCAGCAGATCGCCAGCGGCAAGACAAGCCGGGTCAAGCTGAACAAACCGATGCCGGTGCATATGACTTACTTCACGGCCGTCGTGGGCGACGACGGCGCAGTGAAGACCTTTGGCGATGTCTACAAGCTCGACAATCTTCCAGCGGCTGCGCCTTCGGCTGACGGCGCGTCCGAAGCACCACGGAAGCCAATCAACGGCAGTCTTGCGACGACGAGCCCTTAGAGGCGGTTGGTAGATCCGTCACCTTGAGCCACGGCGTCCGCTGAATCCTCACCAATCTCACTCAGAGCCTCGGGGTCGAGCTGCCGCATCAGCAGGTAGAGCAGGAAACAGGCGACCAGCAGTCCGCCCGCGATGGCAGGCGCGCGCCAATCTCCGGCCGCGACGCGTACGACAATCAATCCGAGACACACCAAGAAGCCTAGTGCGGGAATGATTCGTGGAATCTCGAACCGGCCGGGCGGTTCGCCCGCCCGTCCTTTCAGAATGAAAAGCGCACCGTTGACCACGGCGAATACCGTGAGCAACAGGAGAACCGACGCGGCGGCCAGCTCGGCGATCGCGCCCAGCAGGGCGAGCGGCACTAGGATCAAAAACAAAACCAGGATCGCGATATGTGGCGTCCGCCGGTGCCGGTGCACTCTGCCGAGATGGTCGGGCAAGAGATTCTGCCGCGCCATACCGTAGAGCAGGCGCGAGGCCGTGACGAAATTGACGAGACCCGTATTCGCGACGGCGAAAAGCGTGATCCCGGTGAAGAGGATTGGCGGTACGATGGGTGCGGCGCGCGACACGACCTCGGTGATCGGTCCCGGCGCCTCGCTCAACTCCTGCCATGGCACGACGGAAACCGCCGTGATCGCCACCGCGACATAGAGGATAGCGGCAAGTACCATGGCTGTGATGATGCCGATCGGTATCGTGCGCTGCGGCTCGCGGACTTCCTCCGCGACGTTGTAGAGATCCTCGAAGCCGATAAAGGCAAAGAAGGCGAGCACAGCGCCCTGAATGACAATCAGAAACGTCAGGTCACCGCCGGGGGCCGCCGGCGTCTCTAGATAGTCGACGGTGCCCCAGTAAGAGACGCCAACAGCTACAACGAGAATGAGGCCCGAAGCCTCGACGATGGTGCACAGCACGTTAACCCACATCGATTCGCGAATGCCGCGGAAAACGATGCCGCTCATTACCAGCAGGAAGCCCAGCGCCACCCCAGCCACCGGCAGTCCGTCGAGACCGACAAGCTCGATCAAGTTGGCGGCAAACACACGGCTTTGCGTGGCGACAGAGGTGAGTCCGGAGCAGATCAGTGCGAGACCGACCATGAAGCTTAGTAGAGGAAACCCGTAGGCGCGCTGGGTGACATAGGCGGCGCCGGCAGCGCGCGGGTAGCGCGAACCGAGTGAAGCGTAGGACAAGGCCGTCAGCAGCGCGGCGACCAGCGCGACGAGGAAAGCCAGCCAAACAGCATTCCCGACTTGGCCGGCTGCCTTCCCGATCAGGCCGTAAATGCCTGCGCCCAGCATACTGCCAAGCCCGTACAGCGCCATTTGCACAGGTCCAACTGACCTTTGCAGTGTCGGTTCGCCGTCTTGTTGCGCTGGTTGGGTGTCGCCCGCCATGGCTCGTTCAGTACCACGGGCACACGACAACGCCTACGCCTGGCTACGTCCACGAAAGCAGCATCGTGTGACGGCTCCGAACAAATTCCTGCGATGCGGTCAGCTCTTGAGGCGATAGCCGGTCTTGAAGACCCACCAGACTGCCGCGAGACACAGCACGAGGAACAGCCCGATCATCGCAAGGCTCACCTGCACGCTGACGTCCGAGGTGCCGTAAAAGCTCCAGCGGAACGCGCTGACGAGGTAGACGACCGGGTTAAGCAGGGAGACCTTTTGCCAAAACTCTGGCAGCACATCGAGCGAATAGAACGTTCCACCGAGAAACGTCAGTGGCGTAATGACCAGCAACGGCACGAGTTGAAGTTGCTCGAAGCTCTCCGCCCATAGGCCGAGCACGAAGCCCAGTACGCTGAAAGTGATAGCGGTGAGAACAAGGAAAAAGACCATCCAGGCCGGGTGGTCGATCCTCAGGTCTACGAACAGGGTTGCGGTCGCCAGGATGATAAGCGCGAGGATGGTCGACTTGGTTGCGGCCGCGCCCACATAGCCGGTAACGATCTCGACCGGTGACAGTGGCGCCGAAAGCTGTTCGTAGATAGTCCCGGTAAAGCGCGGGAAATAAATTCCGAAGGAGGCATTCGCCACGCTCTGCGTCAGAAGGTTCAGCATTATTAGGCCCGGCACGATAAAGGCGCCATAGGGCACTCCATCGATTTCGGTGATGCGGCTGCCGATCGCGGCGCCGAAAACCACGAAGTAGAGCGAGGTGGCGATAACAGGCGACACCAGGCTCTGAAGCAGCGTTCGCGTCCAGCGCGCCATCTCAAATTTGTAGATCGCGATGACCGCGGGAAGGTTCATTGGTCGCGCCTCACGAGGTCGACAAAGATCTCCTCAAGCGAGCTTTGCGATGTGTCGAGGTCTTTGAAGCGAATGCCTGCTTCGGCCAAGTCCGTTAGGAGATGCGTAATGCCCGTGCGCTCCCCCTGACTATCGTATGTGTAGATCAGCTCGTTCCCGTCCTTTGCGATGATCAGCTGATGTTGCTCTAGCGAAACGGGAATGGTTTCAATGGGGTCATGTAACTCCAGGGTCAGCTGCTTTCGGCCGAGCTTGTGCATGAGCTCACACTTATCTTCGACAAGAACCAGCTCACCCTTGTTAATGACGCCGATCCTGTCGGCCATGTCTTCGGCCTCTTGGATGTAATGGGTCGTCAAGATGATCGTGACGCCCGAGTCACGCAGATGTTTCACGAGCTCCCACATCTCGTTCCGGAGCTCAACGTCCACACCGGCGGTGGGTTCGTCGAGAAACAGAACTTGTGGTTCGTGGGAGAGTGCCTTGGCGATAAGGACACGCCGCTTCATCCCGCCTGAGAGCGTCATGAGCTTCGAGTCCTTCTTGTCCCAAAGCGCAAGGTCCTTGAGGACCTTCTCGATATGTGAAGGGTTCGGCCATTTTCCGAACAGGCCGCGGCTATGGGAGACCGTGGCCCAGACGGTCTCGAACATTTCGGCGGTGAGTTCCTGAGGCACAAGACCGATCATGGCTCGCGTAGCGCGATAGTCTGTGATGATGTCGTGCCCGCCAACAGTGACCGTGCCGCTACTCGGCGTGACGATCCCGCAAATGATGCTGATAAGCGTCGTTTTGCCAGCGCCGTTTGGCCCGAGTAACGCAAAGATCTCGCCCTTCTCGATGTCAAGATCGATGTTCTTGAGCGCCTGAAAACCGGACTTGTAGGTTTTCGAAATGCCTTGAATGGAGATGATCTGCGACATGGTTGACGGCAGTTGCGTGTTGAGGGTAGGCCGCGCAACGGGTTCTGCGCACGGTGTTAGCTAGGGCTGGGTTTAGGGACGACTCACCCTGAATCGGCTTCCAAGCTATAGCGCTCGACCACGCTAGGCTGGATCACATTTGCATGAAGAGCCAACAGGATGAGCTTTGCATCGGCACTCGTATCATCGTCGAGCGCCGCGTCAATACGGCTTTCGATTTCCCCCGTGAGGAAGTTTCCATTCGCGGCGGCGAACGACACGTCGCCCACCATGCAATAGGCAAGAAGCTCGGCTGCCGCCTTGCTGGCCTGGTCGCTCGGGTTCGCGCCGTTTGTTTCTTCCATCAGGATCCGCATAGCGGCGAGTTTTACGGCTTCGGGTACCAACTTTGGATGAAGGTCAAGTGCGCGCAGATTCGCATCAAAGATCCGCAAGGCCGGCGAACGGCCAAAAAGGCCCATGAAGCCGAGAGAGAGGGACGGGATCATTGGCCCTCAGCCGTCAGGCGCAGAATCTTCCCGTTGTTTTCGTCGGTAAGGGCATAGATAGCGCCATCGGGACCCTGGATCACATCGCGTATCCGGACCCCGATGGGGATGCGCTCCTCTCCTGTGACCGTCTCACCATCGAGGCTCAGCCGGATAATCCCCTGCGCGGAGAGGCCGGCAACCAACAGATCTCCAGACCACGCCGGGATTGCTTCAGAGGTCCAGCCTGGGACCGGCTCGGCTGTATAGAAGGTCGCGCCGGACGGCGAGATGACAGGGGTCCAATGGCGAACGGCATCGGCAAACTCCGGCCGCGTCGGCGGATCAGGAATGCTGTCTCCACCGTACTCGGTACCCCAATTGACTAAGGGCCAGCCGTAGTTTTCTCCTGGCGCCGGACGATTCAACTCGTCGCCACCTCGGGGGCCAAATTCGAGTGTCCAGAGTTTGCCGGTCCGAGGATCGATCGAAGCGCTTTGCACATTTCGATGTCCGAGAGACCAGATTTCCGGTTGCGCGTCCTTCTGTCCGATGAAGGGATTATCCTGCGGTACTGAGCCGTCCGGGTTTATGCGGACGATCTTTCCAACATGGCTGGAAAGGTCTTGGACCAGATCGAGTTGGCGGCGATCTCCGAGCGTTACGAATAGCGTTCCGTCAGGCGCGAATGTAAGCCGGCTGCCGAAATGCCCTGAGCCTCTTACCTTTGGCGTTTGCTGAAAGATCACCTTCAGATCCTCCAGCGTTTCGCCCTCAAGCCGTCCACGAGCAACAGCCGTGCCTGCACCTCCATCTCCAGGCTCCGCATAAGAGAGGTAAATCAACCTATTGGTGAGGAAGCCGGGATCGAGCGCGACATCGAGTAGGCCGCCCTGACCTCTTGCGGCGACCTCGGGCACGCCGGAAATGGGATCCGAAACAGTGCCGTCTGCGCTTACGAGCCGGAGCGTACCGACCCGTTCGGTCACCAGCATGCGGCCATCGGGCAAGAACACCATGCCCCAGGGACGGTTCAGCTCATCTGTGATGGTCTCGACACGGATTGGGCCCGCCTCAGTATCGATCGTTTTCTGAAACGCGAGAGCCGGAACCGAACCAAGAGCCAATGCGGCGAGCAGCGCCACAAGGGCCAAATACACGACTGCCAGGCGGACGCGAACGGAATGAGGCGGTGTCATCGGTGGCCAATACTCGAAGGGAACCCAGGGTCTATTTCCCCCAATGTCGCTGTTCCAGCGGCGCCGTTCAAGAGGGGCGGCGTCAACCCCGCCCAGCGCTTACCCGCAAGCCCGGAGCAGGTCGTTCCAGGATCACTTCACGGCGAAAGCGATAGAGCTTGGCCGGACGTCCGCCAGTCTCGGTTGAAACATTGCCTGTTGTTTCGACTAGTCCGCCTTTCTCCACTAGACGCCGGAAGTTCTGCTTGTGCAGCAGCGTGCCCGAAATCGCCTCCACGGTTTGCTGAAGGTCGTAGAGCGTGAATTCGGGTGGCAGCAGCTCGAAGACGACGGGCCGGTACTTCAGTTTGCCGCGGACGCGGCCCATGGCTGTCGCCAGGATGCGTCTGTGATCGAGTGCCATCGGCCGGCCGAGTTCAGGCAGATCGTTCCAGCGGTCTGCCGCGGAACGCCCGTCTCGCCGGGCTTCTTCCACCAGGCCCGCTTCGTAGAGTAATTCGTAGCGCTCCAGGACTTTCTCTTCATCCCAGCCGCCGCCGATGCCAAAGCCGATCTTTAGGCGCTCTCGCCGTCGCAAGGGGCGCGCATGCTCGCCAGGCGCGGGCGGCCGTTCGGCCCACTCGAGCAGCCGCGGTTCGATCTCCTCAGTGAGAATCTGCGGTTTGCCGTCCCGCCAGTCTTCCCACGGGAAATAGGCGTACCAAGGGAGCCAGTGGGCGCCGCGCATTTCAGCAGTCGTGCCGCGCGTCAGGGCCAGGTAGCCAACCGAGAGCGTGTGAGCTCCTCCTGGTTCGGCATGTCGCCCGCGATCTCCGAACGTGTAGAGCTGCTCTACATATCCAAGTTCGATTCCGGTTTGACGCTCCACCCATTCGCGCAACCCGATCTCGAGCGTGCGATGTGCGCGCGGCTCGAATGGACCAAACGGAAGCGCGTCTCGGGAATCCTCCCCGGCAATCCCAGACCGCACCACCAGAATGTAGGGTTGCTCGCCCTGGACCATAACGATGGCGGCGTTGAGCCCGAGCTCAATTTGCGGGTTGTTCGCGGACGGGTCGCCGTCGGCAAGGCTTGGGGCAGTCGCGGTATGGCGCCGACCGCTAGCCATGCACTAGAGCCTTTCAGGGTTAGATTGAATCAATTCTGTTGCGCATCTGATGGATGGGCTGTGGTGAACCAGGCCGAAGAGCGATGCCGGGTATCGGTCGAGGACTGTTTCGCCACAGACCGCCATCAGGGCGCAATCCCTTTGGGACGGGGCGCTTTGGGCCCATGATCGTCGGAAAAATTCTCGACCGTATCCAGATATGCTCTCAAATTATTCCTCGATCCTGAACCCATAACGCCTCGGCAGAATGGTTTAATCTAACCCTGAAAGGCTCTAAGCCGCGTGACGGGCTGGCAGTGAGAAGACCTTGCCTTGCTCGGCTAAGAGGCCGCGCCCGATATTCTCCACGGCGGCACTCATCCTGCCGCCGCGGCCCAAGACATTGTCCGCGAGGGCGACAATCCGCCGGTTCGGGTAAGCGGTTGGGGAGGCACGGCGGAGAGCCCGGGCGAGCGAGTGCTCATCCGCACGCGGATTAAGGGCGCAGAGCACGACGAAGGCGCCCGCGGTTGAGCGGCTGATACCAGCCCAACAGTGGATGAGCAGAGGCGCCTTCTGATCCCATTTCTTGGAGAACTGAATCAGTTCGGCCACATGGTCCTCGCTCGGCACGACAAGGCCGTCTCGCGGTTCCGCGATATCGTTCATCGACAGCCGCAAATGCCGCTCCCGACCGATCGTCTCAGGCGTGTCGATCAGGGTCTCGCCATTTATCAGCGTCACCAAATGGCTAACGCGTGCCGTGGCAACGGTCACTTCAACATGGCTCAGAGGGCAGACAAGTACAGTATCCGGCGACATAGTCTCCGGCTCTGCGAAAGCATCACTATCGAACGTCAACGTATCCATGGGCCTCTCTAGTGTAGCGATTCGACTGCCGTGTGTACGCCATTCATCTGGCAAGCTCGTGAAACCGTTTCAAGAACCCTTTTTCGCCTTCTGACGCAGGAACAGGACGCAAGTCTGTCAAAGCTTTGACGAGAGTAGGGCTTAGGCCTTTGGGTTGGCCAAAAAACTTCCGGGCCTCGGCCTGCGAGAAGCCTGCAAGGCCCACCGCCTCATAGTAAGCGGCGATCTTGTCTGCCCGCTTTATCAAGTCGTTGGTCTCTTCGGGGAGCGCGGCTGGGAGCCCGAAACGGACATGAATCGCCCCGAGTAGTCGCGCCTCAAAGGTCTTGTAGTCGAGCGAAAGCGCCGCCTTGAAGGGGCTAATCAGGTCTCCGATGACGTATTCGGGCGCATCGTGGAGAAGGGCGGCAAGCTGGTGCGGAGCTGGTCCCGACGGAGCAAGGTCCTGAGCGATCGCCTCGACCAGTAGGCTGTGCTCCGCAACCGAGAAAGTGTGATCGCCAAGTGTTTGGCCATTCCAGCGCGCCACGCGTGCAAGGCCATGGGCGATGTCTTCGATCTCGATGTCGAGCGGTGATGGATCGAGAAGGTCTAGCCGTCTTCCGCTCAGCATGCGCTGCCAGGCGCGGGGCAGTTGCGTTTTGGATACGGCGTTCACGGGACTCTCTTCGGTGTTTGGCGAGACACTGACGGCAACGGCGCGGGCAAGTCAAACGAAGGTCTGCTCACGTCAAGCGGTCATTGAGGTCGGTCACGGAAAAAATCCATGGACGATGCTGGGTGTCGATGCCAATCATAGCGCTTTCGTAAAGGCGTAGAGGAAACGATCAAGCGCGATTGGGAGAGTGCAACATGGCAAAACTGCCGAGATTTTCCCTCAGCTACAACGACAAGAACAAGAAGTGGGAACTGAAGCGTGAGGGCTCTGGAGAAGTTGTAAAGCGTTTCAAAACCAAGGCCGATGCGACCAAAGGCGGCGTATTGGAACGGGCCGTCAAGAAGATGGGCTCGGTTCGCATCAGAAAGCGCGACGGCAAGATCCAAGAAGAGCGGACCTATCCGCGCAGCATGGATCCGCGCGGACGCGGCTAGAATCCCGAACGGTTAGAGCCCATGAAAGGCTCTAAAGCACGGCACAGGCTTTGTGCCGGTGGCAACTCGTCAAGTGATCGTTGACGAGCCCTGTCGCTTGCATAAACGCATAGACGATCGTCGGACCACAGAACTTGAAGCCCCGTGCCTTCAACTCCTTGGACATAGTGCGCGACAAGGGTGTTTCCGCAGGCACATCGCTCATGGTCTTGTAACGGTTTATGACCGGCTTCCCTTCCACGAATTCCCACAGGAACGCCGAGAATCCGGAGCCATTCTCCATCATGTCGAGCCAACTCTGCGCAGACTGGATCGCTCCCTCGATCTTCAGGCGGTTGCGCACGATGCCGGCGTCATTCATGAGCACCTCCACCTTCTTTGCGTCGTAGCGCGCAATCTTCTCCGGGTTGAAGCCGTCGAAGGCCACACGAAACGCATCCCGCTTACGCAAGATTGTGATCCAAGCCAGCCCCGCCTGAAAGCCGTCCAGAATCAGCTTTTCATATAGGGCCCTGTCGTCGAATTCAGGCACGCCCCATTCCTCGTCGTGGTAGGCCACGTAGAGTGGGTCGTCGCCCGGCCAGGGACAGCGATTTAGAGTTTTGGCACTCATGCGCCTTCCGCCGTCGGCAACTCGAACGTCGCGAATTTCGGAAGACGGACTTTGATCGCGGTGCCGTCTGCGTGAAGGAGTGCGCCTTTTGCCTCGGCCGACGCCACCCTGTCGAGCCTCAGCAATGCCAGGCCGCGGGTCTCGTCGACGGAACCGATCGTCCCCACGGGCTGGGTGCCCGCCATCACTTCGGCGCCTTCCGGCAGAGGCGCATCCCCTTCGATTGGCACAACCCGCTTCCGTGCCGACTTCCGGTGATGCATGCGCGAAACGACTTCCTGGCCTACATAGCAGCCCTTGTTAAAGTCTACGCCATTGAGCTGGTCGTAGAGCGCGTCATGCGGGAACGCGTTGCTATAGGCATAGTCCCGGCCACCATCGGGAATGCCAAGGGCAATACGGCGCGAATGGTAGTCACCTTCGCTCGCCAGCGCGTAGGCCGCCTCGTCGACATTCGTGCCTTCCGGCAGGAGAATTCGATCGCCAAGGTCCGCCAGGCGCGGGTCGGCAAAGGCGACGGCACCCGCGGGCAGGGGTGCCGTGCCTCCCCAGGCAGCAGCGACGGTCACAGCAGGCTCGGCATCGATCGAAACGCTGGAACGCAGTTTGTAGAAGGAGAGCCGTTTCGCCAACGCTTCTAGGTCGTCCTTCGGTGCGTCGATGAGGAACGCATCGCCATCTGCCACCACGAAGAAATCGATGATGATCTTGCCTTGCGGGGTCAAGAGCCCGGCGAAGATGGCGTTTCCATCTTCCATTTTGTCCATGTTGTTGGTGACAAGTCCCTGCAGAAACGACTTGGCGTCAGTGCCCGATACGCGCAACACTCCGCGATCGGTGAGGGCAGTTACCTGGGGGACTTCTGGTGCGCGATGACTCATAGGGTGCCCTTCTGATACCAAGGCTTGGAGAACTTAGGTCTCGGCCGTTCGCCCCGCAAGGAGAAGCCGAAAAGTCATGTCTGAAAATTTTGACGTCGTATTCAAGAGTGGAACGATCGTAAGTCACGCTGGGGAGGCGCTTGCGGATATCGGCGTGAGCAACGGCCAGATTCGCGCGATTGGCACCATTGATGCGAGCCGCGCGGGCAAGACCGTCGACGTGCGCGGCCTTCATGTTCTGCCCGGCGTTATAGATACTCAGGTCCATTTCCGCGAACCGGGCATGGAACACAAGGAAGACTTGGAGACAGGTAGCCGCGCGGCGGTTCTGGGTGGCGTCACGGCCGTTTTTGAGATGCCCAATACCAGCCCGCCCACCACCACGCCTGAGGCACTGGCGGCCAAGGTGGCTGCGGGCACCAATCGCATGCATTGCGATTTCGCCTTCTTTGTCGGCGCTACGCGCGAGAATGCGGCGGAGCTTTGCCATCTTGAGCGGCTCCCAGGTGCGGCGGGCGTCAAGATTTTCGCCGGGTCGTCCACGGGCGACCTTCTTGTCGAGGACGATGAGACGCTCACCCAAGTGTTTTCGACCCTCCGCCGCCGCTGCTCAATTCATTCCGAGCTTGAGTCGCGCCTAAGGGAACGGCTCGATCTCAGGCGCGTGGGCGATCCTACCAGCCATTACGAGTGGCGCGATGTGACGGCCGCGCTCAAATCGACGGAGCGACTCTTGCGGCTCGCACGCGCGACGGGCGCTCGCATCCACATCCTTCATGTTTCGACGGGCGAAGAGATGGAGCTTCTGTCGCACAACAAAGACGTCGCAACGGTGGAGGTGACGCCCCAACACCTGACGTTCGCGGCTCCCGAGGACTATGAACGTCTCGGCACAAAGGTGCAGCAGAACCCTCCAATTCGGGATCGGGCACATCAGGCGTTGCTGTGGTGGGGGCTGGAGCAGGGCGTGGTCGACATTCTGGGCTCGGACCATGCGCCCCATACGCTTGAGGAGAAGTCGGCCACCTATCCCGCAACGCCCTCCGGTATGCCTGGCGTGCAGACGCTCGTGCCCGTGATGCTCGATCATGTCAACAAGGGGCGGCTCAGCCTCGCCCGGTTCGTCGATCTCACGAGCGCGGCGGCCCAGCGCCTCTTCGGGACCATCTGCAAGGGCCGTATCGCCGTTGGCTACGATGCCGACTTCACGGTCGTTGACCTGAAGGCTGAGCGCGTCATCGAAGACGACTGGGTTGGCAGCAAGACCGGCTGGACCCCATTTGCGGGCCGAAAGGTCCAGGGCTGGCCTATCGGGACCGTGATCCGGGGTCATCTTGCCATGTGGGAGGGCGACCTTGGGGAGGCGCAGGGACAGCCGGTGCGGTTTGGCGAGGGGTTCCCGGGAGGGCTGCCGGGGTAGGGGCTGGAAGGCCCTTACTTGAGGAAATAGTGCCAGATGCCGTTGGGCGCGACCCCAAGACGGTAGCCTGTGTATTCGCCTGACGCCAGCATGGCCTTGGCTTGCTGGGGCGGCACAAGACGATAAAGCTCGACTTGCTCTCGCGGCGTGAGCGTCCTCAAGTCGACCTCGGCGAAGTACGGCCAGATATACATGCCGGTGTCGCCCTTGCCCTTCAGAACAAACCCCGTGCTCAGCATATCCAGCATGCTCGCGAGAATGTCGCGTCCCGTGCCGTCCACAGACTGTGCTTTCCAATACGCGATCGGGTCGTCGATGTGCTTTGCGGCCACCATCGGCTTGAGCTCATTCGATTCGAGCACGGCCCGCATCTCCTCGATCTCGCCAGTCTGGGCAGTGAGGACGATCATCTTCAGGATGCGCTGAACAAGTTTCGGCGTGGCGGCCGCGTCGTACAGCACCTTGGGACCGGTCCGGCCTTGGGCCGCCTCCGCCTCCGGGTCGGGCAGTTTGTCGCTCGCGGCGACCGTGTTTGTCGGGGCGTAGACAAGCAAGGCGGCGACCGCTACCAATGCCGCGAGGGCGACCATGATCACATTTTTCCGCAGCTTCATGCCAGTCTCCGTGCGATCTGAGTCAATCTCGCAGAACCGCGGTCAGTTGCAAGTTTGGGTCGCGAAGAATCAGGTGCGGGGTTGCGGCGATCGAGCCCGACCGAGAGTCAGCGAATAGGCATTCGGACTTTGGAAGCAGGCGCGCAAATCGTGCTGTCCGCCATCCAGCTCGTGCTTGCCGGGCTGGGGATTGGCTTGTTGATGGCGGCACCGATCGGGCCCGTGAATGTGCTCGTCATCCAGCGGGCTGCGGCCAAGGGCTTCTGGGCAGGTCTTGCAGCAGGGCTCGGCGCCGTTCTTGGTGATGGCGTTTTGGCAGCGGCGGGCGCGTTCAGCATCGCGGCGATTTCCGACGTACTTCTCGCCTACGGCGACACGATACAGTTGATCGGCGGCGTGGTGCTTGTGGTGTTCGGCATTGCGCTCCTGGTGACGCGGCCCGTGATGACGACCCCGCCCCACGACCGCTCCCACATTCTTGAGCACATGGGTATCATTCCCCAGACCTTCATCCTGACCGTCACCAACCCGGGCGCCGTGCTGGGCATGGCGGCCATGATCGGCGGTCTCGGCTCGCTCATTGGCGGGCTCAATACAAACTTCGAAGCCTTGATTCTCGTCGCGTCGGTGATGGGCGGCAGCCTTTTGTGGTGGCTCGGACTGTCCGAGTTAATCGCCACCATCCGCCATAAGCTGACTGACGACCGCTTGAAGCTTGTCAACCGGATCGCCGGCCTAATCCTGTCCGGATTCGGCATTGGGCTTATTGCCGAGTTCGGTGTGCGTTACTTCCGCTAAGGGTGAGCCCGCCTCCTGTGCCGGAAGAGCGGGGACTACCGACTAATTCCTGACCGCGTTTGGGGCACCCGATTGGGCGCCTTGAGTGCTCGCGGGAGGTGTTCGAACCCGCGCTTGTGGGGCGCTCGCGAACACAGATGTTTGCGACAGCGCGGACGCTAGCTCAGCCCCTTCCGTCGAAAACCGACTGGCGGCGCGTGTGGCGGATTGCGTGCAGGTCCGGTAGGTCCGACGATACCCCCGGTAGCCATCATTGAACTTGTTCACCAGCTTGGCGCGGCGGACAGCGGTCGTGCCCTCGTTCCTCAGGATTTCGCCCATCTGGTCGCGCCAAAGTTGGCCCTCGTCGGCTCCGCACAACTCGCGGAGATAGTGGACGGCCCCGAGAATCTCGGCCAGCCGCATGAGCCTCTCATCGTAGGGGCGGTCATCTGGCGGTGGTGGAGCGAGGACTTCCTCCGCAGGCGGCGCAATCTTCGGCAGATCGTAGCCGCGCCGCGGAGCGGCACGTTTTTTCTTCTTCGGCTTATTCTGGTCGAAGAACCAGAAAAACTGGGCATTTGCGGGTGGAACATAGGCTACGGTGCCCGTTCCGGCCCAAAAGAGCCCGCACAAAAGCAGTGCCAGAGGTTTCGCAAGCCGTCCCATAAGGTCTGACTAACGCCAATTCATGGTGAAATCTAGCCGCTCCGCACAATCACTGCGGGCGCCGTCGGCGCGGTACCTCAGCGTTTGCGGAGACGAAACAGCGTATCGATGGTGATTTGGCTGGGTCTCACGTCCTTGCCCTCATCGTCCGCGGAGGGGTGGCCATTGGCAATGGCATTGGCGTCGTCGATAAGGACGCGCAGGCGCGACGTGGCGCCCGAGCATGTCATTGCAAGGTCGTTCTGGCTGTCGAGCGACTGGCCGACTGCGGCCACAAGCCTCAACGCTTCGCCCTGGAGACGCGCTACGGCCGAATCGAACTTGTCACGCACATTCGCTGGCGCGCGGCGATAGGCTGCGATCGCGAGATCCTTGTTGCTCAGCTTTGAGCGGCTGAAGTGCTCTTCATAGTCCAGCGCATTCCATTGATGCAGATCGGATGCGAAGGTGGATGGGTCCACCGGCAGAGCCTCCAGCAGCATCACCAGTTCGTGGAACTGGTTCAGGTAGTCGGACGCCAGAAAGGTCTGCTCGTTGATGTTGGTGCCGGGCACGTGGGAACGCAAATGGCTGGCCATCGCGTTCTGAAACGTTGTGGCGATCGCGTCGCGGCTCACGTCTTCCTGGATTTCCGGGCTGGTCACGGTAGGCTCTTTCTTCTTTGCTAGAATCATAGTGTCGCTCCTCGATCTAGAGTTGCGGCATTATGGTTTCCATGGGGTTAATGACGGTTGGGACTGATGATCACGTCGCCATGTGCTCTCGTTACGATCTGACCACGCCGCCCGAAGCGGTTCGCGCCTTTTTCGGCTATCTCGACAAGCCGAATTTCCCGCCGCGCGACAGTATCCGGCCGACCGAGCCGATACCGGTCGTGCTGCTGGATGCGGAAGGTCGACGGCGCTTCCGGTTGATGCGCTGGGGGCTCCTGCCTCACTTCGTCAAGGATCCGAAAGAGTTTCCGACCCTGTTCAATGCCAGGTCCGAAGAGCTCCTCAAAAAGCCATCGTTTCGCAATGCAGCACGCCGCCGCCGATGCCTGATCCCGGCCGATGGCTTTTACGAATGGACAGGACCGAAGGGCCAGCGGCGCCCATACTACCTGAGGCCAAGGCAACCGCATCTGTTCGCCTTCGCTGGTCTCTACGAAAGCTGGAGCGGGCCTGAGGGAGGCGTGATCGATACCGCAACGATGCTGACCTGCGAACCGAATGCGACGGTAGCGCCGTTGCACAACCGCATGCCCGTTATTCTCGCACCTGCGTGCTACGACTCGTGGCTCGACACAAAGGACGTTAGCGCCGAGGAAGCTCTTGCCATGACTGGGCCTGCGCCCGACGATCTTCTAGAGGCTATTCCCGTGCCCGGTAAGGTCGGGGCGAAGCTGAAGACTTCCAAGAAAGAAAACACTTCCAAGAATGAAACGGGACAAGAAAAGAAGGATGACAAAGAGGAACCGTCTCAGCCGCCATTGCTGTAAGCGCCGCACGAGACAAAGGGGGGAAACATGCTACCGGAAAAGATTCTCGATCGTTATCGCGTCACCAAGGGTAACGGCTTCAAGTTGGAGGACTTCGACCCGGACGACTCGGGCAATGTCGACTTCAATAAGAAGGATGGCGAGGAATTGCTCGAACTCGGCGTCAAGCGCCTATCGAGGCTCCAACAGCGTCTCTACGCGGAGGGCAGCTGGGCTGTACTGATGGTTCTGCAAGGAATCGATACAGCCGGCAAGGACGGCATCATCAAGCACGTCCTCACAGGAGTGAATCCGCAAGGTGTCTCCGTGCATTCCTTCAAACAGCCCACCCATCTAGAACTCGCGCACGATTATCTGTGGCGTGCCTATCGCGCGTTGCCCCAGCGCGGCCATATCGGCATCTTCAATCGTTCTTACTACGAAGACGTGCTCGTAGTGCGCGTGCACCCCGACCTGCTTCAGGAACAGAACCTGCCGCCTGAGCTCGTCACCAAGGACATCTGGAAAGAGCGCTATCAGGATATCAACAATTTCGAGCGGCACCTGTCACGAAACGGCACGCTGCCGATCAAGTTTTTTCTGAACATCTCCAAGAAAGAGCAACGGGAGCGCCTGCTTGCGCGTCTTGAAGACCCCGACAAGATTTGGAAGTTCTCAGCCGCCGATGTCGCCGAGCGCAGGCTCTGGGACAAGTACCAAGAAGTCTACGAGGACATGATTCGCAGCACGGCGACGGAGCAATCTCCTTGGTATGTGGTCCCGTGCAACAAGAAATGGTTCGCCAGGCTTGTCGTCGCCGGCGTGCTGGCGGAGCACATCAGGGCGCTCGACCCGAGTTTCCCGAAGATGTCCAGCGATGACGCGGCGGAAATCGATGCCGCGCACAAGGAGCTTCTGGACGAGGAGAAGCACCAGCACTAACGCGCTTGTGTCACCTGCACGATGGCAAGGCCGTCGTGACCCTTGTGGCCGACGGTCTGGAACGCGGTCGCGGTGACGCGCGGATCGGCAGCCGCTTGAGCATAGAATGCGCGCAGGCCTTTGACGTGCTTGTTGTCGCTTTGCGCGGCGAGGATCGCGCCTTCACGCACGACATTATCCACAACAATGAAGGACCCTACGCGGCAGAGCTTCACAGCCCACTCGAAATAGTCCGGCGTGCTCGGCTTATCTGCATCGATGAAGATCAGGTCGAAGGGGCCCGCGTCCTCCGCGTGCAATGCCGCCATGGATTTGAGTGCGGGGCCCCGTTGCACCGTGATCCGGCCCTCAAGTCCCGCCATCTCGAAATTGCGTTCAGCGACTTCGGCATGGTGCGGATCGAGTTCGAGTGTCGTCACATGGCCGCCGTCGGCGAGCCCGCGCGCGAGCCAGATCGTGCTGTAGCCGCCAAGCGTGCCCACCTCCAGGATCTTGAGTGCATTCAAGGCCCGGGCGAGCATCATCAAGAACTTGCCCTGCAGCGGCGCAACTTGAATCTGCGGCAGTCCCGCGGCATCACAGGCGGCCTGAGCAGCTTCAAGAACCGGATCTTCGTCCAGGAAACTCTCGACGATGTAATCGTCAACTGCGAGCCACTTCTCGTCTTGCGTCTTATGGGGCGGTTTTTCTTGCGGGGTCTCTTGGGTCATAGCAGCTTGCCTGGATTGAGGATGCCGTTTGGATCGAAGGCCGCCTTGATCGACTTCATTAGATCGATCGCAACGGCGCCCTTTGCGTGAGGAAGTAGGTCGCGTTTCATGCGGCCGATACCATGTTCCGCACTGATCGAGCCGCCGAGATCCAGAACGATCTCATGGACGGCGGCGTTCAGCGCTTCCCAATTCGACAGGTAGACGTCCTTGTTCATACCGACGGGTTGGCTGACGTTGTAGTGAATATTCCCGTCGCCAAGGTGGCCAAAGGGCACCGGGCGCGCACCGGGGATCATCAGTTCCACAAGATCGTTGGCTCTATCGATGAATTCCGGTACGCGCGCGATGGGCACGGAAACGTCGTGCTTAATGCTGCCGCCCTCGTGCTTCTGAACCTCACTCATGACCTCCCGCAAGCGCCAAAGCTCATGGGTTTGCCGCTCGGATGTCGCCACGACCGCATCCTCGATAAGGCCCGTGTCGATGGCCTCGCTCAACTGTGCTTCCACCAGCTTCTGGACGGCGTCGCCGGCAAGCGGGCTCGAGACCTCAAGCAGTGCGTACCAAGCATGATGCGTCTTAAGCGGGTCGTGTAGGTCGTTGCCATGCTTGATGGCGAACTCGAGCCCAATGCGCGGCAGGATCTCGAACGCCGTCAACATGGGTCCTGCCGCGTCATGTATACGTGCGAGAAGATCCGTCGCGGCCTCAAGATCGCGCAAGCCTGCCAAACAGGTGATCTTCTCGGCCGGACGCGGGTACAGCCGCAGCACGGCGGCTGTGATCACGCCGAGCGTTCCCTCAGCGCCGATAAAGAGGTTCTTGAGGTCGTAGCCGGTGTTGTCTTTGCGCAGCGCTTTCAGCCCATGCCAGATACGCCCGTCCGCGAGGACGACTTCGAGGCCCAGTGCAAGATCGCGCGCGTTCCCGTAGGCAAGGACCGCGAGCCCGCCTGCATTTGTGGAGAGCACGCCGCCGATCTGGCAGCTTCCTTCCGAAGCGAGGCTCAAGGGGAAGAGGCGGTCGACGGATTGTGCGCGTTGCTGGGCTGCTTGGAGGGTTAGCCCTGCTTCCACGGTCATCGTGTTAGAAGCCAAGTCCACATCGCGAATCTGGGTGAGCCGCTCAAGGGACAGCACGATTTGGCTCCCGCTTTCATCCGGAATCTGTGCGCCTACAAGTCCGGTATTGCCCCCTTGGGGTACAACGGCGGCTCGCACTTCGTTTGCGTAACGCAGAATCGCGGCGACTTCTTCTGTGGTGCCGGGCTTGAGCACAATTGCAGCTTTACCCTGGTAGCGGTCGCGCCATTCTGTGAGATAGGGCGCCAAGTCTTTGGGATCACGCAGCGCGTACGGCGCTCCAACGATGTCCTCAAATGCGGCGAGGATCTCTTCAGAAGGCGGCTGGAGTTCTATGGTCATGGACGTACGCCTTGGCGCAGAGCTAAAGAGCGATTGGCAAAGGGCTACCGCGCCTTGGCCGCCCGCCGCAAGCGGTCGTTGATCGCTTCGCCAAGACCGTCCTCTGGAATGGGCATAACGGCGATCCTGCGGGAACCGGTCTCGTCGAGGTGACGTAGCGCCGCGAAAAAACGCATCGCAGCCTCAGCGAGGTTCCCGCTCGGGCTGAGATTAATCGATGCTCCCGCGCAATCGGGAGCATCCGGTCCAAAGGCGAGCAGAGCCTCCCCGGCTTCCGCCGAATCTGCGTTTAGGCGCAAGGGCGTTTGCGGCGCGTAGTGACGTGCGAGTTGGCCAGGGGAGGCGATGGGCGCATCCTCTTTGGCTAGGTGGATAGGATGACCCAGCACAGATTCGATCTCCGACCGTGGCACGGCGCCAAGACGAAGCAGTACCGGCGAATCGTCGGTGACGCTGACGACTGTCGACTCAAGACCACGGGCACAGGGGCCTCCGTCGAGAATGAGATCCGGAACGTCGCCCAGCTCCGCCGCCACATGGCTTGCGTCGGTCGGGCTGATGCGGCCGGAACGGTTGGCGCTTGGTGCCGCGATGGGAAGCCCGGATGCCTGGAGCAGTGCCCGTGCGACGGGGTGGCCGGGAACACGCACGGCAATCGTATCGAGTCCCGCTGTGACCAGATCGGCAATCCCGCACTTGCGCCGTTTCGGCGCGACGATGGTCAGGGGGCCGGGCCAAAAGGCGTTGGCAAGCGCGCGCGCCTCGGCATTGAAGGCCGCCAATGTCTCTGCAGTGGCCAAGTCCGGGACATGTACGATCAGGGGATTGAACTCGGGCCGGTCCTTCATGGCAAAGACCCCAGCAACCGCGCTTGCATTGCGCGCATCGGCCCCGAGGCCGTAGACCGTCTCGGTGGGTATGGCCACGAGCCGTCCCGCCGCGAGGGCCTCGGCTGCGCGTGCGATTGTTTCGTCTGTGGCGGGAACAACAGGCATGGTGCATCCGATCTGTCTCGCTCCATGTCGCGTGTCCGGGATGGCAGGTCAAGCTGGCCCGCCGGTCCAAACGGGGTATCATGCCCCAAAAGAGATTCTTGGGGCCCGGAAACGCTAAGTACCGAATGACGACACTGCTTCTCACGCATCCTGCCTGCCTTGAGCACGACACGGGCTATGGGCACCCAGAGCAGCCTGATCGCTTGCGCGCCATCGAACGCGCCCTGGGCGCCAAGGAGTTTGCAGGCCTGAAGCGCGCGGAGGCCCCGCTGGCCGAGCTCGCGGTTGTCGAGCGGTTGCACCCCAAGGCCTATGTGGCCGGGGTCAGGGCTGAAATCCCCAAGGATGTTCATAACTGGCTGGATCCGGACACCGTGATCTCTTCTGGTAGCTGGGAGGCGGCCTTGCGGGCGACCGGGGCCGTGGTTCACGGCGTAGACCAAGTGGTCTCGGGGGCAGCTGACAACGCTTTCTGTGCCGTGCGCCCGCCCGGGCACCACGCGGAGCCTTCCCGCGCGATGGGGTTTTGCCTCTTCAATTCCGTTGCCGTGGCGGCGCTGCATGCCCGAGAAGCGCATGGCGCCGAGCGCGTGGCCGTCGTGGATTTCGACGTTCACCATGGCAACGGCACCCAGGCTGCGTTCTGGAACGATAAGAACCTCTTCTTCGGCTCAACCCATCAGATGCCGCTGTTCCCAGGCACAGGCGCCAAGGACGAAACCGGGGTCGGCAACATATGGAATGCGCCACTGGCACCGGGAAACGACGGCAAGCAGTTTCGGGCAGCGTATTCGGCGCACATCGCCCCCGCGCTCGATGCCTTCGCGCCTGATCTTGTGCTTGTTTCGGCGGGGTTCGATGCCCACCTCAAAGACCCGTTGGCGCAACTTCGTCTGGAGGAGGACGATTTCGCGTGGGTCACGGAACAGCTGCTGGAAGCGGCGGCCAAGCATTCTGGTGGCAGGCTCGTCTCGACTTTGGAGGGCGGCTATAATCTCGACGCCCTGGCGTCATCCACCGCCGTTCACGTCAAGACGCTGATGGGTGCTTGAGGGATATGGTGGAAACCGGTAATTCAAACCATGGCTAAATCGTCCGGGGCGAGCGATATCTCCACATTGAGTTTCGAAGACGCTCTCAAGGAGCTTGAGACGATCGTCGACCGCCTCGAAAAGGGTGATGTCGCGCTTGAGGCGTCCATTTCGATCTATGAACGGGGCGAGGCATTGCGCGCCCATTGCGATAAGCTGCTGCGCAGCGCCGAAGCGCGCGTCGAAAAAATCACGTTGAAGCAGGATGGGACGCCGAGCGGTGTCGAGCCGCTGGATGTGGGAGACTGACCGGCAAACTTGGACGAATCTGGGCTTGCACGCGGACCGAATCCGTTGCCAGCATGCTGCTAGCCCAGTAAGGTCTTTTAACGCGTTGAAACAGCGAAGTATTTCTCGGCGATAAAGATCGCCCAGAGAGACCTCCGACGGGAAAGCGAATGAGCGCAGAGAACGCCAGGCCAATCTTAGACAGGATTCAGACGCCGAAAGATCTGAGGCAGCTCACGGATAGCGAGCTTAAGCAGCTTGCTGACGAGCTGCGCCAGGAGACCATCAGCGCCGTGTCGGTGACAGGCGGTCATCTGGGCGCGGGGCTGGGCGTGGTTGAGTTGACCGTCGCGCTCCACCACGTTTTCGACACACCCGAGGACCGGCTGATCTGGGATGTCGGGCACCAGTGCTATCCCCACAAGATCATCACTGGCCGCCGGGATCGTATCCGGACGCTACGCGCACCAGGTGGCCTATCGGGCTTTTGCAAGCGTACCGAGAGTGAGTACGACCCGTTTGGTGCGGGCCATTCGTCGACCTCGATCTCCGCCGGGCTCGGGATGGCCGTGGCTCGGGATCTTTCCGGCGGCGCCAACAATGTGGTTGCGGTGATCGGCGACGGCGCCATGAGCGCAGGCATGGCCTATGAGGCCATGAACAATGCTGGCGCGATGGACTCGCGGCTGATCGTGGTTCTCAACGACAACGATATGTCGATCGCGCCGCCTGTAGGCGCCATGAGCGCGCATCTAGCGCGGCTGATTTCCGGCGGAACCTATCGCCGGTTCCGTCGCTGGATGAAGCAAGCCGCCCACAAACTCTTGCCGGGCAGTTGGCAGCGTCAGGCCGCCCGTGTGGAGGAGTTCGGCCGGGGTTTTTGGACCGGCGGCACGCTGTTCGAGGAACTCGGATTCTATTACGTGGGACCCATCGATGGGCACAATCTAGATCATCTCCTGCCTGTGCTGCGCAACGTCAAGAAGATGCAGAACGGGCCGATCCTCGTTCACGTGGTCACCCAGAAGGGTAAGGGCTACACACCTGCGGAGGAGTCTGCAGACAAGTATCACGGCGTCAGCCGCTTCAACGTGGTCACGGGGACTCAAGAGAAGGCGGCTCCTGGTGGGCCTCCGAGCTACACAAAGGTATTCGCCAACGCGCTCATTCAGGAGGCCAAGGCCGACGACAAGGTCGTCGCCATCACCGCGGCGATGCCCTCCGGTACCGGACTCGACAAGTTTGGCGAGGCGTTTCCCGAGCGGTGTTTCGATGTCGGCATTGCCGAACAGCATGCTGTGACGTTTGCCGCTGGACTTGCGTCTGAAGGCTACAAGCCTTTTGCCGCGATCTACTCGACATTCCTGCAGCGCGCCTACGATCAGGTCGTGCATGACGTGTCGGTCCAAAAGCTGCCCGTGCGTTTTGCCATCGACCGCGCCGGTCTCGTTGGCGCCGATGGCCCCACCCACGCGGGCTCTTTCGATACGGCCTTTCTGACGTGCCTGCCGAACATGATCGTGATGGCAGCGGCCGATGAGGCCGATCTCATGCATATGACGGCGACGGCTGTGGCGATTGACGACAGACCCACGGCGTTCCGCTACCCGCGGGGCAACGGTATGGGCGTAGATTTGCCTGACCGCGGTGTGCCACTGGAAATCGGCAAGGGTCGGATCCTGCGTGAAGGGTCGGCCGTTGCGCTCCTCTCCTTTGGAGCGCGGCTTGGCGAGTGTCTTGCTGCGGCCGATGAACTCTCTGGTTTCGGGCTGTCTGCCACCGTAGCCGACGCCCGTTTTGCAAAGCCTTTGGATGTGGATCTTCTTCGCCGACTTGCGAACAACCACGAAGTCCTGATCACGGTCGAAGAAGGATCAACAGGCGGCTTTGGTGGTCACGTGCTTCACCAGCTTGCATCAGATGGGTTGCTCGACGGTACGCTCAAAGTGCGAACGCTTGTCTTGCCCGACCGTTACATCGACCAGGGCAAGCCTGACGCTATGTATGCCGCAGCAGGCCTCGATGCGGATGGTATTGTGAAGGCGGTCTTCACCGCTCTCGGCAAGAACGACACCGGCAAGCACGGCGTCGGCGCCGATGACAAGGCGAGCGCGATCAAACGGGCTTAGTCCAACGAGCACTCCTTGTCGAACTCCGCCACGTTTTCCTCGCGGTCCAAGTCCGAAAGCTCCACCGCGTTCGCACCGGACTTCATCGTAACCGGGCCCTTCTCTTCAAGAACCTTGAGTAGCGGCGTGACGGCAATGTCCCCGGCCTCGCCATAGATAAGACCCGTACCGTCTTCCGCTGCAGTCTCACCGGCGATCGCTGCGGTCTTGTCGCCGGCGCTGAAGTCGATCGTGATCGCTTCGCCCGATTCCCGCTCCGGAAAGTCCATATTCACAGAGAGCACTGCAATGCCGACGCCATTCAGGCAGGACAACAGAAAAGGCGCGTTTGCGCGCTCGTCCAGAGGGCCGTAACGCAGCGTAACGAGTGTGCCGCTCGTCTTGGCACGCCATATGTTGGCTGCGTTTGCGGGGGAGACCGAAGTGCCGACCACACTGGTAAGCAGCGCAACGACGAGACAAATCGGCAGTGGTCGGAATGTCATAACAAGCTCCGGGGTAAGGTTGGGGTATCCTGGCTCGGGCGAGCAGGGCCGTGTTGGCAGAAAACCACAAGTGTGCGAAGGCACATGCAACGGGGCAGAGCATATTGGAACGCAGATTGGCGAGCCACAGAAAACGGCGCATCGACCAACGGTTGGTGGATGAGGGTCTGGCCCCTTCGCGCGCGCAAGCGGCCGACCTCGTCCGGCGCGGGCGTGTGTTGGCGGCCGGCGTAACCGCCGCCAAGCCCGGGGCCACGATCTCTGACGATGTGGCCTTGGCTCTCTTACCAGGAACCGGTGCGCATGTATCTCGTGGAGCGCTCAAACTCACAGCAGCGTTGGACTTCTTTCGGGTTTCACCCGAGCGACGCATAGCCCTGGACGTCGGGGCCTCGACGGGTGGGTTCACCGAGGTCTTGCTCGCGCGCGGTGCGGAGAAAGTCTACGCGGTCGATGTCGGCCGCCGTCAGCTTCATGAGAGCTTGCGGACAAACCCACGCGTTCTGAGCCTTGAGGCGACAGATGCGCGGCGAATTGATGAAACACTGGTGCCCGAATCTGTCTCGGCGATCACCGCCGATGTCAGCTTCATCAGTCTGACTCTGGTCCTGCCTGCTGCGCTAAAGCGTGCGGCGCCGGGTGCCTGGCTTGTGGGCCTGGTAAAGCCGCAGTTTGAGGTCGGCCGTGACGCGGTGGGGAAAGGCGGTATCGTGCGGGAAGAGGCTGACCGTCAGCGCGCTATCGCACGCGTCCACAATTTTCTAGAAGGCGAGGGCTGGCGTGTGCTCGGCGTCATCGAGTCGCCCATCACCGGCGGCAGCGGCAATGTCGAGTATCTGATCGGGGCACTGAATGACCGTTGAGCTGACCATCGAGCGGCTTGGGGCCCAGGGCGATGGCATAGCGGAGACGGTGAACGGGCCGGTCTTCGTACCCTTCACACTGCCGGGTGAGCGCGTTGGCGCGACCATCGAAGCCGACGGCACGCACGCCCGTTGTGACGCGATTTTCGATGAGAGCCCGGACCGGGTTAAGCCTGTCTGCCCGCATTTCGGCGTTTGTGGAGGTTGCGCCTTGCAACAGCTGAAGACGTCAGACTACTTGAATTGGAAGCGTGAGCTTGTGGTGCAGGCCTTGAGTTCGCGCGGACTGAAGGTGCCAGTCGAGCCCGTTCGTCCTGTCCCGCTCGGAAGCCGGCGGCGGGCAACGTTCCGCTTAGAACGCCGGGGCCAGGACGTCGTGCTCGGTTATCGCCGTGCCCGGACACATGAGACGATTGACGTCGTCTCGTGCCCGATCCTGTCGCCAAGCATCGTGGCGGCCCTATCCGACCTGAAACGGCTAGTTTCACCGTTGCTCGGCGGCCACAACGAGGCGCGCATTGCCGTCACCGAAACCGAGAATGGGCTGGATGTGACAGTCGAGGGTGTACAGCCACCAGAGACAGCGCTCGCAAGGCTCGCAGGCGCAGCCGAGGCGAGTGGCCTTGCGCGCCTAACGGCCGGAGGTGAAAGCGTCACACTCGCGCCACCCATACTGCGTTTGGGGCGCGCACGAGTGACATTGCCGCCCGGTGCCTTTCTCCAGGCCTCTGCTCACGCAGAAGCAGAGATGGTCTCGTTGGTGTGCGAGGGCGTCGGCAGATCAAAGCGGGTAGCGGACTTGTTCTCTGGGCTGGGGACTTTTTCATTCACGCTTGCAGAACGCGCTGCAGTCGACGCGTACGAGTCAGATACCGATGCGCTCGCTGTCCTGAGTGAAGCGACCCGCCACGCCACGAAGCTCAAACCAATTCGCACGCAGCGGCGCGATCTGTTCCGCGATCCGTTGGGCTGGCAGGAGTTGAAGAGATTCGATGCGGTTGTCTTCGATCCGCCGCGCGCGGGCGCAGTCGCTCAAGCCGAGCAGCTTGCGAAGACGACGGTAAAGCGCATCGTCGCTGTCTCGTGCAATCCGGGGACCCTCGCGCGCGACTTACGCTTGATTGTTGACGGCGGCTACGACATTACGCGCGTGGTGCCAGTCGATCAGTTCCTTTTTTCGAGTCACGTCGAAGTGGTCGCGCACCTGACGCGGAAACGGCGCGTGCGCTAACCGTTGAGCAGCGTCTCAATATAGGCCGGCACGATCTTGGTCGCCGGGCCGTAGTGTTTCTCCGCGAACAGGCTCGCTCCTTCGGACGGGTCAAGATTGAGCTCGACGGTGTGGGCGCCGGCGCCGTGAGCCTCGGCGACGAATCCCGCAGCTGGATAGACCGTGCCGCTAGTGCCGATGGAGACGAAAAGATCGCACGCGGCAAGTGCGGCATAGATGCGTTCCATGTCACGAGGCATCTCGCCGAACCACACCACATCGGGCCGCATGAAGCCGGACTCACCACAAGCTGGGCAGCTCGTCGCGAGGGAAAGGTCTTCCGTCCAGGGACGGCTGGTGCCGCAGTTTGCACACAGGGCGCGCGCGAGTTCGCCATGCATGTGGATGAGCTTCTCACTACCGGCCGCCTCGTGGAGCGGGTCGATGTTCTGCGTAACAGTCAGGACGTCGCCTTTGTGCGTCTGCTCCAATTTGGCGAGTGCCATGTGTGCGGCATTGGGGCGGACATCGGCCAGCCAGCCGCGGCGCATGTTGTAGAAGTCGTGAACCTTTGTGGGGTTGCGCGCGAAGCCCTCAGGTGTTGCGACGTCTTCAATATCGTAGTTGTCCCAAAGGCCGCCCTGGCCGCGGAACGTGCCCATCCCACTCTCGGCAGAGAGCCCGGCACCGGTCAAGATCACAATCTTCTCAAACGTCATGACGTTCTCGCGTCTCCAGATGGCCCGCATAGCGTACCAGCAGCATGCCCCATAAGTGGATGGCGACGCTGTATCGATAGGTTTCTCCGTCGGCGTCCTCGCGAACGTCCAGGGTCGGCCATACCACCCTCGGAAGCGGAATGCCAAGGAGACGAACGCCAATCGGCACATGCCGCAGGCCGCCGTCCTTGACGTTGAGCCGTGAGCACACAGTCACGCCACTCATCGTTTCCTCGATCGTCCCAGGTGTTGGACCAGGAATGATGTATGAAGACAAAGAAGCACCGCCGAAGTCTCGAACCCATCGCTCCCCATCGCCCTGCGGTGCCATCTCGACTGCTAGAGGAACTGACTCGGCGGTCGGCGGGAAGCCTACGATGGCGCTCACCAGACGAGCGAGCGGCGATCCACCGGCCTCAACTGTCGCCGCTCCGTGCCAAGTCTTGCCTTCGCCGACATCGTGTATTGCGACAATGGGCGCGGATAGCTTTGACAGAGCTTCGCCAACCACGCGGTGGAAGAGGGGCGGCTGCATCAGCCTATAAGTCTGTCTGCGATGCCTGGATCGCGCTCCGCTGGGCAAGAGTCATAGCGGCCGAACAGAGCGTAACGGTTTCGGGCAATGCGTTCGTAGAGCCAGTTGCGCACCGGCCGCGGCAAAGCCAGCAGAGCACGAACGCAGGGCCAGGCGCCGCCGAGCTGGCTGACGATGCGAACGAACGCCTCCATGCGCCCGTAGGCCCGGCCATCCTGAATGAGTAGGTTCGTCTCGTAGTTCACGTCGTCGAGACCGTAGTGGCGAAACAGCGCGCCGCCCAGAGCCGACTGCGCCTCCGTCAACCGAAAACGCTTCTCGGTATCCCGCTTTGCCACGAATTGGGCGAAAGCGCTGCACATGATGCACACCCCATCGAATACGATGAGTTGGGTATCGTCCGGGAAGTCCGGAACCGACGGGTCGTCGCGGTAGGAGTAGGCCGGAAAGGCCTCAAGTCCGGCGGAGAGCCCAGTGCTGCTCAGGTTGACGGTTTGGTCGGAAGCCATTCCAAGCGCGTATCCACATCCCGAGCCAAATCTTCGCCCGCGTCCTGGCCAGTCTGACCGCGATGACGCAGATAGTGGTCGGCCAGTACGATCGCCACCATGGCCTCGCCAATAGGAACGGCGCGAATCCCGACGCAAGGATCATGACGCCCCTTCGTGACGACCTCCGTGTTGTTCCCGCTCTTATCGATCGTGTTGCGCGGGTTGAGGATCGACGAGGTCGGCTTCACGGCGAAACGCGCGACGACGGGCTGGCCCGTCGAAATGCCGCCCAGGATTCCGCCTGCGTTGTTGGAGAGAAACATCGGCCAGCCGGGCGGGCCGTTCCGCATCTCATCTGCATTCTCTTCGCCTGACAGGGCAGCCGCGGCGAAGCCGGCGCCGATCTCTACACCCTTCACGGCATTGATGCTCATGAGCCCCGACGCAATGTCCTGGTCGAGCTTGGCGTAAAGGGGGGCGCCAAGCCCAATGGGCACGCCGTCAGCGACGATCTCGATCACTGCGCCAGTCGAAGAGCCGGACTTACGAACGTCGTCGAGGTAACTGGCCCAGGTCTCAGCCGCTTCAGGGTCCGGACAGAAGAACGGGTTTTCGTTGACCGCGTCCCAGTTCCAGTTGCCGCGATCGATCTTGTGCGGTCCCACCTGCACGAGCGCCCCGCGGACGCGCAAGCCCGGTATGACTTTCCGCGCTACGGCGCCAGCCGCCACGCGGGTCGCCGTCTCGCGCGCCGAGGCGCGGCCCGACCCGCGAAAGTCCCGAACCCCATACTTTTCCGCGTAGGTGTAGTCGGCGTGGCCCGGGCGGAATTTGTCCTTGATGTCACCGTAGTCCTTCGACCGCGCATCCATGTTTTGGATCTCCAGCGCGATGGGTGTGCCGGTCGTGAGCTGTTCACCGTCCTCTGTGGTGAAGACGCCCGAGAGGATTTGGACGCGATCCGGCTCTTTCCGTTGCGTCACGAATTTCGACGTGCCCGGTCGCCGCTTGTCCAGGTAAGCCTGGATCTCAGCCTCAGTGATGGCGATCCCTGGCGGGCAGCCGTCGACCACGCAGCCGATGGCGGGCCCGTGGCTTTCGCCCCAGGTCGTGATGCGGAAGAGGTGTCCAAAGCTGTTGTGCGACATGGCTTGTTTTAGGCGCGTGAGCGGTTTGCGTCCAGCGCGCGCTACGGGCCGGAATCGGGGCCGCTAGCCGGTGCGGACTCAGTCGTGCCCAAAACTTTCTGAATAAGACGTCATGATGGTGCGTAGCTTGGTGGCGAAGGAAACCCGGCTGTAACCGCTGTCAAGCGCGGATCAGTGAATGAGTTGGCACGGTTTTGCTGTCCTTCTCGCATTCCCATTGCGTCACCCGGATGTCAGGAGCCTGTCGGTGCAAGGGCCGCACGCCGAGAACTGGAACTTCGGAGCGATCTATGGGCAGACCGTCACCATGGGGGCCGGGCGCCAGCTTGGGAGCCCCCACGTCGTGCTTCCCTTTCTTCTCATCGCTGCGGGCGGGTCGGTACTCGCGGGCGCGCTAATCGTTCCCATCGTTGAACTCTGCAGGTTGCTCGGGTTTGCCGGGTCCGCGCCGGTCATCCGAGCGGCGAAGGGGATCAAGTGGCATCTGGCGCTGATCCTGGCCGCGACGGCCGCAGCCATCGCGACGGTCGGCATTGCCACAAACGTCGCCACGCCTGGTGTTGTAGCCATCCTAATCTTGGCTGCCGCGGCAGTTGTCGGCTTCGGTATGGGCGCCACGACACTTGTCCACCAGGACCTCCTGGGACGTCTGCTGAGCGAGTCGCGGCGTGGCAACCTGATGTATGGAGAGGCCATCTTCGCAGGCGTCTTAGCCATTGCCATTGCAGTTGTAAGCCATCTGCAACTCGCGGACGGCTCGCCGCTGGATAGGCATCTCGCCGTACTCTGGGCGGGGGTCTTTGTTTTGCTGGCCTCGGCCGCATTCGTTGCAATCGTGCGCGAACAGCCCACAAGCGCCCCCGGTCCTGCAGGTGAACCGGGGATCACAGCGGGCTTCCTGACCGACTTCCGAGTGGGCGTGAGGAAGGTCGTTCAGCTACGCTGGGCACAGCAGTTCATCGTGGCCCGTATACTGTTCCTGGCCGTCGAGCTGGCCTTGCCGTTCTATGCTATTCACGCGGCGATCCATCAGAAGCATGTGGGCACCGGATTGACGGTTTTGCTCGTGGCGACCTGCGCCGCGATGATTGTCGGCGGCGCCTTGTGGCGATGGATCCATATGTCCAGCCGAACGGTAATGGTGTGGGGTACAATCTTTGCGGCGTTCGGAGGTCTACTGGCCGTTGCAATCGAAACGTTTCCCCAACTGCGGATTTTGGCGCTTCACGGGGTTGTCCTTTTTCTCGTGGCGTTGGGGGCAGTCAGTATCGTCACGGCGCGGTCTCTGTATGTGATCAGTATGGCACCGAGTGCCGAGCGGCCCTATTTCGTGGCCGTTGCGAGCGTGAGCACGATCAGTGTGGCCATTCTCGCGGCTTTCGTACTTGGGCTCATGGCTGAGCTGACAAGCTTCGCCTGGCCCATCTATTGCCTTGTGGCGGCGACCGTTGCCGCAGGCCTTTGGGCCGCGTGGTTGCCGAACCTCCCGCCGCGGCAAGGCTGAGACGGACGGCTGCGCCAACCGCTTGGCTTAAACGGCCAGGCCCTAAAATGGGCCTATCCAGGTCGCTTCAACGGCGTGTTTTCGTCTTAATTTTCCGTAGCTTGCGCGTCGCGCGGGTTCCTCGCGCCGCCCGGCTTGAACCTTCGCCGGGTGTTTCCTCCCACAACACAATGAAGCAAGGAGTCGCCGATGCGTGCTGCGCATGCATGTCTGTTGACGTTAACTGTTGTCTTTCTCTCGAGCGCCATGGCACTCGTTCCTGCCGCCGCGATGCCGGCGCCTTTCGCGTCCGTTGCATCCAACATTGCCAAACCGAACAAGATCGTGAAGCGTGCAAGCGTTGGCCGGCACCATGCGGGTCCGCGCCCCGCACGCTGGTGCGGCTGGTACATGCGGACTCAGCTCGGAGGCGGACCCAAGTACAATCTTGCCCGCAATTGGGCCAAGCGGGGCCGTCCCCTGAACGGTCCGCGCGTCGGCGCCGTGGTGGTGTGGCCGCATCACGTGGGCCTCATCACGGGCCGCACCAAGGATGGTCAGTGGATCGTGCGCTCCGGCAATGACGGAGGCCGCGTGCGCGAGCGTCCGCGTTCGGTCAAGGGTGCTGTATTCCGCAAGGTCTAAGAATGGGCAGGGCGGGATGTATCCCGCCCTCGTCTTTTGATCTGAATGCGAGTTCGCTATGTCGGCGTGCAGTCGGCCCATGCCTCCATCGCGCAGACGGGTAAGCAATCGCGGCTTTGCCAGGCACAATCACAGGGCCAGCCAAACTCTGGGCAGTTGTTACTCACGCGTGCCTCGCCAGGTGTCTGTCCAAGGACCACCAAAAACGCGACCGCCAAAATGAACCTAGTTCTCATGGCTTGCTCCAAGCGCGAAGCGGGAGCCCCGGGGAGGGAAACGGGGCTCCCGATCCGTCAGGACGTTCAACGCAGACGGTACTGAGCTGGAATGCCGGACTCCTGGCTGGAGGAGACAACCGGTTTGCTTTGGTCACGGAACTTGTCCGGATAGAAGTCCCCGGCGACAGCGCCGCCCGAAACTAGAGTGCTGCTTGCGGCGACGGCCGCGATGATTGCGAAAGCTGCTGAAGTCTTGGTCATCTGTTCATTCCTTTCACTTGAGTGGGCTACCTACCGTCCGGTAGGCGAGTCCTACCTAACAAACGGTAGGGAGCGTTGCAACCCTAAAAATTATTGTGATGCAGACTTGAATTGGACCGTAATCTACCTTATGGAAGGTAGAATGGACACGCGCGAAAAGATTCTAGATGCCGCTCAAGGCCTCATTCAACGGCGTAGCTTTCATGGTTTTAGCTTCCAGGACGTCGCCGATGGGGTCGGCGTGCGCAAGGCGAGCCTCTATCACTATTTCGATTCGAAGGACGCGATGGCCGTCGCTGTGCTGGACCGAGCGGCCGACTGGATTAGGTCGCAATTCGACAGGACCCGGGACCTAGCACCCGCCGACCGTCTCGAAGCCTACTTCGACATGTTTCGTGGCATCCATGGAAAGGCTGAACGCATGTGTCCGGGTGGATCGTTCGGCGCTGTTTTCGATGCTGTTTCGTCGCCGGTGCAAGCGGCCGTTCACCGCTTTGCAACGCGCCATATCGACGAACTCGAGGACATTGTCCGCGAGGGCGTCAAGCGTGGGCAATTCGCCATCGGTGACCAAAGGCCGCGCGACGTGGCAATGCAGATTCTAGCGGGGGTTCAGGGCGCGCTTTTGTCAGGGCGGGTGACGTCTGACCCGCATTTCATTGATGCCGTCGCCGCGCAGTTCCGAACCTGTCTTAGCCCTGGCAGAACGGCGTCGAGACCCGACGCCGGCTAATCCTTCGCCACGGAGATGTCGGGGGCGTCTTCGTTCTTCATGCCCACTACGTGGTAGCCCGCATCGATATGCAGGACTTCGCCGGTCACGCCAGCGGAGAGGTCGGACAGAAGATACACGCCGCCGCCGCCCACATCTTCGATGGTCACGGTCCGGCGGAGCGGCGAGTTATACTCGTTCCACTTCAGGATATAGCGGAAGTCCGAAATGCCTGACGCGGCCAATGTCTTGATCGGGCCGGCCGAGATGGCGTTCACACGAATGTTGTTCTTGCCCAGATCGGCGGCGAGATATTGCACGCTCGTCTCGAGCGCGGCCTTTGCGACGCCCATGACGTTGTAGTGGGGCATCACCTTTTCGGCGCCGTAATAAGTGAGGGTGACGATCGACCCGCCATCTTTCATCAGCGGCTCAGCGCGCTTCGCCATCGCCGTCAGCGAATAGCAGGAGATGTTCATCGTCTTGGCGAAATTGTCTTCGGTCGTGTCGACATAGCGCCCATCCAGCTGATCCTTGTCGGAAAAAGCGACCGCGTGGACAATGAAGTCGAGGCTGCCCCACTCCTTGTCGACAGCGGCGAACACGGCATCCATCGAGGCCGTATCGGTGACGTCGCATGGCAGCACGAGCTTTGCCCCAACTTGTTCGGCCAGCGGCCCCACGCGCTTCTTCAGTGCCTCACCTTGGTAGGTCAGGGCGACTTCCGCGCCTTGAGCGACAACTGCCTTGGTGATGCCCCAAGCGATCGAGCGATTATTGGCGACACCGAAAACGATGCCACGCTTGCCCGCCATGAGATTGCCGCCGTCCGCCATAAGCCCTCCTTCAGACTAATCTGGGGGCTTCTTATACACCGGGCTGGCCCCGCCGAAAGGGCTTTCGCCATTTCGGAAGGACCAGCCCGGTGCGATCGGGCTGGGGGGTGAGCTCTTAGTCTTCTCGGCGCGGGACTGGCACGAGCGGAGAGAGTGTCTCCTCTGTGCTAGCGTGCGCGGCGTCGTCCCGCACAACAATTGCGGAACGCAGCGGCGTAAACCGGACTCCGGTCTGCTGTGTGCCTTGGAGCGCTTCGGCTCTATGCGGAGCGGTCGTCTCGGTGGTGACGTAACTCTCAGACATAAAATCCTCTATCCGGCGATTGCCCAGCGACCGTTCGGCGATCGGCAAGCAACGCCCTTGATCTCGTTCTCTTTGCCGCCTCGGCTCAACGCGTAGAGGACGGTGCGGCACAAGCGGCCATGCTCGTCGCGAAACACGGAGACGGGTTTTATCCTGCCCGCGAGCTGGCTTGCTTTTCGCTGCCACACGAGAGTTGCCCCATCGCCGAGCTCAGTAAGGGCCATCTGCAATGCGCGGAGCGCGACTTCCCTATCTGAACGATCAAGACCGGTCTTAAGTTCCGTGAGAGGGCTGTTCAGCTCCGTCACGGTTTCGGGTGTCACGGTCTTGAAGACCGGTACAACCACATGTGCCCCACGATCCTCTGCTTTGAGAGGAATTAGGGCGGGGAGCAATACACACAACACGAGAGCCCCCGCCCCCTTGATAGGGGCGTTCCAACGGAACGTACGCATAACAAATCGTCCCCAACACTGACGCGGCTACTGAAATTCCCCCGCGCCCTCTATCAACACGACCGATCCTGGCCTATCAGGGTGAGGAAATCGTAAATGCCCGTATCGAGCCGGGAAGTTTTTTGCCCCGGCAAACGGACGGAATGACAGGCATACTTTGATGGACAAACGAGACTTCACCGCCGCCGAGGACCCATTCGTGCTGTTTCAGGCTTGGCTCGCGGAAGCAGAAACATCTGAACCGTGCGATCCGGAGGCGATGGCTGTGGCCACGGCGGACTCGGATGGACTCCCGAATGTCCGGATGATTCTCTTGAAAGGCGTCGATGAGCGCGGATTCGTCTTCTATACGAATTGCGGCAGCGCCAAGGGCGACGAACTGTCCGCGAACCCCAAGGCAGCCCTGCTCTTCTACTGGAAGAGCCTTGGCCGGCAGATCCGCGTGCGCGGTCCCGTCGAGCCTACGACGGAGGCAGAGGCGGACACCTACTTCGCCACTCGGCGCCGGCAGAGCCGCCTCGGCGCCTGGGCATCGCAGCAGTCGCGCCCCCTGGAGAGCCGCGCGGCGCTCGAGAAGGCGGTCGCCCGCTACGCGGACGACTTTGAGGGACGCGAGGTGCCACGGCCAGATTATTGGCGCGGGTTCAGACTCCGCCCTGTGGAGATCGAGTTTTGGCAGAACGGGGACTATCGGTTGCATGACCGGATCGTTTTTCGCCGGGAGACAACCGATGGGGCTTGGACAAAAACGCGCCTCAATCCGTGACGCGAACTGTGCTATCCCAGCAGACAGGCCGAAGCGGCACTGTTCGGTCGGAGGGGCATAAGGACGACGTAACGTGACCGCGGAAGACACCATTGAACGCTACGCGACCGCGCGCTTCGTAGTGAAAGAGGCACATGAGGCGCGCTGGGCGCGCCGAATTGCCGTGTTCTTCCTGCAGCTCTTAATCCTCACGGCAATCCTGCATCGCTTCTTCGGTTTGAGTACGCAGGCGGCCATAAACCTCGTCTGGGTATCGGGTGCGGGGCTTGCGGTTGCCGTCCTTATCGCGCTTGTCTCTTTGATACGCATTTGGTTTGGGGGTCAGACGGGGGCGGCCAACAATTTCGCGGCCATTATTGTTGGTCTTATTGGGTTGGCGATTCCGGCTTACTTCATGTCGAAGGCGGTGATGCTACCGGTTTTGAATGACATCCAAACTTCGCCGGACGAGCCGCTACAGTTTACCGTGCTCCTGGATCAGCGGCCCCGCGATGCCAATCCTCTTGTCAGTCAATCGCCAGAGCAAGTGCGGCTCCAGACAGAGGCTTACGAGGACATTGGTCCAATCGAAGTCGACCGGTCTGCGGGCGCTGTCTATACGGTGGTCAATGAGGCCGTGAAGCAGCTTGGCTGGACGGTGGTTGTGAACGAAGCGCCTGGCGAGAGCGGTATCGGCCGCATCGAGGCGACCGACAGCTCACTGATCATGGGATTCACCGACGACGTGGTCGTGCGTGTCAAGGGAGACGACGCGTCTTCCGTGATCGATATTCGGTCTGCTTCGCGCTATGGGCGCAGTGACCTCGGCGCGAATGCGGAGCGCATTCGCGCTTTCGAGGAAGAGGTCAACACCGCACTGGAGAAGGGGGAGAAAACCGTTCTTGAGCAGGCGGCGGCGGAGCCTGAGGAGAAGCCGGTCGCCGCACCCGCCAAGCAAGTTAAGAAGAAGCAGGTTAGGAAGAGGCGCGCCCGGAGGCAGCCCCAGACCCGGAGCCGGCAGCAGAGGCGGCGCGTGTATAGAAGGCGCTGAGCCCTTCCGTTGCGCCCTCAGCCGTCACGAGACCGCGCGCGCTCATATGTTCCAAATGGGCCAAGACCGAAAGGGCGGCGGCGACTTTCAACTCTGCCCCGAGGCCACCGTAGAGACGTGCAACGATGTGCGGGATCGTGTTCACACCTTCGTCGACACAGGCAAGTATTGTCTGTTCGCGCCAGATGCGGTGAGTCATGTAGGCCCGGACCACGCGCCGAGGCGTCTCGATGCGTCCCCCGTGACCGGGGAGAAAAACCTTATCGTGCCGTTGCGCCAAGCGCTCGAGTGAGCCGAGAAAGTCCGCCATGCTGCCCTCGGGCGGCGCTATGACGGTGGTATTCCATCCCATCACGTGATCGCCGGTAAAAACTGTCCGCTCGCCCATTAGGGCAAAGCAGAGATGGTCGGGGGCGTGTCCGGGCATATGCATGACATCCAGCGCAAAGCCACGCGCCTTGACGGTGTCGCCGTCTGAGGCGGTCGCATCGGGCCTGAAGGCCGCATCGACAAAGCCATCCCCAAGGCCGTCCCCAAGGCCAGGCGCAAAAGCGCCGCGCTCGGAACCAGCCGGGCCATAGGCCACGATCTCCCCGCCGAGCCGACGCTGCAGCGGCAGTGCGCCATCGCAGTGGTCACGGTGGCTGTGCGTTATGAGGATATGGCTGACACGCTGGCCGCGCGTAGACCGTTCGATGGCCTCGAGATGGGTGGCGTCTTCAGGGCCTGGATCGATGATCGCGATCTCTTCGGTGCCGACAAGATAAGTGTTCGTGCCAAGAAATGTGTACGGCCCAGGGTTGTTCGCCACGATGCGGCGGACGCCTGGGACGATCTCATCGGCAACACCGTAGTCGACATCGACATTGCGATTGAAGGCGAGTTCGGCGGACATGACGGACGACTTCTTGGGTTTTGATGTACCTGCGCCGCTGACGCGGCGGGGAGGCGGGACCATAGCAGGGCTATTCATGGAGCGCCTTGCCTAAGTTGCGGCTGAACATCCAAAGGATTCTTGCGCAAAATATGACTGCGATCGGGCGGTCAGCTTGAGCTGCTACCGCGCGCCGCTGCTGAACGAACTCATGATTCTCGTCCGTCCCAAATCCGGTCCGTTCCGCATCGTGGGCGGAACCTTCAGCCCCGCCAGTCCGTCACACAAAGCGCCATCGCGGCGGAAGGCGGCGCTGCCTGGCAGCGCCGCTTCCAGGTGCGGCTGCGGTTTACCAAGTAGCGCCGGTTAGAGATGTCGAGAAAATGTTACTCTGTAACAGGACGAATACTATTACGGACACGGATTAAATTCGTCGCGATCAATTTTTCGCTCTGATCAACGGCATTCGCGATGAAAAATTGCTCCAGCAATACCTGAAGCAAGTGGTATCGCAAGCGTCTTCCTATAGAATAACGACGCAGACTGAGCATGCTTGTTCGGCCTCAGGTAACGCTGCAAGAAATGTGGCGGCCAGTCAGGGAGGAGATAATGATCTCGACGCAGCATTTGCTTGCGGCGGCTAGTACCGCTTTGGCTTTATCGCTTGGTTCATTTGCCGCGCTTGCACAAGTCCCACCGCCGCCGTCCGGCGAAGAAGTGCTTTACGGCGCTTACAAGGGCAAGACCTACTCGCCCTACGCGCAACGCGGTTTTCCGTCACGGCCGCTCTGGGGCGATACGCATTTGCACTCTGCCATGTCCATGGACGCTGGCTCATTCGGTAACCGGCTCGGCGTGCGCGAGGCGTTTCAGTTCGCGCGGGGCGATGAGATTACGTCTGCCACCGGCCTTCCTGTGAAGCTGTCACGCCCGCTCGACTTCCTTGTTATCAGTGATCACTCCGACAACATGGGCTTCTTTCCGGACATGTTTGCCGGCAAGCCGCATATTCTCTCCGATCCAAAGGGGAAGGAGTGGTACGAGAAGGTTCAGGCGGGGCAGGGCGTTGAAGTTGCGCTGGAGTTGATTGGGCTTTTCTCGCAAGGCCAATTCCCAGAAGCGCTGATGTATACGCCTGACTCCAAGCCCTACAAGTCGGCTTGGAAGGAAACGGTGGATGCGGCGGAAGAATACAACGAGCCGGGCCGCTTCACCGCGATGATTGGTTACGAATGGACGTCGCTCGCGAAGGGAAACAACCTGCATCGCGTAGTGATCTATCGCGACGGCGCCGACAAGGCGCTGCGTATGGTGCCGTACACCACGGTCGAACCCTTTGGCAGCACCGATCCACTCGAACTCTACAAATGGCTCGACAAATATGAGCAGGAGACAGGGGGTGACGTTCTCGCAATTGCCCACAACGGGAATCTCTCGAACGGCATCATGTTCCCCATCGATGAACAGTACACAGGACGCAAACTGGACAAGACTTATGTGGAGCAGCGAGACAAGTGGGAGCCGCTCTACGAAGTCACCCAGATCAAGGGAGATGGCGAAACGCACCCGTTCCTGTCGCCGGAGGACGAGTTTGCCGACTACGAAACTTGGGACATCGGCAATCTTGATGCTTCGGAAGCGAAGGTCGACAGCATGCTCGCTGGCGAGTACGCACGGTCAGCGTTGAAGCGCGGACTGCAACTTGAGAAGAGGCTCGGGACGAACCCCTACAAGTTTGGCTTGATCGGTTCGACCGATAGCCACACGTCCCTGGCCACGGCGCAAGAAGACAATTTCTTTGGCAAGCATTCGGGCGCCGAGCCGAACCCCGAGCGCATGGCGCACCCCTTTATGAAAACCGACGCCGGTACGATCCATGGCTGGCAGCAGGTGAGTTCCGGTCTCGCCGCGGTATGGGCGCCGGAGAATACGCGTGAGGCGATCTTCGACGCCATGACGCGGAAAGAGACTTACGGCACGACGGGCAGCCGCATGGGCGTCCGCTTTTTCGGTGGCTGGAACTACAAGGACGAGGATCTGAAGAGCCGGACTCCGGCGTTTGCAGGCTACGACAAGGGCGTGCCCATGGGGGCTGATCTGCCGTCCAAGCCGGACGGCGCCGAAGCGCCAAACTTCATGGTTTATGCGCTGAAGGATCCACTTGGCGGCAATCTGGACCGCATCCAAATTGTGAAGGGGTGGATGGACAACGCGGGCAAGACCTACGAAAAAGTCTACGATGTAATTTGGAGCGGCGACCGCGAACCTGATGCAGATGGCAAGGTGCCTCCGGTCGGGAATACGGTTGACGTAAAGAGCGCAACCTTCACCAACACGATTGGCGACTCGGAGCTCGGCGCGGTCTGGACCGACCCGGACTTCGATCCCGGTCAGAAGGCGTTCTACTACGCCCGCGTGCTCGAGATCCCAACGCCGCGCTGGTCGACATACGACGCGCACCGGTTTGGTGTCGAAATTCCGGAGGGCGCGCCGACGTCCCAGCAGGAACGCGCCTATACCTCGCCGATTTGGTACACGCCGAAGAGCTAGCGGCGAGGGTGGGCTCGTTTCAGTCTACCCAGATTTCTAGGGAGGATCAGTACAATGAGGATTTCATCGAAGAGGCTCGCGCTACTTTTCGCGGCATCGTGTCTTTTGCCAGGCACGGCTCTCGCCGAAGACGAGAAGCTCGGCGGTCAGGTCGGTGAAATGACCTTGACCGAGGACGATGCGGGTTTGCTCGAGCGGGAGCATTTCTCGCCTTACGCCGGGCGCAAGTTCGCCAACCGTCCGCTGTGGGGCGACACGCACTTGCATACGTCAAACTCACTCGACGCGCGCGCCTTTGGTGTGACCCTCGATCCGGAGCAGGCCTATAAGTTCGCTCGCGGCGACGAGATTACCACCAGCCATGGTCTAAAGGTTCGGCTGTCGCGGCCACTGGACTGGCTCGTTGTGTCCGATCACTCCGACGGCTTGGGCGCCATGAACGAGATCATTGCAGGCGATGTGACGCTCATGCGCGAACCGCAGCTCCGCGATTGGAACAAGCGCCTCAACGCAGGCGGCGACGATGCACTAAAAGCAACCATGGAAGTGATTGAGTCATTTGCTGGCATTAATGACATTGAAATGCCGGCCGCCGCGCTCGACCCACGCTTCGTTCAAACCGTCTGGGACGAGTACCTTGAGACGGCGGATAAGTACAACGATCCGGGCAAGTTCACGACCATCATTGGGTATGAGTGGACATCCACGGAAGGCGGCAACAACCTTCACCGTAATGTTCTCTATCGCGATGGCGCCATTCGCGCGCAACAGATGCTCCCTTTCACCACGGAGAGCAGCTTCAATCCCGAGGACCTCTGGAAATGGATGGAGGCCTATGAGGACAAGACCGGTGGCCGCGTGTTGGCACTAGCGCATAACGGCAATGTCTCGAACGGCCTGATGTTCCCTGTCGAGACGAATCCGAAGACCGGCAAGCCGTTGACCGGCGACTACGTTAAAACGCGTGCGAAATGGGAACCGCTCTACGAGGTCACCCAGATCAAGGGCGACGGAGAGGCGCACCCCTTCCTCTCACCAAACGACGAGTTCGCCGATTACGAGACGTGGGACAAAGCCAATCTCGGCCCGGTGCCCAAAGAAGATTGGATGCTTCAGTATGAGTATGCACGCGAAGCCTTGAAGAATGGCCTGAAGCTGGAAGGACAACTCGGCACGAACCCCTACAAATTCGGCATGGTTGGCTCGACGGACAGCCACACCGCCATGGCTACTGCCCAAGAGGACAATTTCTTCGGCAAGCATGCGGGCGTTGAACCGGAACCCAATCGCTGGGAACATGTTGTCGGTGAGTTCGGCCCGACCCGCATTCTCGGCTATGACATGGCCGCATCTGGGCTCGCCGCCGTTTGGGCGCCCGAAAACACCCGCCGTGCCATCTTCGACGCCATGCAGCGTAAGGAGGTCTATGGCACAACCGGATCGCGCATCGGCCTGCGCTTCTTTGGCGGCTGGGACTTTTCCGAAGCCGATGCGGGCAGCCGGACTCCAGCTGAGATCGGTTATGCCAAGGGCGTACCCATGGGAGGCGATCTAGAGAATCCTCCTGAAGGTAAGGCGCCGACTTTTCTCATTGCTGCGTTGAAGGATCCGCTTAGTGGCAATCTCGATCGCGTCCAGATCGTCAAAGGCTGGATCGACGACAAGGGCGAGACACAAGAGAAGGTCTACAACGTCGTCTGGAGCGATGATCGGAAGCTCGATGCGGACGGAAAGTTGCCGCCGGTCGGAGACACGGTAGACGTCGGTCGCGCCACTTGGACCAACACGATCGGCGCGCCCGAACTGATCACAGTGTGGGAAGACCCTGACTTCGATCCGAAGCAGAAGGCGTTTTACTACGCGCGCGTCATTGAGATTCCGACGCCGCGCTGGACTGCTTACGATGCCAAGCGGTTCAAGGTTGACATGTCCGACGATGTGCCGATGACCACGCAGGAGCGCGCGTACTCTTCGCCCATCTGGTACACGCCGAAGAGTTGATGCACTTGGGCGAGAGAGCGCAGCGGATGAGAGCCGTGCCGAGAATCCGTCCATATATGTCTGCAGGCGGCGTGCTCGTGGCCGGTCTCTTGTTCGCAGCAGCATCCGCATTTGCCTGCGGCTATCACAATCCGAGCGACATCGCGCGCGGCACGATGAACTTCATCTATCCAAAGTCTCTCTACGTCAGGACCGCCGTTTGGCAAGCGCAAGACCGTGGGTTACTTCCGCCGAGACCGCGCCGTGTCATTAAGGACCTGTTCGCGTATCAGCGCACGACAGTGGGTTTGGAAGAGTTGGGAGGCACTTTAGCTCCGACACCCCAGCCGCAGTTCGGGTTCACCGTTGTCCTGCTGGATTCGATGCTGTGGACTCGTTACGCCGCTGGGAACGAGGGATACGACGTGAGCGTTCATGTCAGCGGCCCTGCCAAGAACGAAGCAGTTCTCGTGACCGAAGGTGCTGTTGTTCAGGCATTGAATGCAGGCGTCATTTCATTCGACACAGCCGAGGCCCATGGTTTGATTCGGCTATATGGACCTGCCGACCAGCAGGGCAATGTCCGAGCGGTAATGCGTGGCCAACCGGAGAATACGCAGTCTAAAGTGCCCGAAAGCGAATTGGAGGCCGCGGGCTAGACAGATGCAGTTTCTTTCACGACTTGCGCGCGAGCCGCTTGTCCATTTCGTTCTGATCGGCGCAATCGTGTTTGGCGCCTATATGCTCTTCGCGGAAGACGGCGAGACCGAGATTCGTGACCGCATCGTCGTGACAGAGGGTCGTGTCCTGCAGTTGGCACAGATCTTTGCGAAGACATGGCAGCGGCCGCCAACGCCCCAGGAACTGCGCGGACTTCTCGACGCCTACATCAAGGAAGAAGTATACTACCGCGAAGCGGTCAAGCTGGGTCTCGATCGCGATGACACGCTCATCCGACGCCGCATGCAGCAAAAGATGGAGTTTCTCTCCGAGCCGCCCGAGGATGCTTTGGCTGCCGATGACGCGGCGCTTCAGGCTTATCTTAACGGCAACAAAGAAGACTACCGCGTCGAAACAGAGCTCGCGTTCGATCAAGTCTTTATCAAACCGAAGTCATCGAACAACGACGCGGACGATCGTGCGGCGGAGATCCTCAGGGCGCTCAAGGCAGACGAGGATCCAGCTGAACTCGGCGATCCCACACTGCTGCCGAGGGCAATGCCGCTTTCTCCTTTGCGCGCAGTCAGGCGCGAATTCGGCGATGGCTTCACGAAGACGGTTTCGGAGGCTCCGACCGGTCAATGGATCGGGCCGATCCAGTCGCCATATGGCTTGCATTTTGTGCGGGTCGCCAAGCGGGTAGAAGGGTACGACCCAAAGCTCGAAGAGGTGCGGGCCGCAGTTTTGCGAGACTGGCGCAATCTCAAACGTCAGGAATACCAGGCCGACGCCTACGCCAAGCTGCGGGCGAGGTACGAAGTTGTCTTGCCGGGGCCAAAGAAGCCCGAGCCGCCTAAGGGCAACGATAAGGACGACGACAAGTGATCCGGCTCTTTTTCGTCGCACTTGTTGTGCTCGCTTTTCATGGCACGGCCGGGGCGCATGAACTACGTCCCGGCTTCCTTGAGATTAAGCAGACCAGCCCTGAGACCTACGACATTCGCTTCAAGGTACCGGCGCGTGGCGACATGCGCCTGGGTCTTTACGTGCGGTTGCCTCCGGACTGCAAAGACACTTCGCCAGCGCGGAATGAGCGCGCTGGCGCGGCGGTTCTAGAAACCCGCGTGGTGCAATGCCAAGGCGGGCTGGCAAATCACGAAGTCTCGATCGATGGCTTGCCTGGCACGTTTACCGATGTCGTCGTGCGTGTTGAGTCCACGGGCGGCGCCATACAGGCCACGCGCCTGACACCCGACAGCCCATCCTTCACGGTTGCGGCGGCGCCGACCTGGTTCGATACGGCCCGCACATATTTCCTTTTGGGTGTAGAGCACATCCTCCTGGGGATCGACCACCTCCTGTTCGTTCTCGCACTGCTCCTCCTCGTGCGCGATGTTTGGATGCTGGTCAAAGTCATCACGGCTTTCACGGTGGCCCATAGCATTACGCTCGCGCTTGCAGCGCTTGGCTGGGCTCAGATTCCGCCAGCGCCCGTTGAAGCGGTCATCGCGCTCAGCATCATGTTTGTGGCGGCGGAAATCGTCCGCCAGACGGGTCCGGAAACGGGGTTCACCAAGCGCGCGCCTTGGTTGGTCGCCTTTGCATTCGGTCTACTTCATGGCTTGGGGTTTGGTGGCGCCCTGAAGGAGATCGGGCTGCCACAGTCTGACGTGCCGCTGGCATTGCTCACCTTCAATCTCGGCGTAGAAGCGGGGCAGCTGCTGTTTGTGTTCGCAGTTCTGGGGGCCGGAGCAGTCGTCAGGAAGCTCGTCTCGGTCGAGCGCCCCTGGCAGCGGACGGCGGTTGGCTATGGCATCGGATCTCTGGCCGCGGTGTGGTTTGTCCAGCGCGTCGCACTCTTCTTATAGAGAGCTGCCACACTATTGGCCCCACGCCGTGTTTCCGTCATAAACAGAGCGGCTAACTGATCATCACGCCCCGGTCCCGCGCCTCAGCGAAAGGAACCTTCATGCTCCGCCGCCGCTTCACGCTAAACGCAATTGTTTCTGCTTTACCGTTAGCAACGGGGGCGCTGTTGCTTTCAGCTCTATGGGTTCAGGGAGCGGCGCTCGCACAGGATGCGCAGACTGAAGTGGCCGTTGAACCGCCACAGCAGACCGCGGCACCAGTCGATTCTGCAGCGGAGACTCAAAGCGCAGACACAAGGCAGGCCTCGGGCGGCGCAGCTGGCGATAACCTGCTCAGCGAGCCGGAGCTCGAGCAACTCGTAGCGCCAATCGCACTCTATTCTGACCCGCTCCTCGCAAACGTCCTCATTGCCTCAACCTATCCTCTGGAAGTCGTGCAGGCGGAGCGCTGGTACGAAAAGAACAAGGACCTCGAGGGGGATGCCCTGCAAGAGGCGCTGGCACAACAGGATTGGGACGACAGCCTGAAGGATCTGGTTGCTGTGCCTGATGTCCTGGAGATGATGAACAAGGATCTCGACTGGACACAGAAACTTGGCGATGCGGTCCTTGCGCAGCAGTCTGACGTGATGAACGCTGTGCAGGCGCTTCGCGCGCGCGCCAAAGAAGCCGGTACGCTTGAGTCGAATCCGCAGCAGACCGTGACCGTGACGCAAACAGTCGTGCAAAACGGCGATACGTCTGCGAGTGGCGAAG
>JASJEH010000091.1 GCA_030064755.1 Methyloceanibacter sp. | reverse complement strand
GCCAGAGCCTCCGCTTGCGCGAAGAGGTTCGCCATCAGCAGGTCGTGGTGATGGGCAAGCGAGCTCAACGGGGTCAGGAAACCGATGAAGTCGCACGGGATCAGCTTCGTGCCCTGATGGATCAGTTGGTAGAATGAGTGCTGCCCGTCCGTGCCCGGCTCACCCCAGATAATGGGACCTGTCTGTAGGTCCACATGTTTGCCGGCCATATCAACATGCTTGCCGTTGCTCTCCATCTGCAGCTGCTGCAGATAGGCGGGAAAGCGCTTCATATGCTCTGAGTACGGAAGAACGGCAAGTGTCTGCGCGCCGAAGAAGTTATTGTACCAGACGGTCAGCAGTCCCATTAGCATCGGCAGATTCTTCTCAACGGGCGCGGTGCAGAAGTGCTCATCCATTTCATGGAAGCCAGCGAGCATGTCGCGGAAGCCGTCAGGCCCGATAGCGATCATGGTCGAAAGGCCAATCGCTGAGTCCATCGAGTAGCGGCCGCCCACCCAGTCCCAGAACTCGAACATATTGGCGGTATCGATGCCAAACTTCTCGACACCCTCGGTGTTCGTGGAATTGGCCACGAAGTGCTTGGCGACTGCGTCCTCAGAACCGAGCCGCTCAACCGCCCAGGCGCGGGCCGTCGCCGCATTGGTCATGGTCTCGAGCGTCGTGAAGGTCTTGGACGAGACGATGAATAACGTCTCCTCGGCATTCAGGTCTCGCGTCGCTTCGTCGAAGCAGGCGCCATCCACGTTCGAGACGAAGCGGAATATCATCTCCCGGTCCGAGTAGGGGCGGAGCGCGAGATAAGCCATCTCCGGACCAAGGTAAGAGCCGCCAATGCCGATATTGATGACGTTCTTGATGCGCTTGCCCGTGTGGCCGACCCACGCGCCGCTCCTGATCTTGTCTGCGAAAGCCGACATGCGATCGAGCACGGCATGGACGTCCGGTACGACATTGTGTCCGTCCGTCTCAATCACCTCGTCGCGTGGCGCACGCAGGGCCACGTGCAGAACGGCCCGGTTCTCCGAGACATTGATTTTGTCGCCCCGGAACATGGCGTCGCGGCGCTCGGCGACTTTCCGCTCCTTCGCCAGTTCGACAAGCAAAGACCGGGTCTCTTCGGTGATCCGTTGCTTGGAGTAGTCGAGGGTCAGCCCGGCCCCTTTGGCGGTGAATCTCTCCGCGCGATTCGCATCCTCGGCGAACAGATCGCGCAAGTGCACGTCCTTGATCTTGTCGTGATGGGCCGCGAGCTTCTGCCAAGCCGGCGTATCGGTAACGTTGGACATCGAACGAGCCTCCCTAGCCGAGCGCCTTGCTCTTAGTTTCGATGGACTGCAGCAGATCCTCCCACGACTTCACGAAGGAGGCCGCCCCTTCCTTCTGCAGTTGCGCCGCCAGAGCGGAGATGGAGATCCCGGCCTTTTCGAAGGCGGCCAGCATGTCTTCGCAATCGCCGCCGTCGGGCGATAGAGCCCCGCTGAGCTTGCCGTGGTCGCCAAAAGCCAGCAGCGTTTTGTCGGGCATGGTGTTGACCGTGTTGGGTGCAGCGAGCGCCTCCACGTAAAGCGTATCCGGCGCAGCTGGATCCTTGGTGCTCGTAGAGGCAAAGAGCAGCCGCTGTGGACGCGCGCCCATGCCTTCGAGACGCTGCCAGCGGTCACTCTCCAGCAGGCTGCGGTAGTCACGATAGGCTTGCTTCGAAACAGCAATGCCAAGCTTGTCCTTCAGCTCTGCGGGGACCTTCTCGATTACTGCCTTGTCCCAACGGCTCACGAAGACAGAAGCGACCGACCGGACATCGGGGGAAAGCCCCTCGGCCACGCGCCGCTCAAGCCCCTTCATATACGCGTCGGCCGCGTCGAGACAGTGCTGCGAGGAGAACAGGAGCGTCACGTTCACGGACACACCCGAATAAATTGCCTCTTCGATCGCGGGCAGGCCTTCCTTGGTGCCTGGAATCTTGATGAAGAGGTTTGGCCTATGCGCGCGCTCAAAGAGGGCCTTGGCCGAGGCAACGGTCGCCTTCGTGTCGTAGGCGAGGAGGGGCGAAACTTCGAGCGACACGTAGCCGTCGACCGAGGCGGTGCGCTCGTGCACGGGCAAGAACATGTCCGCCGCGCGCGACAGGTCTTGCAAGGCTAGCTCGAAGAAGAGTGCTTCGCTCGTGTAGCCCGCCTTGAAGAGACGCTTCACCTCGGCGTCATAGCTATCGCTCTTCGAAATGGCGTTATCGAAGATCGTCGGGTTCGAGGTAAGTCCGGTGACGGAGTACTCGTCGATATACGTCTTGAGCGTCCCGCTATCGAGCATGTCTCGGGTAATGTCATCGATCCACAGGCTTTGCCCAAGATCGTGCAGGGCTTTCGTAGGCTTCACGGGTTTATCTCCTCCTTAGGACCGCAGATCGGTCCGAAGTCATGCATCATGAGATCGCCGATGCGGGCGATCTCTATATCAGCGGGTGGTAGACCTTTGAGTTTCTCAGGATCGTTGGCGTAGTGGCCTTGGCGTGGGAACACTGTGGTAACATTGCCGCCCCAGCTGCGCTTGACGGCGTCCAAGACGCTCAGCTTGTCGTCGACCAGGACATAATGCTGTGCCGGGAAGGCCCGCTTGACCGCGTCGAGTTCTTTTTGCTTATGCACGTAGTTCAGGACGCGCCCGCCAAAGGCGGCGATGAGACCTGCCCGTTCCAGCTTATGGGGTTGGTAGACGCCATCGCCATCGGTCAGGATTACCGGCAGGCCCCATTCGCTTACATAGCGAACAGCAGCCAGCGCATCAGGGAAGAGCCGCTCGACGAAGGGATAATCAATCACCCAGTTGGCCAAGGACAGGACGCGCGGATCTTCGATATGCGCCAAGCGAAACCGCTCCAGCGTACCCAGAAAGTCCGCGTACCCATGTTTGTCGCGCTGCTCCTCGTAAAGGGCCCAGAGTTCATCTCGTGCCGTATCGCCGAAGGTTGCCGCAACATAGTCGCCCAGGTCCGACTTCATGCGGTCGTTGTCGAGCAACGTGTCGTCCACATCGAAGAGAAAGACAGCCTGGTGCGTATCGGACATGTTGTTCTGCTATTTCGCGCTCGGGTTCAGCCACCGCCCGTCCGCGCCGAACAACTGGTCGGCCTCGCTGGGTCCCCATGTCCCTTGCTCATAGCTGTACACGGGCGTGACGTTGTCGAGGACGTCTCCAACGATGCGCCACTCCGCATCCACGATGTCTTCGCGGGTGAAGAGGTCCGCAATGCCCTCCATGGCGTCGCCCAAGAGCCGCTGATAGGGCGGTTTGTCGTCCGTGCGCTGCCGAGTCAGGATCAGCTCCACGTCATCGCCGATCATACGGTCGCCCGGAACCTTTACGCGTGTGCCGAGCGCAATCGCCACATCGGGCTGAATCCGAAACCGCATGTGCCCGCAGCCGACGGCCTTGATTTCACCGAAGGTCTCGCGCGGCGGCCTTTTGAACTCGACAACCGCCTCGGCTACGCTCACCGGTAGGAACTTGCCTGTACGAATAAAGATCGGCACGCCTTCCCAGCGCCAGCTATCGATATGGAGCTTTGCCGCCGCATAGGTCTCGACCGTTGACCCGGGCTTGACGCCCGGGACGTCGAGATAGCCTTTGTATTGACCACGCACCACATGTCTCGCGTCGAGTGGGCGAACGGCTTTCAAGAGGCTGGCTTTGCGGTCGCGAATGGCCTCGTGCTCCTGCCCAGTCGGGGGGTCCATGGTGAGCGAGGCGAGGATCTGCAGCATGTGGTTTTGCAGGACATCGCGGATGGCGCCCGCGCTGTCGTAGAATGCGCCGCGGTCCTGGACGCCGAAATTCTCGGCCATCGTGATCTGAATGCTCTGGACGTGGTTGCGATTCCAGAGCGGTTCGAAAATGGAGTTAGCGAAGCGCGTGTAGAGGATGTTCTGCACGGGCTCCTTGCCGAGATAGTGATCGATGCGAAAGATGTTTCGCTCGGAGAAGTACTTATCCAAAATTCTGCTGAGTTCGTCGGCGGATTCCCGGTCGCGCCCAAATGGTTTCTCGACGACCAGCCGCGCGTTCTCGGCGCATCCCGAATTCGCAAGCTGTCCAGCGACCTCGGAAAAGAGAAATGGAGGGATCGCCAGATAGTGGAGGGGGTTTTTCGCGTCGCCCAGCTCTTTGCGCAGTTGGGCAAAGACCTTCGGGTCCGCATAGTCGCCGGGGACGTAGTGAAGCAGGCTCAACAGCTTCTTGAAGGCGTCGCTCTTAACATCCCCGCCATGATCTTTGACGCTATCCTCCGCGCGCTTCTTGAATTCATCGAGCGTCCACTCAGTGCGTGCCACGCCAAAGATTGGAATATCCAAACCCTCGTCGCGAATAAGGCCAAGAAGGGCTGGAAAGATCTGCTTGTACGCAAGGTCGCCACTCGCGCCGAAAAAAACGAATGCGTCCGAGTGAGCTTGGTTCGGGATTCCCATGAGGCTGTTTCCCTAGTCCTTCTTCTCGAGATGGCCGCCGAATTCGAACCGCATGGCGGACATGAGCTTGTCGGCAAACTCTGCATTGCCCCTCGAAGCAAAGCGCGAGAACAGTGCTGAGCTGATGACGGGCGCGGGCACGCCTTCATCGATCGCGGCAAGCAAGGTCCACCGGCCCTCGCCGGAGTCCGAGACGCGGCCTTCGAAGTTCGCAAGATCAGGGCTCTTGCGCAGCGCGCTTGCCGTGAGGTCCAGGAGCCAAGACCCGATCACGCTGCCGCGCCGCCACACCTCGGCGACCTCGGGCAGGTTGATGTCGTATTGGTAGTATTCCGGGTTCCGCAGCGGCGTGGTCTCCGCGTCCGTTGTACGTTGCGTCTTGCCGATATTGCCGTGATGCAGAATGTTCAGGCCTTCGGCGTAGGCGGCCATAATCCCGTACTCGATTCCGTTATGGACCATCTTGACGTAGTGGCCCGCACCGTTCGGCCCGCAATGGAGATAGCCGTTCTCGGCGGGGGAAGCCTCGCCAGTCGCACCCGGCGTGCGTGGCGCTTCGTCGACGCCCGGCGCCAACGTTTTGAAAATGGGGTCAAGGTGAGCGACCACCTGGTCTTCGCCACCGATCATCATGCAGTAGCCGCGCTCAAGGCCCCAGACGCCGCCGCTGACACCCACGTCCACATAGTGAATGCCCTTATCCTTGAGTTCGCCGGCCCGGCGGATATCGTCGTGATAGTAGGAGTTGCCGCCGTCGATGAGAATGTCGCCGGCCTCCAGAAGCGGAACGAGTTCGCCAATCACCGCGTCCACTGCGCCCGCAGGCACCATCATCCAAACCGCACGAGGCTTGTCGAGCCCCGACACGAAGGCGCTCAAATCGGTGCTACCCTTAGCGCCCTTCGCGGTGAGGTCATTGACCGCTTCGGCGTGGGTATCGAAGACGTGGCAGTCATGTCCTGCCTTCATCGCGCGAATGACCATATTGGCGCCCATGCGGCCAAGGCCGATCATGCCGAGTTGCATCGTGTCTCTCCTCGCTTCGTAGCCTCAATAAAGCGCCCTGGATGTGCGGAGCGCGGCAGTTGTTATCGTCCCAATGTCCTCTTCGCGGCGTCGGCGACTTTCTCGGGCGTAAAGCCGAAATGCTCCGACACGACCTTCAGCGGGGCTGACAGACCGAATGTGCTCATGCCCAACACAATGCCATCGGGGCCTGCATAGCGATCCCAGCCGAGCGGTGAGGCTTCCTCCACCGTGACCCGCGCGGTGATCTCCGGCGGAAGCACCGCGCGCCTGTAGTCTTCCGGCTGCTCCTCGAACAATTCGCGGCAGGGCATCGAGACAACTCGCGCCTGGATGTTGTCCTGAGCGAGAAGATCCCGCGCGGCGACGCAAAGCGCTACCTCGCTTCCCGTTCCGATCAGGATCACGTCCGGCTTTACGCCGTCGGCATCCGCCAGCACATAGGCACCTTTTGCAAGTCCCGAGGCAGGGGCCATCTTGGAACGGTCGAAGACCGGAACTGCTTCCCGGGTTAGCACCAGCGCCACGGGCCTGTTCTTATGCGGCATAGCGAGGCGGTAGGCCTCGGCAGTCTCGTTGGCATCCGCCGGCCGTATGACGATCAGGCCCGGCATGGCGCGCAACGAGGCGAGCTGCTCGATCGGCTGATGGGTCGGGCCATCCTGCCCGAGGCTGATGGAATCGTGCGTCCATATATGAAGTACTGGAATGTCCATCAGCGAGGCGAGACGGATCG
>JASJEH010000029.1 GCA_030064755.1 Methyloceanibacter sp. | reverse complement strand
CGGCTGCGCATCCGTATTACGAGCACTTCAGGAGGACCCGCGATGCTGAAGGTTGTCTTGCCCACTTCCCCCCGGGGGGGGTGCTAGTGATACTCCCCATCGAATGAGGTCTCCTCTTGATCTGGTATGCTGTTGTAGTAGAGCTCGCTCACCACGGCAAAGAGCAACTCCACCTTGGCTTCCAAGCGGTCCAGCTTCTGGTTGATCTGGGCTATGTCGGGGTTGTGCTGGGCCTGGGGGTGAAGCAGGGTCGGTTTCATTCTCCGGCTCCATTGGCCACTTAGCCGTTTCTTATAGTTAGGCTGTCAAGGCTAGTCAAGGGGCATGCCGAAGGCGTCCGCCAGTGCGTCGAGAGCCAGGCGCAGCACGGCCTTTCCGGCTCTTGCTTCTTCTCCCCTGCTTACGGCCGTATCCTTGGGCGCCTCGTTAATGCAGCACACCGATATGACGATGGCCGATATGGTTGGGCCCAGGTCTTTCATGATCGAGACGTAGTGGGTATGCGCCTCGGCTTGGGTATCGGAGATCTGGCGGGATTTGTTCTGCACCTTGGGGTCATAGGAGCATGACGTGTTGGTGCCCCGGCCTGCCGCGCGCCATAGGGCATAGAAGCGCTGTCCTGCGTCGTACTGCCGGCGGGTGAGCTTTTCCTGGAAGAAGTAGTGATCGAGGACCGTTTGGGTCCGCACCCTGGCGACCTTTGCGCCCGCGACCTCGGTATCTTCCCAGTCGATCGCGTCCCCTTTGGCCAGGCGCTCTTGAGTGGGGTGCAGGGATTCGGTCATTTTTACCCGGTGCTGTGTACGATATGCGATACCAGCTTACCTGGAATTGATCAATGATCCGTAAATCATTCTTCCACCCCCATGCCGATTGCCTCCATCACACTGATCCGCCTTTCGTGATCTCTGGTGATGCGCTGCTGTTCTGCCATGAGTTTCTGCATTCCTTCATGCCCGATCAGATCGGAATGATGCTCCCAGTCCCGATAGGCATAGCCCACCGCGAGCGCCGCGACAACTGCCAGTCCTATCGCGCCTTTTTGGACAACCCATGTGAGCAGCGTATCCACGGGGGCACGTTATCATGTAATTGCTTCTTGGTATGCGCTTATGAATTCCGCCGCGATTTGAGGCGAGATGGCGTTTCCGTAGGCGCTTGCAACCCCCACGGGGCGGGGTAACCCATCAAACCAGTAAGCAGGGCAGGTATCTGCGCTGTCCCATAGCCTCGCAGGTATGCCGCAGTCACTGTGCTCGGCTGATGCCTTACCTGAGATGCCGCATAGGCTTGACCGTTCTCGTTCAAATCCCGCCACATCCGCGCCTCTGGACTGGGCCACCCAGTAAAGCCGCTGCCTGACTTGTTTCGCGCCGACGCCCGCAGCGCACAGATCGGCGGCCCCGACGGCATATCCCAGATCTTCCAGGTCAGCACGTACTCCGGAGAGCCACCAGCGCCCATCCTTGCTCGCAACCTGCTCTCCAAAGACGATTGGAGGCTTTCGCTGGGCGATGAGGGATCGAAAAGCGGGCCATAGGTGCCGTTCGTCGCCCAGTCCCTTAGCTTGTCCCGCGCTGCTGAACGGCTGGCAGGGGCAGGAGCCTGTCCAGACGGGGCCTTGCCAGTTTGCGAGTTCGAGGGCTCGGGACCAGCCGGCAATTCCAGCAAAAAAGTGGCACTGCTCGTATCCCTCAAGGTCATTGGCGCTTACCTCTTCGATGCTGCGCTCGTCCACGTCGCCGGCAGGAATGGGTTCCGCCGCCATCAGGTTCCGCAGCCATTGTGCGGCGTAAGGATCTATCTCGTTGTAGTAGACGCGGGCCATTCTACCGCCACCTTGACGACTGTCTGGGGTTCCTTGGTGCTCTTGGGGCTGGTCAAGATCCAGAACTTGGAGAAATCGGGCTTGGGCCATGCGAGCGGGGGCAGGGTGCTTGCAAGCTCGATTGCCTGTTCCGGGTTCATCCCCAGCGAAGCCACTTCCTTGCCAAATTCGATGACCACCTTGCCGTTGGTGACGCCGACAGCAAAGGCAATCTCGCCCTCGTCGTGAGCGGCCAGCTTGCTTTCCGGGAATTTCCCGGTTGCACCGATTGAGGACCGCATGTGCTCGTTTAGCAGTCGCCGCATCTTGTCGCGGTCTTTCTGTTCCATTTCGGCAATCTTTGCCGTGGCAGGATCAAGACCAGGGTATGGGCTGTGGTGTGCCATCACTTTTTTCCTTTTGCTGTTAACTGTTTCCGCAGCGCGCGGTTCTCTGCCTTCAGCCGTTCGTTTTCGGCAAGCAGGGCCTTGTTGCGCCGCTCGAATGTTCGGCATATCCAGGTGTGGATTGTGGCGGGCAAGGAACGCAGCCAATCCATGCTCACTCCTCCTTACACACGATGCCCTGGACGATACGCAGGCAATCGGGGTTGGCGCACCGCGGCGGGCCTCCGATGTAGATCATGAATTCGATGCTACCACAGGGACACTCTGCGATCATGGGCTTTTGATCTTCCTTGGGGGGGGGTTTGAGGATCTCAGCCATCAGGGTTCACTCCGTGGCGTTGAGCATGGCCTCCAATTCCTCGACTCTCTGGCGGAGGGTGGCGTTTTCGGCTTGGAGTTTTCGGAAATCACCCTCGAATTGGTCGTAGAGAGTTGCCTTTTCTCGCACTATTTCGGAAACCCGCCCCTGTGCAGCCTGTAGCTGGGCCTCTAGGCCCTCAACCACGCCCCGGTGCTGCTTGGCGAAAGCGGCCCATGTTTCTAGGCGCTCTCGGGCCTCATCGAGCTTGGTGAGGAGTTCATTGACCACTCTGTGGGCCTGGACTGCAAACCCTCGCCACACCTGCGTAGAGATGACATTCCAGTTGTCCCAACCGCAGATGGGAGGCTCTTCGGCCCAGGCCTCCCGTATCTCCTCAAGCCTGCTGTCCTGAGCAGCCTTTGGTTCTTCGCGCATGTACATTTCCGATCTGTCGCGGCAAAGCGCAGCGCGGAATTCAGGCTCTATCTCACCCTCCCCCGCCTCGGTGGTGCTGGGGGTGCAGTCAGGACAGGGCACTATTCGGGCCTGCGACACCTCGATGTAAGGGCCAACCGCAACCTTGCAAGAATTGTCACAAGTATCACAATGCGGCGCGTCGCGGCTCTCTTTGGGTTGTGTGGTCATTGGAGGCGCTTGTTCGACAGCTTGTCGTATTTCGCGCTTAGAGCCAGCCACCGCTGATTGGAATCTTCAAGTTGCGCGGTTGATTTCTCTAGCTGAGCGCTTGCTGATTTGACCGCCTTATCTGCCGCCTTGACAAGCCCGCCAAGAAGCAGAGACGCAAGGCAAAACCCGCCAGCAAACGCCAAAAACAACCAAGGCCACTCAATCATCAACGCTCTCCTTCGTCATTTGCAAAAATTCCTGATCATTTGCGCTTAATCTCGTAAGGCTCGGGGGCAGACTCAAAGCGCCCCGAGTAGCTGTTGAAGCTGAACCAGACATTGCCCGGCTTGCCGATATCCTGCTGGAACCGGACCTTTCGGACATAGAACCCTGTGAGCCCGTCCTGCCGGTAAACCACCGCGCCCACGTCCGGTTTGTTGGCCCAATGCGCCGAGTCGGCAATGTCGTAGAGCGACATGACCTGATCGTTCTCCCTGACGGATTTCGTCGGGTGCGCCACGACAACCACGAAAACGTCGTAGTTCTGGGCGAATTTCTTCAGCGCCCGGATCGCCTGCCCGGTGTATTCCGTCATCGACAGATCGCGCGGCTTGTCGTGCTCGATCTCGTTCCAGGGGTCGATCACGATCATCCGCACGCCGTAACGAATTACCGCCGCCTTCATCCGGTCCAGGAGCCAGAAAAGATCCGCCTCACAGTCGACGGTTGGCACGATAAAGCTAAAATGATCGCGCACCCATTGGGTTGCTTTCGGGTCGTCGCCCGGCTTGCCCCGGTGCCAGCGCTTCAGTCTCTTGGCGAGGTTGGCCCGAACGTTCTCCTCGAAGCTGCCAACCGCGATTTTCCAGCCGTGATTTAAAGCGACGCGGCAGCAGAGATCCGAGACCCATTCGGTCTTCCCGGAGCCCGGGGTTCCGCTCAGGACCATGAATTCGCCGCGCCTGATCTTAAAATGCGGGTCCAGCACGTCAAAGCCCGTCTTGATGATTTCCTTCTCCGGCTCCGGCGGCAAATCGTCCAGGTTGTAGAGCCCTTTGAGCTGGACCCAGGGCGCCTGGCTGATCACCTCCGCGACCTTGGCGGACCCGTAGGCTTGCAGGACTTCGTTAAGATCTTTGCAATCCTCCGGGTAGCGGACCCAGCGGCAGCGGGCCACACCCAGCCTGATTTCCAAATCGCGCCGCAGCCGGTGGCCGGGGCCGTCATTGTCGGTCGCCAGGATGATTTCCTTGTGGGTGATCATCTCAGCAATCTGGTTCAGCCACTCGTATCTCGCGCCATCGTCGCTGTCTCCCGAGGGTGCACCATTGGGGACCGAGATGGTATGCGGGTAGCCAGCCTGGATCGCCGAAATGGCGTCCATCTCGCCTTCGGTGATGATCAGCGGCACGTGGTTGGCAAGGCCCTTGTCGAGGAGCGTGTTGAAATTCCACACGACCACCTGAGCGCCCGCATCCATCCAGAAACGCTTTTCATCAAGCATCCGATACTTGGCGTTGACGGCCTCGTCGTGAACCATGAAGTTCACCTTGATGCCCTCACCTTGCTGCCGATGAAAGCTTTCGACGCCATAGCGCTGCGCCGTCTCGTGGTCGATGCCCCGCGCCTCCAGCCAGTCGATCGCCTTGGTGGTCAGTTGTTCCTGCATGGCCTTTCCATCCGCAGTGGTGACAGTTCCAGACAATGCCGTCGTCGGCAACCTTGACCGAGAGGCAGGGGTCCCGCTTTCGGCGGCGGGTGTGCGAGCATTGCGGGCAAACCGTTTTGTGGTTGCCCAGTGCGGCGTTCCTCAACTGGATGCCGTTGGCGTCAAGGTGAGCGCGGATCATACCGGCCCCCGCAACTTGGGTAGCTTGGGTTTCGGCTTAAGCGCGCCGGCCACGTATTCTCGCGGGTTTTCCTTTTTCGCCGCCGTCTCGATCATCTCCAGCGCGCCACCGACGCCGTACTCGGTTTTTAGTTTGGTGATCTGCCCGCCAGCGTTTGCGCCCAGGACAGCTTTGCCGCGCTGATAAAGAACAGCATCGAGATCCTGAATGCCGCCGTTGGCGGCTCCGTTCTTTTTATCTTGAGAAGGTGAAGGTGAAGGTGAAGGTGATAGATAGGTTCGTTTTAGTTCAGCTTGCTGTTCAGCTAACGCCTTGTTTTTCCTAGCTGCACCACTCGCTTTGCCTGCACGTTGGGCGCGGGTTCGATAATCTTCGCGCACACTTCGCGCAATGTTCAGCTCATCTTCGACACGGTTTGCGGTGATCTTCGAACCGTTTTGGCGCAACTTTCCCTTCTCGACCAGGGACGATTTGATCTCTCGGTAGACCCTCAAATGCACCTTGCAGCACCCGGCCAACTCTCGGTCGTCATCTTCTATCGGCCCGTCCATTAGATACATTCGGTTAATCAATTCGATATAAACACCCTTTTCCGCATTGGTCAGAGATCGGGTGCCGTTGATAAAGTCCTTCGGGCTCCACATGATCTTGTCCATCACTGAACATGCTCAGGATCGGTGATCGCCAAATATTGAGGGTCGGGGAATAGCCGCCCGTTGTGCCTAATAAAATACTTCAATATCTTTGGGTAATATCTTTTAAGTTGCTTTCTTGCCCTGCGGCTTTTGTGCAGGTCGCCGGGTAAAAGGGCGGGCCACTTTGTCGGGTCGGCGGGGATGTACCCAAGATGGGAATAGATGAAAACCACCAAATCAACAGCCATCATCAACTGATAGCCGTTTCCGTTCAACGCCTCGTCGGTGTTGACCCAGATAGCTTCGTCATTTTCGGTGGGCACTTAAGGCTCCCCTTCCTGACAACGCCCATGAGGGGCAAAGGGTGGAGAGGGTGGTGTGGCGGTTGTCAGGTCCCACAACAACCACCCCTCCGAGAATGCTGGCTCGCGAAAACCAGCGCGTGAAGTGTACTAAATCAGACGGCGGCGATCAAGGGCGTGATGCACGGTTTTGATCATGGGTCAAGCGGCTTCCAGGTGTTGCGGCCACTTACGAGCATAGGTGAAGACCAAGGTCGTCTTGTCGGTCCCGCCAGGGCTGCCGACCCGCATACACTGCGGTAGATGTAGGCTCAACTCGGCCACGTCTCCTGAAACCCCAAAGAGCGCATCACGCACATACTTGGCCTGACAGGCCCATTCCGCCGCAACACCCTTGCAGACCAACCGCTCCTCAATGGTCGCGATACTGTTGGCCCCGCGTATCGTTAGCTCCGTGGTGCCCGAAGAGAAAAACAAGAGATTTGCAAGTTGGCCGTCATTCGCGATGGACGCCACGCGCTGGACGGCGGTTTTCAGAGCCGCAAGATCGCAGGAAATGACCTCCGGATCGGTGCGCGGGATCGCATTCTCGATATTCGGATAAGAGCCTTCGATCAGCCTGGACACGAAACGGCCCGATCCGCTCTCGACGGTTATGAGGGCCCTGCCGATCCGGACCAGCGCGTCACCGGAAATTGTCTTGGCGATAAAGGAAACCGAGCGGTCTGGGATGATGGTGTCCTCGGGAATCCCATTGCTTCCAAGCGGCGGCTCGATCTCTATCTTCTGAAGGAAACCCCCATCGGTCGCGGCAAACACAAGATTGCCGTCGAACCTGATGTTTACGCCCTGGAGAAAGGGCTTGGTTTCAGGGGCGCACATGGCGGTCTCGCAAAACCGCAGACACCCGCTCAGGGCTTCCGCTGGTATTGTGAACTCGCACAAGAAATCTTCCTTGAAACCCATCTCGGCTGGGAAGTTATCGGCTGGAAGAGCGCCCAGGTCACAGCGGGATTGGTTGGCTGAGAAACCGAGGCGAGGGCCATTGGACGCTATGGCCACAGAACCGCTTACGCCATCGGCAAACGTGGCAAGGGTGGCCAGTTCGACGGCTTCCCGTCCGGCCTCGTATACCTCAGCTTCAAGCTTTTGCGTAAAGCGGGTATCCATATCGGTGACAGTAAGAGTGATCCCCTCCCCCGCCTCAATCAGCACGTTGCCGAGAATGGGAACCGTACTCCTAACGGGAATGGCTTGGCGCGCATTCTTGAGGGCGGCGGCGAATGCCTTGGCTTCAATCTGGGCTCTCATGGCGTCTTACACGAAAGCTTTGCCAGTTTCGCCTCCAGTTCCTCAATGCGTCCCTCGGCTTTTTCGTGCTCGTCTGCCCAATACTCCGCGTTGGATTCCGCCTGTTCTTTTGCCTCCCTTGCCTTGTCCAGATCGCTTTGACTGGCAAACCGATAAGGGTCGCGGCGGATCTCTGCGATCAGATCGTGCAGCCGGTTCACGTCAATGCTGTTCGCATCTTCAAAGATCCGCGCCACTGGACAACCGTCAAGCATGAGTCGGTCTCCCCAAATATCAATTTCAGAGGGCCAGACCTTGAAGGTGGTCATGCCCACACCAAAAGTACTATGGCGGCTATGAGAAGAACTTTGATCAGGGTGCTGTTCATGTCTCTGTCTCCTCACGTGATGCGGATTTGCAGGCCTACTTTTGGACCAGCCGCTCGTATGTTGCCCAAGGCATGAACACGTAAGGCTCCTTGCGGTCGGGCTTGATAAACAGTAGGTCGTTGTCGCCAAGCTGGCGGATCACGGTCTTTGGCAGGTCGCCTTGCTTGGCTTTCACCTCTGCCACCAGTGCGCCCGCGTCTTTGCCCCAAGGGTAAACGTCTACATCTGCCGCGCCGTTCTCAGCGCTGGCCTGTAGCGGCGCAGTGCGCTTGGCAGGGACGCCAATTGCCTTGTGTCGGTTGACGATTTCCAGTTCTACGCGCTTACCCTTGCGGCGGGGGTCGGTCATTGCCCCGCCTCGGCTGCTGGGCTTTCCCCAAGGGCGCGCTCGATCAGTTCCAGCGTGCGAATGGTCGGCGATGACGTGCCTGCCCTGATGCGAACCAGCGTGGCGGTGTTGAGCCCCGCGCGCCTGCAAACTTCTGCGTCCGACAAACCGCTAGCTGCGATCTGGTCTAAGACGGCCTGAATGTATTTTGGCTGTTTCATGCCCCATAACATAGAGCATCATTTTCAATTATGCAAGCGCTTTTTTGCTTGACGTGTGTGCAAAGATGCATTACATTGTTTATCAGACACACGACGGAGAACAGAGACAGCCAACGAGGCAAGACCGATGACCAGCAAGACTCCCAAGCATTGGCTTCGAAATCTCCCCGAATGCGGCGAACCGCTTTTGAAGCGAGCCGGTGGTATTGAGGATCTTTGGAAGCAAATCGAGCAGCTTCAAGCGCAGTTGGCCATCGCTGAGAACGAGGCACTGCAAGAGACAAGACCGGATTGGTCACTCAAAGAGGTCAACTACGCGCACCGCTATAGCATGGCCGACGCGGCGTGGATCGAGCGCCGCCAGGGCTTTGACCGTGTGAGCGACGCGCGGGAGATAGCCTAATGACCGCCCCCCTCATCAACAGCCTGGACACGGACTTGAGCTTAAAGATCGAGGACGTGATTGGTGGACTTCGAAACTGCGGCTACCGCGTGACGTGTCAGGCCGTTCCAGGACAAGAGCGTGAATACTACGAACAGTTGCGCGAAGCGATGGCCAACGTCGACGCGACCATTGACCATCTGCACAAGCACGCTCGCTGCCGAGGCCGAAGCAAGCGCACTCTTCGTCTCCTGCACAAATGGCTGCCAGAGCCAGGATGGGGGATTTCGGTATGAACCAATCAGCTTGGGAGATCGCGATGGGTATGCATGGCTACAAAGGCTCTGCCGCCGAGCGTGAAGACCGCAAGGCGGGCCTCAAGGAAGGCGGTTGCTGTGTATGGCTAGCGCAAAGGGAGCCTGTGGGTCTCATCACTTCAATCGACCTCGATCAAGACGGCAATCCTGTGTTCACGCTCGTTTTTGATGAGCGCACAGACCACAAGCTCGTTGAGGCGCGACGCGAAGAAATTCGCCCCTTAAGGCCGACGCCATGACCATCGGCAGAGACGCACAGCCGGACATCATCTGCCAGGGACGCTGAAAAGCAATGGCAGCATGACCGCCTTGTTGCGCGTCTGTCCGAGCCCGCGCCCGAAGACTGGCCCTTGCCCAAAACACCCTAACCCTCCCCTGACTGGCCAAGTAGGCCGCTCTTTTTGGAGAACAAAGATGACGCAAGTCCGCTGGATAGCTCAAGAGCACATTCCCGGCATAGCTTGGCGGGTCGTCGAGACAGATGGCCACTACGAGGAAGAAGTGATCGCCGACGAGATGACTGAGGAGCAGGCTCACCTGGTAGCAGCCGCTCCTGAACTTTTGGAAGCGCTGGAATGGGCAGAACGTGCCCTTGCGCCCTTCTCAAAGGAGCCTGCCGAGAAATCGGGTATGGCATTGATCCGCGCTGCAATCTTGAAAACCAAAGGACAATCCCAATGAACACCAGCCCCGCCCTTAATGCCAAGACGCGCACCCCGCTAGAAGCGCTGCACGATCTGATGGACCAAGCCGAGAATTTGGCGCGGCACGTCATGGACGCAACGGATCACCCCGATCTGATCGACGCCATGCAAGACTTCATTCACGAGTTGCCCTTGGACCGCCTTAGAGACGCTGAAGAGGCCGAGACCAAGGCGTCATACCAAGACGCGAAGGCCATGTATCGTCCGCCTAGCGTGTGAGGAGAGATGAGATGAAGACCCTGAGCCGCGAGCTGATCGAAGACCTCCGCGCCGCCCCAGAGGGCTCCCGCCAACTGTCGGATAGGGTTCTGCTGGCGTGCGGGTGGACGAAGGACAGTCTTGATGATTGGTGGGCCCCAAATCAGAAGTATGGCGGACCTAACCGCCCCGACCCAACCCGGAACCTGCAAGACGCTGTGGATTGGGTTGTGCCGGAGGGGTGGCGCGTCGATTCCTTGTCGCAGAGCTGGAATGGTGAGTGGTGGGACTGCGCGCTGACTGAGATCGGCGAACCGGCGTGGGATTACGACGGCAGCTTAATTGCAGAGACAGACAAAGGTGTTTCAACCCCCGCCCTCGCCCTCTGCATCGCAAGCCTAGAAGCACGGGAGAGTGAGAAGTGATCTTTGTGACGCTACGCTTTCGGCAGCGTCACCGGCTCTAGTTTTCTGGAGGATAGAGAGATGAGGAATGTTTGGTTTGGGACAGCAAACGTCGTCCACATGCTTCGCAAAAAGACAGAGAAAGCTGGCAGCCAAAAACAATGGGCGCAAGAAAACAGTATCTCGGAAACGCACGTGTCGGACGTTTTACGAGGGCGTGTTGACCCTGGCCCCACCATTCTAGGCGCTTTGGGCTTAGAGCGCGTAGTCCGCTACCGACACAAGGAAAAGCCATGACCCGCCTAGGCCCCTTCAACAAGAACTGCGTGGCCGTCAACATGAGGCTGGCAACGCCTGTGAGGAAACGGCAGCGCTTCTGGCCGACGTTCCTCTGCGCGGCTCTCGCGGTTGGCGTCTTCTACGCTGTGCTTTTGGTGACGCCATGAAGATCCAGTGCGCGAAATGCACGGTGACGCATACGGTCGAGCACAAGCGGGCGACAGCAACAGCGGCGCAATGCCCGCAATGCTGCCTGCCTTTCTGGTACGGCCAGCGCTCCAGCAAGAGCGGCGGCAAAGTCACCATGGGCATAGAGCCCCAGAACGTAGACCAATGGCTCTCCAGCCGAGGAAGGAAGGTAGGGGAATGAGGGAACCCGGCATCTATTTTGGCCTTCCTGAAGCGGAGTATCACGCCACGCCCGCGCTTTCAAATTCCGGCATCCAAAACTTGCTTATCTCGCCGTTGGATTTCTGGGCTCGTTCTTGGATGAACCCCACCTACGAGCACGAGGAAACCGAATTTACGCGCAAGGGGTCGGCCTATCACAAGCGCATCCTGGAAGGGCGCGAGGCGTTCGAGGCGTCCTACGCCGCCGCGCTCAATCCTGACGACTACCCCGATGCGCTCAAGACCACGGACGATATCAAGGCCCAGCTCCGCGTGCACGGCGAAAAGCTTTCAGGCCGAAAAGACGAGTTGATCGAACGTCTGTTAACCCACGACCCGACCGCGCCGATCTGGGCGCATATGCTCTCGGAGCACGGCAAGGCAAACCACGGCAAGGAGATCATCCCGCAGTCTTGGATTGACGAAATCGAGATCAGCGCGGCGCACATCGACCACCACCCGGAACTGGGCAAGGCTTTCTCCGGCGGGCACCCGGAAGTGTCGATCTTTTGGGAAACGGAAGGCATCCCCATGAAGGCCCGGCTCGATTACCTGAAGCCCCGCGCCGTGGTGGATCTCAAGACCTTCAGCAACCCGCTGGGCAAACCTATCGACCGCGCGATAGCCGGGGCAATGGCCTCGGGGCGCTATCACATCCAGGCCTATGTCTATCTGGAAGCGGTCGCGGCGGCGAAGAAGCACATCCACGCGGGTCAAGTTATCTGGCACGAAAGCACAAAGATGCGCGATTACGAGAAAGGCCCGCCGGATCTTGCGGACGAGACCACCTTCCTTTTCGTCTTCCAGCAAACCGGCATCGCCCCGGTGGCGCGCGGCAAGGTGTTCCCTAAGCGTTTGGTCTATGACTGTGCCGCCGCCGCCGTGAAAGAGGCGCGCTATACTTTCAACTTCTACACCGAAAAATTCGGGGCAGACCCTTGGGTTGACCAGTCTCGGATCGACACCTTCGCAGACGAGGATTTTCCGATTTGGATGACAGAAACATGAATGACAAGCAACTCACCAAGCCAGAACTGACCGCAGGCCACGCGGTCGCGCCTATCGTCCCGCATACCGTCGAGGAGGTGGCGCGCATCGCTGAGGCTGTGATTCGCGCCGACCTCGCGCCGGACAGCTATTGGCCGGAACACGGCGGGCTCAAAGGCTGGCAAGTCAAAGAGCGCTATCGCGGGTTTGCCGATGAAGAGCGCAAGGCCATCGCCAAGGATCTGCAATCCAAGATCATGGTGGGCATCATGAAGGGCGCGGAGGTAGGCTTGCCGCCAATCACGGCGCTTTCCTGGATCGCCATCATCAACGGCAGGCCCTCGATCTGGGGCGACGGCGCTATCTCTCTGGTTCAGCGCACCGGACAATTGGAGAACAGCCGGGAATGGTTCGAGCCGGGCATCGGAGAAACCGAAAGCCCCGGTGAGTGGGACGATACCCTGACCGCCTGCTGCGCCCTGAAGCGCAAGGGCCAGGACGACCCCTACATTGGGCGTTTCTCGGTCCGGGACGCCAAGCGGGCCAAGCTCTGGATGAACCCCAAGAAAGACCCTTGGATGAAATACCCCCAACGCATGCTCATGTGGCGGGCGCGCACCTACGCCATGCGCGACGGTTTCGCGGATTGCTTGGCCGGGCTGTCCATTGCCGAAGAAATGCAGGACCTCCCCACTGTCGAAGTGGATACGGATACGTCGTTCCTTGACGATGCCGCCGAAACGCCTGAGCAGATTGAGGCTAGACCGGAAGCGCAAGAGCCCGAAGAGACTGAGGCATAACCACGGGCGACCTGAAGGAAAGAGCAAAGGTGACGACATGAGCGAATGGCAACCGATTGAGACAGCGCCGACAGACGGGACGCGCATTCTTGTTTACGCCCCTTACAGCAAACTCAACGCGCATGACCCGCGCGACATTGTAATTTGGGTACCTAACCCGCCAGAAACACGGCTAAGCGATCTGGGCTATTGGCACATCTCTCCTGGCTATTGCTACTGGGAAAGCGAAGTAACCCATTGGGCGCCGATATTGAAACCGCCGGCGGTTTCAAAACGGCCCCTTACGTTTTTGCAAACACTGGCAAAAAAGCGCCACTTGTCCCTCTTCGACCCTCCCCAATAACCCCGTATAGGAGACGTGACGTGATCAACATGATACGCGACATGATCGCAAATACCCTATTGTTTTGGGCCATGAGGGTGACGCCTGGCAAAAGAGACAAGCAGCGCATTGCCGCGTTTCGCGCGGCTGAATTCATGATCAAACGGCAGCGCTACGTGCTGGAGCGCGAAGAATGGAAGCGTAGGCGCACCCAATAACCCCCTTAAACGCCCCACAAGCCACGAGGAGAGCGAAATGCCCGAAAAGCAGAAAATCCCCCACTACACCGCTTGGCGCGTCGTGAACGCCCTGTGCGCCATAGGGGCCGTGTTTTTGGCCATCTGTGCCATCTTGGTAGCAACCGCATATGCCGAAGAGCCGCCCAAGTACTACCTGGAAGGCCGGGCAGGCTTTTCGGAATGGGGCGATACCAGCAACGGTGACGAGGTCGAAGCGGATTCGGACCGAGGCTATGCCTTCGCCCTGGAAGGCGGCTACCGCCACCCGCTGGGCTCCTATGGCCCGCTGGACTTCGGGATTGGGGCCGGGTTTGATCTCGGCTACCGCACCAACGATACGCACGGCCGGAACGACGAAGACCGCAACCGCTCGCAGAATGGCGACGGTCATGTCTTCACGGGCCTGTTCAAGCTATCGCCGGAAGTGGCTTATGGCCCTGTCTCGCTCTACGCCGGCGGCGGGATCGGGCCGGGCTGTGCGGTGTTCTTCGGAGATCTCGACTGCGCGCTGGCCTATGGCGCTCAGGTTGGGCTCAGGTGGGCTTTCACAGAAAGCTGGTATGTCGGCGTCGAGGCTAGCCAGCTCTGGCTCGAGGACACTTCGCACGACGGCTTCGGGGCCGAGTTCGATAGCCAGACGGTCCAGTTGGGCTTGGGATACAGGTGGTAGAGCAATGAAATATTGGGCTGAGATACTGCTGATAATCTTTACGACAAACCATGACACGCTCGAAGTTGAGCGCTGGCATTATGTGTCTTCGAATATGAAGCCCGCAGGCGAGGTTGAAATGGAAAAGGCGGCGTGCGACAGCATGGCAGCAAAGATCATGGAAGGCGCTGGTAAATTTAAGGCGTCAAGTCAAATCAAGGCGTTCTGCGTTCTGGAAGAATGGGGCAAGCCTTGACCCGCAGCGAATTCCCCAAGAGCGTCAAGCGCGAGGCCTTTGAGCGGGCTGGCGGCAAGTGCGAGGAATGTACGCGGTTCCTGACCCCCGGCAAGTTCCAGTATGACCACGTGCTGGCGGACGGGCTGGGCGGAAAGCCGACGCTGGAGAATTGCCGCGTGCTCTGCGACTGGTGCCACGGCCTGAAGAGCGCCAATGACGACGTGCCCAAGATGGCCAAAGCCGACCGCGGCCGCGCCAAGATCATGGAAGGCAAGAAGTCCAAGAGGCCTGTGCCGGGCAGCCGAGGGACCAAGTTTCGGAAACGTATGGATGGAACGGTGGAAAGACGATGACGCCAGAAGAAATACACGCACTTATCAATTCGTGCCAAGACGGCGTTAGCCTGTCCGGCCTAGGCTGGCTGGGGTTTTGGGGTTTTGCCGCATGGGCTGTGTGGCTGCTCTATTGTGCCCAAAACGGCATTTCGTGGCCAAAGAGAAGGAACTAGAGAGCGATGAAACGCCGTCACCCCTACACAGCCGCTCTCGTTGCCGAACTGGAAGCGCATGGCGTGACCAAGGTTGAGACGGGCACCACCGGAGGCGATCATCAGGAATTGCGCTTCAGTTTCCGGGGCCGCGAGCTGCGCTTCATCTACCCTAGCTCGCCCTCGGACAACTGGCGCGGACTGCGAAACAGCCTTGCCAATTTACGGCATTTGCTGGGCGTCAAGCGGGTGATTGCCAAGAACGGCAAGCCTAGATCCAAGCGCCGAAAGATAGAGTCGGACAAGGTGCCTAGACTTAAGCGCATTGCGCCCAAGCCTCACCCGTTCGAGAAGCTGAGTGAGTTGAAAGAATGACCGGCTTCTTTGCAGTCGTCTGGATCTGCGCCGCGCTCTGGGAACGGTGCCCGGTTGAGGATGCCGTAGACCCGCCTGTCGAGTTCGGGCCTATCCAGCATTACGGGGATTGCCTGGACATGGCTATGGAGATCGCTGTTCAGATCCTCGCCGACTCCGAGCAGCGCTCGGTCAACGAGGGCCGCATCAGGGCTCAGTGCGTCTGGCGTGGCGAGATCTAGGGCCAGCCGTCTTCGCAGCGCACGGTGTAGGAGTTGGCCGGATCTGTCGTATCGGTCATGCCGGCGAGCATCGTGTCGTAAGCATTTTGGGCCCGCGTGAACCTGTTGTCCGTTGGCGTGTCGCCGCCAGCAACCAATAGCGCGTTGCAGTGCACCAAGCTGGTCACGGGATAGACCCAACGGTCGACACCGGGCAGCAGTTCGATCCGGTACTTCTGCGGCGCTCCCCAGCCGAGGTCGATCTCCCGAACTACAGTCCCCGCGCCGCCGCCAGCGTATTCCACGATTGCCTTGGCGGTCGGCGTGAAGCCAGACAGATCCGGGTTGCTCTGGGCCTGCACTACGGGCGCGGCCAGAAACGTGAGAATGAAGATCAGGAAGGGGCGCATTGGTCTTCCTCTATCAGGTGGCGTTGCTCCTCGGCGGCGTGGCCCAGGATGGTTCTCTCAAGTGGCTGGCGTGGTTCAGCGCGGCGCAGGCCCCAGTCAACGATCTCTGACAGCCGCTCGCGAAGATCATGCCGCTTGGACCGAAAGCCCCGCGTGCCTCGCAGATAGCGCCGCACGGCCAGCAGGGCGAGGTATTCCCTAGAAATCCGAGTTGCCGTCACCGTCGCAATCAGCGGCCTTGGCTTGGGCCGGGTTCCCTTTGGCCGTCAGATCGGCGTTGATGGCGTTCACGAGATTCTGGCGCTGTGCGACCGACATGGTGCCGCAACGGTAGACCAGGACTTCCGAGAGACCCTTGGCGGCGTGCTTCTCGCCCTTGGCCTGGAGATCCTGGAACTTGCCCAGTAGGGAGGTGTTGCCGCAGGCCGAGAGAGCGAGGGCAAGAAAGATGGGGATGAAGATACGCATGACCTATCCTTTGTTGGCAGGGGCGCCCCACGTGGCAACGCCGCCGCAAAGAGTGGCGATTGCCGCCGCGACTTCAGCGGAAACGGAAACGCCAAAGAGTTCCTGAAGAGCCCAGGTCACGACGATACCAACCGCACCGCCGCCAGCCGCGCCGAACGCTTTGCTGTAAGTGCTCATAATGATCACCGGGTTGTTTCTGGTGCGCGCATTTATACTCTTGCGTGGAGGCATTCTCAACCGGGAATGGGTTAAGGAAAGGTTAAAGCACCATGCCCTGGGCGGGGAGGAGCAAACAGATCAGGAGAGTGAGGAGTCTCATCGGCGGGATTGTCCGTTCAGGCCGAGGCGGGCTTTCAGAACCTTCACCTCGGTAGTTAGGCTTTCCACCCTGCCGTGCAGTTCCTTGTTCTCTTTGCGTTCGTGCTCGAAAGCGTCCTGTAGGGCGTCGAGGTCCCGGCGGAGGACAATCGCTAAGGTGTCCTCGCTGTTCTTGACGACCTTGCCGATGACCTTGACCAGAACCGAAACCAGCGCAATGCAGAGAGCCGCTAGCCATCCGTAGGCTTCTGAGTCTGGTTGCGCCATACCTGGTACGCTCTCCAAAGAATCCAAAGAATCGCAATCGTGCTGATCGTCAGCGGACCCCATTCCATGAGGTTGCCGGCGAAGCGGTCACATGCTGAAGTCGTACCCTGAACATCATAAAGAAGCCTTAACATCTCAATACTTTGCCGGTCGCCTACGATCTTGCAGAGAATGTACTGTACGACCGCGAAGGTCTCGGCGATGGCCAAAACCCACCAGATGCAGGCCGCCAGGACAACGCCGCCGTAAGTGTAGCTCTTGACCGGGACCAGTTGCGTAAAGGCGCTGACGACCGTTGCGACCAGAATGCAATAGATCGCCCGCATGATCTGGTTTGCCGCCGTGTACATGCGGAGTTGCATGTCGTAGACAGACCAGCCTTCAGGGGCCAGCCACATGAAGTCTTCGGCGTGGTACCAGAAGTTATCCAGGAAAGCCGACAGGAAGTAGCAGACCAAGCCCAGGATGACCAAAGGCCCGGTCTGCCACAGTGCTTTCAGGACCCGGGGGAGACCTGAAGGCATTGGATCAGGGACCGCCCGAGCCGTGGTTCCACCTCACGTCGGCGGTCTTCGGATAGTCGTAGCTGGAACCCTTTTTCAGGGTCGCCAGGATTTCCTCGAGAACCTTGATGCAGTCCTCGTCGCTCCAACCCCGCGCATGCACTTCAAGGCATACGTGCGAGTCGTGGCTCATGCCTTTTGCCATGGTTTTTGCTTCCTGTGCTGTAGGAAGCCCTTCCCCGCACGGATAATGGCACCAGGGGGGCAGGTTTATCAATAGTGTGTTAACGATCCGCCACGGTTTCGACCTGAAAGACTCGCGCGCCCTGGCGGCAGGGGTCGAGGTCTTCCGGTTTGCAGTAGGCGATAACGCCGAGCTCGTCTTTGCTGGGGATTGGCTGGCGCAGGTAGAGGATCACATAGCCAAGGCGCTGAAGCTTTATCTGGAGCTTTTCCAATGTAGTCTGCATCGGTCAGTCCTCGCTTGCTTGCTATGGTTAATGCTATCTCGCATAGCAGAACAATTCAACCGCTCTATTACGAAAATAAACGGTTTTTTAAGGACTGGCTGTAAAGCGTTTCACACCTAGAAGCAGAATTTGACCTGTTGCACGTTCAGCGGCCCGCGCCGGTTCAGGGGAGTGTTGTCGAACTTGATCTTGCCGCCTGTCAGGAGCCTTGAGACGCTTTCGCCGTGCTCGTTGAACAGCATCAGCTTTTCGCATTTGTCGCACAGGGGGTCGAGGAGAACGACGGTCTTGCCGGCCAGGTCGTTGCCCTGGAAGGGATGGGGGATTTTGCCCATATCCCGTTGCTTCCATTCCTGGTCGATCGGGACCAGCTTGGCGTTGGCGATCCGTTCGGCGTATTCGTCCAGATCGTCGCTGGGGGCCACGTCCTCGCGCCGGAGCGGGCGCCCCTGATCGTCCCATCCAATCGGCCTCAGATCCGTGGGGCCGTTGTAGGCCCAGGGCGGGACGATGGCGGTGTAGGTGGCCAGCACTTTCGAGAGCCGGTCCACCAGCACGAAGACAAAGCCCGCCATGTCGCCGTCGCCCAGGTTGAAGGGCGGCGAGGCGGTGACATAGCGCTGCTGGCATTCGGCATCGCTGCTGCCACCAGGGTCCAGGAAGATCCGGGTGATGAAGGAAGCGCCGGGCGAGTTGTTGTCGCTGAACTGCGAGGTCAATGCGCCGCTGGACGGATCGAAGGTCCGGAAGCGGTAGGAAAGCCCGTACTGTCCGCTGCCAAGAGTCAGGTGCGCTGGATTGCCGTTGGTGGCCGATACCGTGCTCGTGCTGGTCTTGAGCTCGCCCTGGCCGACGGCTGAGCTGCCAATCTCGGTTTGGCCGATGGACCCGGCCGGAATGGTGATCAGGGCCGAGTTTACGCCGTCGTGATCGTGATCCACCGCCGCCGTGTAGTTCTTGCCCAGCCATTCTTCAAGGTGGATATCGTTGTCCCGGTATTGCGTCATCAGGGTTGTCGTCAGCGGCGAATCCGTGTCGACCGACGTATCCGGGATGCTCGTAAAGTTCTTGCTTGGCGCTACCATTGGTCCCTCAGAAAATCACATAGGGCTTGGTGCCATCGGAGAATCCGTTGGCGTCCGCTGCGATGTGGGCATATTCCGGATCGCTTGGGTAGTCCCCAGCGGTGTCCGGCGCGATGAAGGCCACCCGCTCTGCGAAATTTGTGCCCCGGCATTTCAGGCGGATTTGATCGCCCCGCTGGTCGCGGCGGATAATGATTGAGCGCAGCCTGAGAGGCCGCCCCTCGGTGTCGGTGTAAAGCCCTGTCTCGATATCGACAATATCGGCTTCCTGCAGGGAGGCGTCCTTTGCCGACACGGCCAGGTCGATCTCGACCGGAGCATCCCGGTAGTAGAGCGCGGAACGGGTCACCTCGCTGACCGCCGCAACCCGGTTATCCGCCGTCCACCACCTGTTGAAGGATTCGAAGTTTCGCCGGTCGCCGTACTCGTTCGGGCTTTCGGCCACCGTGTCGATATAGATCGCCGTCAGATTGTAGTTGGCGCTTTCGGAGCGGTTCTCCGTCGCGCTGCGCAAGCCGTAAAAGGTCGCCCTTACCGTGGTGCGAAGCTTGTCCTGCCGCGCAATCTTGGTGCTCTCCGCGATGATGTGGGCGTCGTCGGTCAGGAGCGGCACGGCAGGACCCGGCACCGGCGGCGCGAAGACCTTGAAGCGGACCTTGTTATCCGTTGGGCTCCACCAGAGAACGCCGCGCACGATGCGGGTCAGGTCCGCAAGGAGCTTGTCCGAGTCCTCGGGCTTCGGGATGCAGGCGGTCACGTTGTAGGAAGGCCCAAGCCACGTTGCTTCCTCGTCGGCGAAGCCCGCCGTGTCGATATCGCCCGCGTCGATTCCGGATTCCGTCAAGATGTTCTGCATGACCGTGGTGATGGGCGTGTTGGTCCAGACGCGCGCCTGAGCAACCGCGTCGTCAATGTCGTGCTCGGCCGCCTCGGTTCCGAATGCGCCGCGGTGGCCGGTGTCGGGCCAAGACAGAACGTCGCTGCTGTTGCTTGTGTACTCGATGACCTCGCGGCCGATGGTGATGTAGCCGGTTGCCGCATAGTCCGCGCCCTGCCCCGTCTGGAGCGTTGCGCTCAGGCCTGTCTCAGTCAGGGCCGCCGCAAGGCGCCCGTCCTTGGGCTCGGGAACCTGCCGCCGGTCGGCAAGGGTGATCAGGTCTTTCAGTTCGATCCGGACCTGGCCGTTATCGTCCGGGCCGGAGATCGCTTCGATGATGTAGTTTTCGTCGGTGAATTCCGCGTTATCCCAGCCGTTCGTGAAGAAGGCGCGGCGGAGGCGGGCGGGGCGGCCGCTGGTGTTGCTGTTGCGGGCCAGGAGACGCCGCCAGAACGATCCTATGGCCTTCTGGCTGCGCGTGGCGGCGTAGGAGTCGAGAAGGTGGTCTTCTTCCGCCGAGTCCATCAGCGTGATATCGGCGCCCCGCCGGCGGGACAGACCTTTCTCGAGGTCGATCTCCGTGGCGGCCGCGCGCACCGACATGAGGGACGGGATAATGCCGGGCTCGCTCAGGGGGATCGGAGCGCCGCGAGAACAGAACTTGATCGACTTGGTCCCCATGTCGAAGTTAGCCTGGTCCTGGCAAGTGCCGAAGGTGTTATAGCACTCGCTGCCCGCCGCTCCCGACGCCGTACAGGGCAGAACGCCATAGGTGAGCGTGCAGGTGTCGATATCCAATTCCAGGAGATCGGTTTGGGTCCGGGCGAAGTCGCTCATTCCAGCGCCAGCCCTTCCACCTTCATGACAATCTCGACCACATCGCCGCTGCTATGGGGCGAGGTATAGCCTCTTGTTTGGTTGACCAGAAAAAGCTCTTCGGGATAGTTGCCCCGGTCCCAGGCAAAGACGAAGGGATTATCCCGCATGTGGCTGTCCCAGGCCGTGCGCCAGGCGCCCCGGACGAAGGCCTTGGACGCCCAGCGAAAGCGCAAATCGGCGTCCCACATTTCGAAATCCGTGGTGCGGCCCAGGGGGTGCCCAGCGGCCGAGCGGCTGAGGCGCCCTTGCGGCTCGCGCATGGTCGGATCGAAGCGCTGCGGCAGGCCGGCCGGCATTTCGAGTAGCTTGCCGATCGAGGCAATTGCGATGGTCGGGATAAGCTGCGTGCCGGCGCCAACCGGGTTGTAGAAGAAGTTTGGCGTACCCGCATGGACATGGGCGCCGGTGACGAAAAGCGAACGGCCAAGGGCATCGCGATCAGGCTGAATCTGGACTTGAAATGAGGTGTTTACGCTTGTCGTAAATTGGAAGCCGCAGCGATACCACCCATCGCCTTGATCTTCGTAAGTGATGTTCGATGCGCCTAGCGACGATGCTGTCGAGGGCACACCGTTGACCCAACCGATGCGGATGTTCGCCAACTCGGAACCGGCGGTTAGATCTTGAATCCGGAGCAAGCTGTCGACCGTATCGTCCGGCTTTGCGAAGATGCTCATGCGGTGATTGGTGCTGGCCGTAAGCGTGACGTCCTGACTGATGTTGTCGAAAGCGTCTGTGACTTGGGTCAGCCGGTAGGCGGCCGTGAGGGCCCCAGGAGGCAAGACCGCGTTCGCCTCAAGACTAGCCTGGAGCAAGCTCCAGTCGGCGTGATCGAATTCCTCAGTGCGAGTGAGAAGATTGTTTTCGCTTAAGGCAAGGCGCCAATAGCGCTTGGTTACTTCCGTGAAGTAAACCGCCAGCGGCTTGTCGCTTTCCGCCGAGTAGCTAAGGGTCGTGGTGTCCGCAACAAAATTGTCGCTCGAATGCTCAACGTCGAACCGGACGTTGCTCGAGTAGAGATTGTGGCCCCACAGAAGCGCGTAGTCGGTCGGACGGGGCACGCCAGCATCGACCGTGACAGTCGCGGGCACAGCCGTTGGTTTCCAGAAAGTGTACGGCTTCCAGTCGCGCAAGTTCAGAACGTCAAAGCCGGTCTCGGTGGTCGAGGCAACCGGAGTGCCGTCGTCAAGGCGGTTGTCGTAGAGGAATGCGGGCCTGCTCATGGTGTCACCACAATACGCCTGCTTTCGCCTTCCAAATCGTTAATCCCCTCGAAGATGGCTTCGACCTGTTCCTTGCTGAACAGCTCCTGCCCCGGCGGCAGAATCACGTCGACGCGCTGGGGCGGGCGTTCTTCCGGTGTGTTGTCGGGGATATCCGTGGCGAAGGCCGCGCCCGATGAGCCGGAGAACCCGCCGGGAGAACCGCCGCCCCGGCTGCCGCTCGACCCGCCGCCGCCGTCGTACTTCTGGCTTGCGATCAAGGCCACATTGGCGAGACCGGCTGCGATAGCGGCGGCCGCCGCGGCATAGGCGCCGGGACCCGTGGCGCCGTAGAAATCGAACTGCTTCCAGGCCGCGCTATAGGTGTGGATCAAGGCCTCGACAATGGCCAAGGCCTTCTGAACTTGGAAGGCTTTCTTGCTTTCCCGCCCGACGATCTGCTGTCCGGTTTTCAGAAAACTGGTGGTAGAAGATAGGATGGCCTGATTCTTGAGGTTTTCGACCTGCTGCTGTTTGGCGGCCGCGCGCTGGGCAAGGCGGGTTTGCTCCGCGTGGTATTGCTCGGCTTCCTCAAGCTCCTGGAAGCGCGCCTCTCGGCGGATATCGGCCATCTGCGCCTGAAAGACCGCTTCTGTCTCCAGGCGGGCAATGATGCGCTCTTCCTCGGTCAGCGCCTCGTTTTCGATCTCCTCCAGCCGCTTCTCGCGGCGCAGGGTGACGATCTCCTGCTCGCGCTCAAAGGTCTTGAGGAATTCGCCCCGGATGGTCTCTTGGAGCCTGACCGCCCTGGCGCGCTCCTTTTCGTTGAACTCCTGGCTCAGATCCGCGACGGCCTGATTGCCCTCGTTGAAAAGCCGGATGCGCTCTTCCTGGTCTTCCTTCCGGACCTCGATCAAATCGCGGAGGTTCTGCGCTTCTTCCTTCAACGCGACGATCTGCTTGCGCTGGCCCTCGATGACTTGCTCGGAGACGCCGCCCGCTTGGGACTGGGCGAGCGCCACCTGCATACGCAGGATCTCGTCGTTGGTCTCTTTGAGTTCCTGGCGCAGTTCCTCGATCGAGGTGGCTTCCGCCCCGAAGACGAATTGAAACAGGGCCTCGGCGGCTTCAAGGATCTGCGGCGCCGCGCGCCCGAAGGCGTCGGCGAAATCTTCGATAACGGGGGCGAGCTGGAGAAAGACCCGCTGGAGGTTGACCGAGACAACCCGCTCGATCCTCGTCAGGGCATCGCGGGCGCGCTCGGCTTCGTCAATCAGCTCGTCTTCAAGGACAATACCGAGCCGCTGGGCTTCCTCCCGGAAACCTTCGATGCCCTCGCGGCCGTCCCGCAAGAGATTGACCAGCGCCGCGCCCTCGGAGTCGAAGGCCTTGAAGGCCAGCCTTAGGCGTTCCTGGTCGCTCTCGGCGTTCTGTACCGCTTCGGCATAGTCGCCGAGGATATCAATCAAGGCGCGCTGGCGCCCCTCGGAATCCCGAACTTCAATATTGTATTCGGCGAGGATACCCTTGAGCTCGCCCACACCCTGGGCGGCTTCGCCAACCCGCCGGCTGAAGCGCTGCAAGCCGAGATCCGCGGCATTGACCGCCACGCCGGCCAGTTCGGCCCCGAAGCGGAACTCCTGCAGTTCGGCCGTGGCAACGCCAATTTTGTCGGCCGTCTTGCCGATCTCGTCGGCGTTGTCGATGGCGCGCTTGGTGAGGGCAGCCACGGCGATTGTAGCCGCCCCGATGGCCGCGCCCATGCCAAGAGCGGCAATCCGGACGCCAGTGAACTTTTGCTGAAGCTGATCGGCGTTGCGGGCAGCCGACTTGAACGAGGCGGCGGTTTCGTCCTTGCCGACGATTCGCAGCTTGGTCTTGGCGACAGCTACCATGGCTTGTTCTTCTGCCTCTTGGCATGTTCGGCCGCGATCCGGGCTTCTTCGTCCCGAATGACGGTCACGGCGTGTTCAAGGATGGCGGGCTGGTCGTAGAGACCGCCGGCGAAAGGCATGGTTCCCCGTTCCCAATGCGCGGACAGGCGAAGAAGCTCCGCCGAGTCCGGGGTGATCATGGGCAGGAAACAAGTGCGGGATTCGATCCGCCCGAAGCGGCCAAGATCCGGGATTATGAACCAGGGGATCGGAGCGGGGTTGCGTTCATCGCAGTGTCGCCCGTGCTGGCATGTTCCGCAGTCGAAGCTGCGCCGTTCAGCGCTGACCTGGACTGCGATTCGGAGTTTTTTTCCTGTTCCTCTTCCAACTTTCCAAGGGCCTGGATCTGTTTGGCGATCTCGACCAGATAGGGCAGGGGCAGCGCGCCGATCAGCCTCGCCTTATCCGTGCAGGGCTCGCCGCCAAGCTGGATGTTATCCGGCTCCCACTCCAGGAGCCCGCATTCCAGGATATAGGAGAAGGCGTCCGGGGCGTTCTCGTAGCTGCCGCCGTCGCGCTCCACCTGGTTGACCTTCTCCGCGCCCAGGCGGCGAACCAGGGTCGAGCGCATGGCCATGATTTCGGCGCCGGTCAGGCCCCGAATGCGGACCCGGATCGAAGGGCTGGTTTCGGTCTCGATCCACTTGTCTTCGAGAAGCTTCAGCATGGCGCCTCCTTAGGTGAAGACCAGCGACATTTCATCGTCGCCGGTGTTCTCTCGCGCATCGTAGGCCACTTCGAGCGACTGAATCTTGTTCCGGTCGGCCGGGGCCAGTTCCCGATACTGCGCCTGGGGGATGTTCAGGTTGATGATATTGCCGGCGGTCGAGCCGACGTTGCCGGACACGATGCTGGCCAGCGTATTGGCCTGCCACTTGGTGACCCAATCGTAGTCCGCAACCAGGGTGTCGAGCGGGTTGAAACTGCCGTTCGGGGTGCGTCCGACAATCTGCAAATCGCCCCAGCCGTCCGCCGAGGCGACGTCCTCCGGCATGGAGATCTCGACGCCCATATCCAGGCTTAGGGTGCCGATCTTGGCGGCGAAGGCATCGGCCGTGAAAGCGGACCCAAGGAAGATCGGCGGCGAAACCGCATCGAAGGACGGCGCCGCAAGGGCGGCATCGACCGGATCGACCGAGTGACCGGAGAAGGTGAAGGCCGCGCGGATCGGCTTGCCGACCTCTGCCGTAAAGACCACGGTCCCGAAGCCGCCAAGAAGCTTGTGCAGCTTGCCATCCTCATAGAAGTAGATCGCCACGCTCTCGAAGCCGGTAGAGACGGGGGCATAGGTGACCGACGTCGAGGCAGCAATTGTTTCGCCCATGCCGCAAGCGCGCAGGAGCGCCCCAACCTCCGGGGGCGTGCCCGCCGTGCCGGAGCCTCGCAGATCCACTTCGAAGGTGTACTGCCGCAGCGCGCCGCCGTAGAGGGCCTGTTCGCTGGACAAGGACGGCTTGACGCTGACCGGCTGATGGAAGCGGGCATCCAGCCAAGTCGCGCTGGGGTTCTCGACCCTGACCGAATCGTTTGCCGGATCGGCAATGGGATCGGCGCCCTGCGTCGTCTCAAGCTTCGCCAGGATCAAGCGGCGGGTGATGATCATGAGCGTTGTTCCTTAGGCTGAATGGTTTTGCTGCCGCCCTTGCTGGACGTGAGCTTGACCTTGCGGGGCGGCGGTTTCTTGGGCGCCGGCGGCGGTGAGGTCGATTCTTTGGCCACATCAGTTCTCCGGGTCTGCGCGTTTACGGAAGTAGGTGCAGAGGTATTCCAACTGCTGCACGGCAATGGCTGTCTCGGCGTCCGATGACGGTTCCACTTCGTCAGCCGATACCCATTCGAAATTCTGCACGAAGGCGATGCCAAGCGTGTGGTCCGCCACCAAGGCGTTCTCCGCCAGGCTGCGGAGTTCGTAAAGCGCCGTCTCGACTTCGGTTTCCTCGCTGTCCGGGGCCTGGCTGCGCTCTTCGGGGTAGACCGAAACCTTCAGTTGGACAAAGACCGTCAAGCCCACTGTCAGCTCGTCGGGCGTGTGAGCCTCAAGAATTTCTTCGTTGCCGGTCTTGACGATCGCCGCGGGCAGATCCGAGGCCGCGTTCTGGCGTGCCTGGCTGCGGTACACCCGATTGTCCAGGATCGCCACCGTGGCAAGCTTGGTCTTGACGGTTTCAAGGATCTGTTCGGCGCGGTTCATTGTCTTCTCGCGGTAAACCTGCGAAAGGCCTGCCGGAGGTTGATCGGCCAGCGCTCGATGATGACCTTATCCACCTTCGGCTTTTGGTTCTTCAGTTCCTTGGCGACACCTGGGCCGAAGAGCGCCTTGATCGGCAAGCGGGCTCGGCCTCGGCGGGCAGCGACAATGCCTTTGGCGATGAAAGAACCCTCATAGACCCGGCGGTGGCCGTAGGCTTTCGCGGAGACGCCCTTTCGGGTCTGGCGGGCTCCAAAGCGGATCAGGTTGAGCGGCCTGCCGCGCCCGACCAGGATAGCCCGGAGCGTGGTAAAGTTGGACCGGATCAAGGTGAGGGCCGAACGCAGATCCTTTTGCTTCAGGCCCATGGTCTTCGAGATACTTCTGACCGATGCCGTCCGGGCCTGCTGCGCCGTCCGGTTGATGGCCTGATTCATGATCTTCGGCACCTGCCGGCGCAAAGGGCCGCGCAGTTTCTTGGCAAGCTGGTCGGCGTCCGAGGTAACATCGACCCTCATCGGTTTCTTTTCTCCAGCCACAGGATCGTCATGCCGGTTCCGTCCGGTTCGACCTCGGCGATCCGGTAAAGGACCGATGAAATCTCCAAGCGGTCGCCTGGCCCGGCCAAGGTCACATCCGCGCTGCTCACGATGAAAACCGGCACGGGCGAACCGATGCCGCCATCCGTCACCTCATCGAGCTCCCGGCGGAACTCGTTTGTGAACACGCCCTCGATCGAGGCCGGAGGGTGGCTGCCGACACGGGTCCAAGTCGCCGTTTCGCCGAATTCCTCGGGATTGAGGAAGGCCGCGCGGTCGGCCGCGCTCTCGACGCCCATCAGTTGGCGCTCGTGCTGTAGAGCTTGAAGGGTCCCCAAGCGCCCGTTTCTGCCTTGCCGTTCAGGGTCACTTCCAACTCATGGTGATATTGTTCGGTCTTGAGCGCCACGGTATCCGCCTTGTCAGGCGTGACCGTGACTTTTCCGTTCGGAGCGTCGGTGATCGAGGCGCCGCTGTTGTTCGGCTTGTCGACCAGCACCGTCCCGCCTGGCACGTCGGCCAGGACCCAATGCACCGAACCGCCGTCCAGATCCACCGGGTCGCCGTTCTTGTCGACCACCGAGAAGACCAGCGGCGTTTCGTCTCCCGCGTAGAATTCATCGACCGGGATAAGCTTGGACTGGACAGCCATAAATCAGCCTCGCGCGGCGGACTGGGCGTATTCGTCTGCCTCTTCCTCTTGCACCTTTCGCGCTTCCTGTTCGCGAACCCGCTGCTCGACCATGTTGATGTCAAAGTCTCCTTCGGCGCAAATTTCCCGCAGGGCCGCGATCTTGGCCTTGGCGTCTTCCAGTTGCGCGTAGGCATCGCGGAAAGCCGCCGTGATTTCGTCCAGCACTTCTTCGCGTTTGCTTAGTTTCGCCATGAGCTAGACTCCGTTCATCGTGTGGTTGGTGAAGACCTTCAGGGTATCGTCGGCGGTCTTCCCAAACGCCGCGGCGAAGGCGTAGCCGGTCAGCAAGGGCTCGCTCGCGCCGGGCGTGACATTGGTAACCCAACCGTGGGTGATCGAGGCCGCGTTGAAGTCGCCCTTCGTGTAGCTGGCCAAGTAGGTTACCACATCGGCCCCCGCGCCCGTATTGTCGGTGTCCGAATCGTTGGTTTTCGGATAAGTCGCGGCGTGGGCCTTCTGCGTCGAGGCAATGGCCGTGAAAGCCGAGCGGTTGGCCGACTTGGACGGCGTGCCGGCGGACCCGAGCTCCGTGATCCCGAATGCGTTGGTCGGTGTCTCCGAGGCGCCGTTTTGGGCGTAGTAGATATCTCCGGCGTCGGTCACGATATTGGCAGCCGGAATGACCAGGGGGTTTCCGCGCCCCGAGGAGAGAACGGCCAGGATGTTCTGCCGTTTCGGGACAACATGATCGAAGTCCGGGAACCACAATCCGGCGGAAGACATGAGCACCCGGTTTTTCGTGCCGCCGATAGCTACGCGGTTAAGCATTGCCGAAAACCTCCTTTTCGCCGTTGCGCTTGCCAAGCACGGCAACCACGCTTTCCGGAGTCTCCTGCAGGGAGTTGGCTTGCGCGCCTTGGGCATTCTCTTCGACCATGGCGTCAAGCGCGCCGTCAAGCGCCTCGTGGATCTTGGCGCGGACCCTGGCCGCTTCGTCCGGGGCGTTGCCAAGTGCCAGGCAGGCATAGGCTTGAATCTGCGCCTGCAGCGCGCGTAGGCGCTCCTTGAAAGTCATCGTTCGTTTGCTCCCTATTTTCGGGGCGGCAGATCCAGGCTGCCGAAAACCTTTCCAAGCTTCTCGATATTGCCAACGATCCTCGCGGACAGATCGGCGGGGCCGAAAATGTACGCAGGGAGCTCGATCGGCAAGACCTCGCTGCCTTGACTGAGCTTGACAACCAGCACCTCCGCCAGCGATACGGCGTCGTTTCTTACCCGCAACAAAACGCTGACCGGCAGGCCCAACTCCGCAACGGCGGCTGTTTCGTTTTCGTGGCGCAGAAGGGCGCGCACCGGCAAGCCCAGTTCGCTCAGCGCCAGCGTCTCAAGCAGGGGGCGCGTCAGCATCGAAACCGAAGCGCGGGATTCGGCGATCTGTTCCGTGTCTTGCCGCTCCTGCACGATGCCCTTGGCCGTGGCCTGGGCTTCGGCAATCTCTTCGCTTTCGCCGCGGACCTGGGTTTTCCCCAAGGCGCTGGCCGAAGCGGTCGTTATTTGTTCGGTTTCGTTCTCGACTTGCGTCTTCCCAAGGGCGCTCGCCAGGGATTCCGCGATCTGCGCTACCTCGTCGCGGACCCTTGCGGCGGCGAGAGCCCAAACCAGAACTTCGCCCAACTCCTCGGTCTCGCTGAAAACGCGGGACATTCCAAGCGTCCGCGGCAGGGTCTCGGAGATTTGCCCGGTCTCGGCTTGAAGCCTGACAGCCGCGCGGGAGAAAACCGGCGATTCCGATATCTCGGCCGTTTCGCTCCTCACCCGTACAAGATCGCCTCCGGCAGGAGCGGCGCGCAGGAAGCGCGAGGACGGGCGGATCAGGTTCAGCTTGCCGGCGGCGGGAACGCCCGCCTTGGCGCTGTCGCCCGTGCGCCCGATCAGGTGGTTGTCGCCCCAGAGGTCGCGCACGGCGCCCCGGCCGTCGAAGCGCCAGTAATGCCCGCCATCGTAGGAATGACGGAACCATTCCGCGCTGTGGGTGATGGCCATCAGATTCCGGATCTCGGCGGGCGGCACCTTTCCGAAAAGCGCGATCTCGTGCACTACACCGTGCAGGAAATCGAGATCGAAGCTGTCCAGGAAGCCCACGGCGCAGTGATTCCATGTGGGCAGGGTGACCGAGCTGGAACTGGTGCCCGGCGTATCCGTGTTGATCCTTACGGCGTGGTCGTTCGAGGCGTTCGACCAGGCCTGGACCGAGGTCGGGACCAGGGCCGTGGTGGTTGTCCCGCTTTGCATGACAACAGTCGTGCCGCCATTCCTCAGCAGATAGGTAATTCTGTTTTCGCCATTGTAAGTGATCTGGAGCCGGTTGCCCGAGGCGGCGGCGTCGACGCACTCGAAGAGCGTCTGCGCGCGGCCCGTGTCGATTGGCGTGAACCAGATCTGCGTGAAGAACGGAAAGCCCTGCTTGTAGAAGCGCCGCCCGGAGCGCCCGACAAGGCCCTCGCTGTTGGCGTCGTTGAGCAGCCGTCCCATCAGGTGCGTTCGAGAAGCGTGGCCGAGCAGGTAATGGCGTTGGTGGAGGCGTGGTTATCGGTGAAGACGATGAAGTCCTCCCAGGCGGTCCCGGCGATTTCGGCCAAGGGGACGGTCATGATGGCGGGGTCGTCGGCGTTGGTGTCCAGGCGGCAGAGAAAGATCGCGTGATCATCGGTCGGAAACTCGTCGGCTCCGGCGCCGTCCGGATCGCCCAGGGTGGGTTTGAGCCAAAAGGAAACCTCATCGCCGGCGGAAGGCGTTCCGTTGTTGTCGGCCTTGCACATGATGGCGCGGTCCAGGGCGGCGGCCGAGAGCCCGGTCATGGTATCGCTGTCCTCGGTCGCGCCGGCGGCCAGGGAGTTGCTGTTCGATCCGGTATCCCAGGTAACCTGTTTTTCGGTCAGGGCCATCTATTTCATCGCCTTCGATAGCGTGCGGGAGCGGGACTTGGCGACCTGCTCCTCTGTCACCGGCCCCCAGACGTTGGGATCGAGGCCGATTTGCTCGGCGCGCGTGGTGTCCCTGCTCAGGAGCGGCATGAGATTGGTCCGCGTCTCGCTTGCGGCGCCGAACATCCGCATGAGCTCCGAGCGGACCTCGGAACCGGAGGCAACGCTGATCTGCTCGCCAGCCCCGAGGATGATCTTCAGCCAGTCCTTGTTCTCCGCGAGGAGAGCGTCGTACTCCGCGCGCACGATGCCGGAGATCAAGTCTCCCGAGGACACGACGGGCTGGTCTTCCTGGATCGGCGCATTGAGGCTGTCGGCCACCTGAAGATCCGTCATGGCGTCGTAGCCGATTTTGAGCGGATCGTTCTGAACCTCGGCGGCCAGAATATCCCAGGTCATTGCCTTCTCCCCGCAATGGGGGCGGGTTTTGGCCCGCCCCCGCTTGCTCCCTGCCAAGATCAGGTAACGGTGGCACCCAAGGCGCCGCCAAGCAGCTTGATCTGGCCCGTGGTCGCGGCGGAACCGGCAACGGCGCCGGCAATACCCGCACCGACCACATCGCCCGCAGCCGCGGTGATGCCCTTGCCGAAAGCCGACTCGGACGCATCCCAGTCCAGCTTGTCGCCAACGGCCCAGGCCGTGCCGGCAACCTTGGCCACCGTGAAGATACCTTCGGTGGCGACGGCGCCGGTTGCGCCCGTGGCGATATCGACCAAAGCAATCCCAACGGTCGAGCCCATCACCACCACATCGCCCGACGAGATCGCCGAGCCCGCGTTGGTGTAATCGAGGACCGCGCCCGGCCCAACGTAGTTCGTAGCCATAGTTCAAAACTCCTTTTTTCAGGCCGGATTACGCACCGGGGTTGCTGTAGAGGCCCCGGAAGTCCATCGGAGCGGCGGCGGCGTCCATACGCACCTTGTAGGCCACGCCATCGACCGACCAACCGTTCTGCGTCTCCAGGTACGGAGTCTGCTGGCCGTCCAGGAACCCGACCGTAACCGTATCGATCAAGGACGGGCTTGCCGCCATGTACCACTTGGCCGCGTTGTCGGCGTCCAGGCGGGCCTCGGCGATGGTCTGGAAGGTGCCCCGCAGGAAGTTGGGCGCCACACCAGATCCAATCGCGGGGTCGAACTCTGCGTTCTGGATCTGCATACCCTTGCCTTCCAGCGCACGCGGCACCAGGAGATAGCTCGGCGGAATGTTGAGCACCGCCGATCCGCTCGGGTCGGTCTGCGTCGCCATGGCCGTCCGGGCCGCGTCAATGGTATCCACGCTGGGCGCGGCGCCGGAAGCGGCCAGGTTGTTGTGTCCCGCGGCGAACAGAGCAACCCCGTCTTCGTTCATGTTCGGGTTGTTGATCAAAACGCCCCAGGCAAGGTCGCCTACCTGGCGGGCGGCGGCCCGGCCCATGCCGTTGGGCACACGGGTGAAGGCGTTCAGGTCGTCATTGACCAGGGCCTGCCGCGAGATCGAGAACAGCTTGCCGTAGGTGGCGAGCTGCAGCGTCTCCTTCTTGTCGCTGTAGGTGCCATACTTGTACTCGCCGTCCTCGTAGACCAGATCGAGGTCCCCGAAGGCCGACATATTCGGCACGTTCATCACCTTGAAGTCCGGAATGTTGATGGTGCTGCACCACAGATTCCAGGTTTCCGGAGCCTCGTTGTAGCCGATGCCCAAGCTCTTGTTCGCCGCGTCCTGCAGGATATCGGCGAAATCGCTTGAGCTGTGGCTGATCAGGCCCCGCGTGGTGATCGCCGCTCCGATGATGGCCGAGCGGTTCATGCCAGAGACCGAGACGCCGCGGCTCACCAGGTAATGGCGGGCCAGATCGACGCAGCTCGAAGAGAGCCATTCGCTCTTCCGGGCCTCGGCGATGGCTTCCTCGTCTTTCAAGAGACCGGAGCGGATCAGGAGGCACTGCGTCATGCCCCGGATCATCTTTTCGCCCGCGTCCTCGCCGCCGGAGATGCGGTCAACCCGGCGGCCCTGCTGCGTGCGGGTGGTCTGCACCTGCTCTTCGCGGGAATTCATGGAGCCTTCCGCCTGTTCGTAGCTAGCATCCACCGGGTCGGGTTCGTCTCCGGCCCAAAGCTTCAACAAGGCCTCGCGCCCCTGCTCGGCCGTCTGGCCGCGCCGCACGAGCTCATCGCGCAGGGAACGGAACTTCTGGCCCTTCGACAGGAAGGGCGCAAAGAGCGTGTCGATCTCCTGAATGCGCTTGCGCAGCTTTTCCTGAGCCCGCGCCTCGCCTTCCTGAAGCGCCTGGTCGCGGACCTCGTTGAACTCCACGACATTCACCGGGGCATCGCCTTCCGACTTTTGCCCGCGAGTCGCGATCTGGCTCTCGCCAGTTTCCTTGGACATTGCGGTTTCCTCTTTCAAAGTTGTCGAGCGGTTTACGCCCACGGTGTGGTCGGCCGGAACGGTGACCACGCTTGCTTCGAAGGGAGTCCATTCAGTGACCCGCACAAGGTCGCTGCTGTCTTCCTCCTCGAACTTGTTGATCCGGTAGCCAATGCTGATGTTTTTCAAAAAGCCGTCCCGGACGTCGTTCCAGATCTCGGTGGCGCGCGGGTTCTGCGAAAAGCGCAGCGTGCCGCGCAGCTTGTCGTCCTCGACCCGCACGTCTTCGACCAAGCCAATCGGCTGATCCTGATCGTGACCGAAGAGCATGGGCAGGCCGTCGCCGGCGCGCTCCAGGTTCACCGCTTCCGGCGTGTGAACCAGGACCTCGCTGCCGAAGAAGCGCTTGACCTCGATCTCGCTGGAAAGCGCGGCGGGCACGGTGCGGCGCTCTTCATTGATCCCCTGCCGGTCCAGAGTGAGCACGCGCTCGTACTCCAGGCCCAGAATGTCCTGCGGCTTCATGGTCTTTCCTCTTGCGGTTTAGCGGTGTTCCAGAGGGATGGCGCGCTTCGACTTCTGGCGCAGCGTCTTGGCGATATCCTTGGCCAGCCCATCGGAAAGCTTGATGTGCTTGTCGCTGATTTCCTGGATCGGACGCCCGTCCTTGTTGCCCGCCACGACGGGCGCGGGGTTGTCTCCGGTGTTCTTCCAGCGCGGCGAGGCGTCGAGGAGATCGGCAATCTGTTCCAGGTTCACTGGCGGATCGTCCCGCCCTTGCCGACGACCTGGTTCAGGCGCTTCTGGTTGTGGATACGGTCACGCACCCGACTGAGCGGCGGCCTCGTCGCCTTCGTCGGCTCCTGTGCTTTCATCTCCTCCGTCTCCGGTTCCGTCACCGGTTCCGTTGCTGGCTCCGTCACCGCCTGAGAGGGCGCCGAGTCCGTCTGCCCGGTCCTTTTCGCTCTCTTGCTTGATTTGTTCTCGGATGACATCGGGGTCTTCTCCATGGTTGCGGATGACTTGGGTGCGCGAGGTCAGGCGGTTCTCGATCGCCAGCACGTTGGCTTGGGTTTCCTTCAGCGGGTCGATCCACGGCATGCCCGGCGAGCGCATGTCGGCATCGTAGATCGTATCGGGGTCGATCTGCTGATTGAGCGAGATTTGCCCGGAGAACACGGCGGCCTCGACAAGCTCGCGCCAGATCGGCCGCATGAAGATTTCGATGAAGTAGTTTCGCAAGCGGTCATAGCCCGGCTGGGACTCGACCAATTCCTGGCGCTGCGCCGAGTAGGTGCCGTCGTATTGCTTGGCGATCGACGAGAAGTTGGTGCCCGTGCCGGCCGCCAGCGCCCGGAGCTGTGCGGCGCGGAATTCCGCCAGTTTGTCGTTGGGCCGGTCGGACTTGATCATGCCCACGCTCTCGCCGGGGCCGAGGTTGTCGAAGATCATGCCCGCTTGCATCTCGAGGATGCGGTCTCCGTTCGATGCCAGGTTTTCGCCGCCAAAATCCTCGCCCTTCTGGATGAAGGCGGTCAGGCTGGCGGCGATGCGGGCCGCGATGCGCTCGCTTTCCTCGTAGTCCTTGATATCGTCCAGGCGGTGGATCACGCCATGGAAGATGGGGACGCCGCGGGTCTGCCCGAAGCGCCGGGTGAACTTCATGTGAATCATGGCGTCCGCCCGGACCCGCTGCAGGTCGTCGCTGCGGATCGGGATGGCGGACAGGCTCAGGTTGCCCGGATGCTGCTTGAACAGGTGATAGGCGGAGGGCCTGCCGAAGCGGTCCTTTTCGACGCCGTGGATAACGTTGCGCTCTCCGGTGAACTCGCCGAAGGGCAGGAAATCGGGCTCCAGCAACTGCATGGTATAAGGCACGGTCGCGTGCGGGAAACTTCCGCCGCGGATATGGCGGATTAGCGTTTCTCCGTCGCGCAGCCAGGTCCGGCAAGCCAGCCTTTGGACTTCGCTGAAGTGAATCTCGCCCGTAACTTCCGGTTCTTTTGCCCACATTTTGCCGATTTTCCGCAGATCGTCGTTGACCTTCTCCGCGGGTTGTCCGTTTTTCCTCATGACCATGGGCTCGATGCCCACGCCGGCCCCGACAATGTTGTTGACCAGCACATCGAGGATACCAATCGACAGATCGTGGTTTTCGTCCAGATGGCGCGCCCAGCGGCGGATCTTGTCCTGCGCCTGCTCCATGACGGAATCGGGCGAGCGCGTGTCCTTGGGCGAAACGCGCTGATTGGATTGCTTGGCGGCGTCGTAGACCCGCGTGGCCGCTTCCAGCCGGATACGGTTCTTCATGCGGGCTAGGGCCAGACCGGGGAACCAGCGGCCAAGCAGGCTGTCTAGCTCCATGTCGCGATCCTGACGCTGGGATTCTTCGCGCGCGTGGCGGTCAAGGTCTTGACGACGCCTTGCCAGTAGGAAATCCGGTCCTTGATCGTGTCGGCGTCGGCGCGGGTCAGGACGCGCGTGCTCCCGCCCGAGGAGATCGTGTAGCTCTGCCCGGTTGCCACACGCAGATCAGCCGCGAGCCAAGCGTCAAGGTGAGACTGGGCGGTCGTAAGATCCATCTAGAGTCCTCGCCTTTCGAACGAAGAAGACCGGCGCGGCTGGCGCTGCATGACCGGAGCGGGTGGCGGCTTCGTGCTTTCACGCGCGGGCTGAACGCCGAGGGCGGCGGCCATCTGGCCCCACTTGGCGGGAGACCAGCGGTCGCAACCCGCGGCGAGCGCGGCGGCGCTGGCGTAGATGCGGCAATCCAAAGCCTCGTTTCTGTCTCTGCTCTTGGCCCATTCGTGGACCACGAAGCCCTTGCGGTTCTTTCTCGAAACCAGCTTCTCGGCGGTCAGTTGCTTAAAGAACTCTTCCGGATAGCGTCTCGGAAAGTGACAGCGGGCCGGCGTCTCTTCGTCCTCCATGCCCGCCTTCAGCCGCCCGTATAGCTGGGCCTTCAAGGCGTCGACGCCGAGCGGCCAGACCTTGGCGCCGCGCGGGATCTTCTTGCCGCCGGCCGTGACGGTCACCGGGGTCGGAGATCCCAGGATGGCCGCGCTGCCCGCCCGGCCCTTGATCGCCATGACCCGGTTTGCCGGATGCAGCCGGACCCACTTGTAGACCTCGCCCGTGGCATAGCCGGAGTCGATCGCCAGGCGCCCGATCTTCAGCAGGCCGCCCGCTTCGTGCTCGAAGGTTTCGTCCAGCATGTCCGACAGGTCGCGCCAGACTTCCGGCTGGTAGGGATCTCCCGGCAGGGCCCGGAAATCGACCGACCAGCTTTCGCCGTTCGGACCCCAGGCCACCACCTCGGCTTCGATCCGGTCGCGCTGCACGTCGGCGCCGGCGGTCAGGTAGACCCCGCCCTCCGGAATCGTGCGCGGCTCGTAGTCCTCCGCGCGGTCCATGATGGCTTTCCAGGCCGGGGCCTCGCCCTCGCCCTTCCAGACTTCGCCCAGGGTCGTATTGACCCAGGTCTTGAGCCGTTCCGGATAGGGCTTGGACTCGATGAACTCCTTGGCCGCCTGAGCCCAGGTGAACCAGGGCGAATAGAGCGCCGAAAGGTGAAATCCGGCGGTCGACCCGTCGCCTTCCGCCGTCGCCTGCCACTCGCCCCATGCCAGCATGGAAGCCTTGTGGCGATGCTCGATCAGCGAACCGCAGTCCTCGCAGCAATAGGCCGCCTTCTCCGGCTCGTGCTCGGGCCACTTGACGTTGGACCACTTGAGCGTTTGCGGATGCCCGCAGTCCGGACAGGGCACGAAGTAGCGCCGCTGATCCGATTCCTCGTAGGCCGCTTCGATCCGGGATATGCCGGCAACCGTCGGCGTTGACGGCATGAAGATCTTGCGCCGGGCGAAGGTGACCGTCCGCTGCTCGGCAAGCTCGATCGGATCGCCCTCGCCGTCGGCGTCCGGCGGATAGCCGTCAATCTCGTCAAGGAACAGATAGCGAACCGGCATCGACCGAAGCCCGACCGCGGAGTTCGCCCCGGTCATGATCAGGATACCGCCGGGGAATTCCTTGGACAAAACCGTATTGCCGCTGTCCCGCCGCCTGGGGTCCTTGACCCGCTCCGAAAGCGCCGGCGTTTCCTCGATCAGCGGCGCGATCCGCTGCTTTGAATTCCGCTTGGCCATCTCGACCGTGGGCATGACCGACAGCAAGGGGCCGGGCGCCTGGTCGATGATGTAGCCGATCCAGTTGTTGCCCGCCTCGGTCGCGCCGATCTGCGCGCCCTTCATGAAGACCACCCGCTCGACCGGCGAGCTGGGCGACAGGCAATCCATGATCTCTTTCAGGTAAGGCGTCCGCGAGGTCCGCCACAGGCCTGGCTCGGCCGCCGACTTGGATGAAAGTATCCGCTTCCTGTCGGCCCACTCCGTCACCGTCTGCAGGGGCTCGGGCTTGAAGCCCATGCACCATGCCTGGCGGTAAAGGTCAAAGACCGTCATTGCCGGCGCGTTCCTCCATGTAGGTGCGCAGTTCTTCCTCCAGGCAGCGGACCAGCAAGCCGGGGTCCACTTCCAGCTTTGCCGCGAGATCCGCGCCAATCCGATCCGGCCAGTTCAGGAGAGCCTCGCGCTCGACGCGGCCGTTCCGCATGGCGGCCTTCTTCATTTCCGCCGAATCAACCAGGTCGCCGCGCATCTCTTCAAGCTTAAGCTCAGCCAAATCCGCTTCCGCCGCCAGCTTGCGCGTTTTCGCCTGAGCCTCTGTCTTGATTTTCGGAGCACCGAAGATTGCTCGCGCCGCATCCCGCAAAGTGTACAGATCGCCGCTGCCGTTTGTCCGAAGCGGAATCACGTCTACAAGACGCTTCGTCACAGTTCTGCGGTCGATTTGCAACTCATTAGCCAATCTATTGATTGACCATCCGTCACTTGTGCTTGAGGCGGAACTTTTGGGCATTTGCCTCGCTAGCGATTTTCTGCGCGGCTGCGCATC